>NZ_VANP01000006.1:0-522958 GCF_005864065.1 Microbispora triticiradicis | reverse complement strand
CGGCGTCGCCTCGGGCAACGGCAAGGGCCAGATCTTCGTCAGGGGCGAGGTCATCAAGACCGTGCCCGAGTCGCAGATCGTCGAGACCCTGATCGAGGAGGCCCTGCGCCTGGCCGAGGAGATGGGCGTCGAGGTGGACCTCGACGACGACGAGGCCGGCGGCCCCGAGGTCGTCGTCCGCTGACCAAGAGGCGAGTCGTTACAACAAGCAATACTCTGACTACACAATGGCAATGACCGGGTAGTACCGGGCGTAGCGCCGCGATCACACCGCGAGGCTTGCCTCTGCCGTACAGGAGCAGAGGAGCGTTGCCGGTGAAGCGGGTCGTTGGTGTGGTCGCGGGAGTGGCGGCTCTGGTCGCCGGGCTCGCCGTACCGGGAGGGGCGGCGGCCCACGGCGCGACGCCGCGGGAGCGGCCGTGGGGCGAGCACGGAGCCGAGCAGAGGGGCGAGCACCGGCCCGACCATTGGGCCGGCCGCTGGGGGCCGCCGCAGCGGCCCCTGGAGTGGCGGCCCTGCCCCTCCCAGGACGCCCTCGGCGAGACGTCCTCCGGCGGCCTGCTGGACTCCGCCGCCTCCCAGACGTCTCGCGATATGTCACGAGGGGGCGCGCGGCGGGAGCCCGTGCAGGAGTGCGCCACGCTCGACGTCCCGCTCGACTACTCCGAGCCGTACGGCCAGCGGATCTCGCTGGCGCTCAACCGCATCCGGGGCACGGTCTCCCGCGACGGCAACCACCTCGGCGCGCTGCTGGTCAACCCGGGCGGGCCGGGCGGCGAGGGCCTGAGCCTGGCCGGGTACGTGGCGGCCCGGCTGCCCGCGGACGTCGCCGCGCGGTTCGACGTCGTCGGCTTCGCCCCGCGCGGGGTGGCCCCCAGCAAGCCCGCGCTGTCGTGCGTCGACCCGGCGCGCTTCTTCGCCGCGCCCCGCCCCGACAACGTGCCGCGTGACGACGCCGACGAGCAGGTGCTGGCGGGCCGGGCCCGGCAGTACGCCGAAGGCTGCGGCAACCGCTGGGCCTGGTTCCTGCCCTACCTGACCACCGAGAACAACGCGCGGGACATGGACGCGATCCGGGCGGCCCTCGGCGAGGACAGGATCAGTTACCTGGGCTACTCGTACGGCACCTATCTGGGCGCCGTCTACGCCACCCTGTTCCCCCGGCGGGTGCGACGGCTCGTGCTCGACAGCGTCGTCGACCCCGATGTCGACTGGTACGACGCCAACATCGCCCAGGACCGCAGCTTCGACCGGCGCCACCGCGACTTCCTCGCCTGGCTGGCCGGGCACGACGACGTCTACCGGCTGGGCGCGAGCCAGGCCGCGGTCTCCTACGCCTGGTACGCCCTGCGTGCCCGCCTGCGGGACCGCCCGGCGGGCGGCGTCGTCGGCCCGAGCGAGCTCGACGACGTGTTCTCCAACGGCGCCTACACCGACCGGCTCTGGCCGTACCTCGCCGCCGCCTTCTCGGCCTACGTCCACCGGGGCGACCCCTCGATCCTGGTGCGGCTCTTCCACAGCGAGGCCGAGATCGACGCGGAGAAGGAGAACGCCTACGCCGTCTACCTCGGGGTGGAGTGCCGCGACACGCCCTGGCCCCGGTCCTGGGCCCGCTGGCACGACGACACGCGGCGGCTGCACGCGGAGGCGCCGTTCATGGCCTGGCCCAACGCCGTCTACAACGCGCCGTGCGCCTTCTGGCCGGAGAAGGGCGGCACGCCGGTCAAGGTGGGCACCGCGCAGCTGCCGCCGATCCTGCTGATCCAGGCCCAGCGGGACGCCGCCACGCCGTACGAAGGGGCGCTGCGGATGCGCCGCCGGTTCCCGACCGCGCGGCTGGTCACCTCGGGCGGCGGCAACCACGGCGTGTCCCTCGCCGGGAACGCGTGTGTCGACCGGTACCTCGCCGCCTACCTGCGGGACGCGACGGCGCCGCCGCAGCGCAGGGGCGCGCGGGGAACCGGCGCGAGCTGCCCGGCCGACCCCTCGCCGAGGGCGGCTCCGGTGACCGTGTCGTCGGCGCCGGGCGCGGCCGCTCACGAATCCGCCGTACGGCGGTGAGGCCCGGGCGGGCCGATACATCCCAAACGTGAACCCTTCGCGTAGGCTGGGCCCGTGATGCTGCGCACATCGGCGTCGCGCGTGCTCGACGACGGTGATCGGGACGAGGTGCTGACGCTCCTCGACACCGATCCGGTCGCCAACGTGTTCGTAGCGGCCAGGGTCAGGGCCGTCGGCCTCAGCCCCTCGCGGCTGGGCGGCCAGATGTGGGGATACGGTCCGCGCGGCGGGCTGGTGTCCCTGTGTTACGCGGGGGCCAACCTGGTGCCCGTCAACGCCACCCGTGAGGCCGTGCACGCCTTCGCCGAACGGGCGCGCAGGCAGGGCCGCCGCTGCTCGTCCATCGTCGGCCCGGCCGCCGCCGTCGGACAACTCTGGGAGCGGCTCGAACCCCACTGGGGCGTCGCCCGCGCGATCCGGTCGGCCCAGCCGGTCATGGCCACGGGTTCCGCGCCCGCCGTCGAGCCGGACCCGCTCGTACGGCGGGTCCGCCCCGAGGAGTTCGGCATCCTGCTGCCCGCGTGCGTCGCGATGTTCACCGAGGAGGTGGGCGTCTCACCGGACAACGGCGACGGCGGCGCGCTCTACCGGTCGAGGGTCGCCGAACTGATCCGCATCGGGCGTTCGTACGCCCGGATCGACGACGGCCAGGTGGTCTTCAAGGCGGAGATCGGCGCGGTCACGCCGCACGCCTGCCAGATCCAGGGCGTGTGGGTCCACCCGGACCTGCGCGGCCGGGGCCACGCCGTGGCGGGCATGGCCGCGGTGGTGGAGCAGGCGCTGAAGTACTTCGCCCCGGTCGTCACCCTCTACGTGAACGACTTCAACCTCCCGGCCAGGGCCGTCTACCGCAAGGTGGGCTTCCAGGAGGTCGACTCGTTCATGTCCGTGCTGTTCTGATCGCGGCCGGCGGCCTGACCAGCCGGGTCAGCAGGTGCTCCAGTTCGGCGGCCGGGTCGCCGGTCAGCCCGGCGTGCACCGGCCCGGTCTGCACGACCGTGCTGCGCGGCGCGGTGAGCCAGCGGAACCGGGCGCCGAGCGGCTCCCCGCACAACGGCCCCGCCTCCTCGCCGCAGGCCCGCTCGTACGCCGCCAGGGCCAGCCGCACGCCGGGGAGGTCCACCGGCGCGCCCAGCGCGAGCAGCCGGGACTCGTCCAGCTCGGCCCGCGCGCACAGATAGCCGCGTGGCTGGCAGTAGAGGATGACGCCGGCGTTGACCAGTTCGCCCCGTTCGACGCTCGGCACCACGCGGATCACCGCGTACTCGTAGACGTCCCGCCCGCTCATCGTCCGGCCTCCCGCGCGGCCCGCCAGAAGCCGCCGATCGTCGCGCCCCGCTCGCCGCGCGGGGCGGGGGCCTCGCCCGGGTCCGGCAGCCAGTCGCGCGGCCCGGCGACACGGGCGAGCAGGTGCTCGGTGTAGGCCCGCCGTACGGCCTCCGCGTCCGCGAAGCCCGGCTCGTCCTCCAGCCACTCGTCCGGCACCAGCGCGGTCACCTCGTCGAGCAGCTCTCGGGTGACGCGCCCGGCGAGGTCGGCGTCGGCCTCGCCGAGCCGGGTCGCGAACGGCGCGAGCACGTGGTCGCGGCCGTCGAACCGGCGGCGGGGGTCGGCCGTCGGCCAGTTGTGGTGGAACCACAGGGCCGCGCCGTGGTCGATCAGCCACGCCCCGCCGTGCCACACCAGCAGGTTGGGGTTGCGCCAGCTCCGGTCCACGTTGTGCACGAACGCGTCGAACCACAGCACCCGGGAGGCGAACCCGGCGTCGGGCTGCCAGGCGAGCGGGTCGAAGCCCAGCGCGCCGGGCAGGAAGTCGATCGCGAGGTTGTGCCCAGCGCTCGCGGTGAGCAGGTCCTGGATCTCCTCGTCGGGCTCACGGGCGCCGAGCTGGGGATCGACGTCGACGACCTTCAGCTCCGGCGTGGCGAAGCCCAGCCGCCGGGCGATCTCGGCGCAGACGATCTCGGCGACGAGCACCCGCCTGCCCTGGCCCGCGCCGCGGAACTTCACGACGTAGGTGCCGAGGTCGTCGGCCTCGACGACGCCGGGCAGCGATCCGCCCTCGCGCAGCGGCGCGACGTACCGCGTCGCCGTGATCTGTTCGAGCACGACAGGAAGGTTACCGGCAGGGCCGGCGGGCGCTCCCCTCCAGGCGCCCGCCGGCCGTCGTGACGGACGACGTCGTCGGTGCCGGCCTCAGTTGGCGACCGGCAGCCACCACACCCGGCCCTCGGTGACGTCGTGGTAGACGTCGAGGAGGTCCAGGCCGGTGATCTTGCTGCGTGACTCGGCGGCGGCCCAGGCGTAGACGCCGCGGGCGATGGTTCCGGGCTCCTGCTGCACCCGCAGCGCGTACACGAGGGCCCTGATCTCGTGGACCTGGTGGTCGTCGGGCTCGGCCTGCGCGGCGAGCTCGGCGAGCTGGCAGGCGAGGCGCAGGTCGCCGTCGGCCGCCGCGGAGACGGCACGCCCCGCGACCGACGCCGCGCCCGCGGACAGTTCGGCGACCGCGCGGGCGAACACCGCGTCCGGCGCGGGCTTGAGGTTGGCCGGGTTGCCGTCGTGCCAGCCGCCGTGCAACCGCCAGATGTTGCGCACGATGAACTCGGGCTCGTCGTGGTGCTCCTGCAGGTAGACGCGTGCGGCGAGCGCGGGCGGCGGCTTGACCTCGTGCAGGATCTCGTCCAGCCGGGCGCCGGAGTTCATCAGGTCGAGCGTCTGCTCCACCAGGCTGTCGAGGTAGTCGGCGGTGTCGGCGAGCGCCCGGCGCACCCGGGCGGCGCCGCAGATCGGCAGGCCCCGGCCGGGGAGGAGCAGGTCCGCGTCGAGCGCGGCCATGGCGCGGAGGGCCACGGCCCACTCGTCGGGGTAGCCCTGGACCCGCTGCGGGTCGCCCGCGCCCGGCACCGTCCAGCCGAACAGGTCCCCGGTCAGCAGCACCCCGCGCTCCGGCAGGAACGCCCAGGTGGCGTCGTCCGTGGCGCCGTGGGCGTGGGTGAGCATGAACGTGACGTCGCCCAGCGACAGCGACAGCCGGTCGCGGTAGGTCAGGTCGGGCAGCCGGTGCGGCAGCGGCCAGACCACCCGCGGGAACCCCTGCTCGCGCAGGTCGACGGTGGCGTTGTAGCCGGCCGTCCTGCCCTGCTGGGCGAGCCGGCGCACCAGTCCCTCCTGCGCCACCACCAGCGGCCGCGGGCCGGGTTCCGCGTCGAACTCCTCCAGGCCCGCCAGCCGGTCGGCCCTGCCCCGCGAGAAGATCGCGTACTTGAGCGGCTCGGCCGACCACTTCCTGATCGCTCGGTAGGACGGCGACGCCTCGTGGGCGTCACCCGTGTCGAAGAGAGCCAGTCCGTCCTCGCCCCGGACCACGTAGACGTTCCCGCACGCGGGCCACATCGCGACGCCGTAGGCGATCTCCTGCACCCCGTCCCGGCGCAGATCGGAGACGGGCACGTCCTCGGGACGCACCGAACCACGCCAGACCGCGTCGGCGAACCGAAGGATCGGTGACTCCATGCTCCCGAGCCTGGCCCTCCGCGCGCGCGAGGCCCAGTAGGGAGATCCCTAATGTCCGCGGCGAACCGCCAGGGTCTCGGCGGTCCAGCTCGCGAGAAGGTCCAGGGCGCGTTTCGAGGACGAGCCGGGTTCGGCGGTGTAGACGAAGAGCGTCGTCTCCGGGTCTCCGGGCAGGGAGAGGGTCTCGTACTCGACGGTCAGCTCGCCGACGAGAGGGTGCCGCAGGCGTTTGGAGCCGTGGGTGCGCTGGTGGACGCGGTGCTGCTCCCACCAGTGGGCGAACTCACGGCTGTGCTCGCGCAGGTCTGCGATGAGCGCGACGGTGGCCTGGTCGTCCGGGTCGCGGCCCGCGTCGAGCCGCAGGCTCTCGACCACGGCGCGTGCCTGGACCTCCCAGTCCACGAACAGCGATCGGGCGTCGTCGAGGAACATCCATCGCGCGTAGTTGCGCCGCCTCGGCGGCATCCGGTCGAAGTCCGTGAACAGCGCTTTCCCCATCGCGTTGGCGGCGAGCACGTCGGTGCGGCGGCCGAGGACGAGGGCGGGCTCGCCGTCGAGGGCGTCGAGGAGCTGGTAGAGCCCGGGGCGCACGCGCTGGACGCCGCGAGTTCGGCGCCGGACGGGGGCCGCGGTCATCCCCATGAGGTCGTGCAGATGCGCGCGTCCGGCGTCGTCGAGCCCGAGAGCACGGCCGATGGCCTCGACGACGGTCGTCGAGGGGACGATGCGCCGGCCCTGTTCGAGGCGTGCGTAGTAGTCGGTCGAGACTCCGGCCAGGAGAGCGACTTCCTCGCGGCGCAGGCCCGGGACGCGTCGCACGCGGCCGTCGGGGGGCAGGCCCGCCCGCGAGGGGTCGACCTGGCCACGGGCGCGTCTGAGGAAGTCGGCGAGCTCACGATTGGTTCCGGCCACGAATCCAGTGTCCACGCTGCCGCGCGGTCCTGGGTGGTCCGGTGCGTCCTAGGTTGCCCGGTGCGCGGTTGCGCAGGGCGCGATATGGACGTCCACGGCGGGTCGCGGCGAAGGAAGCTGGTGCTGTGCCGGTCCTGGGGGCCTCCCGGCCGGCGCCACTCGCGACATTCGAGAGGAACACCATGAGCTTCCCAGCAGACCGGCCTGCCACGTGGTTCGTGACCGGCACCTCGCGCGGCCTCGGCCTCGAACTGGTCAGGCAGATACTGGAGCGCGGAGACCAGGTCGCCGCGACGACGCGGTCGCCGGAGCGGCTGCTCGCCGCACTCGGCGGCGGGATCGAGATGTCGCGCCTTCTCCCGCTCACCGTCGACCTGCGTGACGAGGAGGCGGTCAGCCGGGCGGTCCGGGAGACCACCGGACGCTTCGGCGGTCTGGACGTCGTCGTCAACAACGCGGGCTACGGATTCCTGGCCGCGGTGGAGGAGACCGGGGACCGCGAGGTCCGCGACATGCTCGACGTCCAGGTCGTGGGCGTGTGGAACGTGCTGCGCGCCGCCCTGCCGATCCTCCGCGGGCAACGAGGTGGCCATATCGTCAACGTGTCCTCGATCCTGGGCCTGACCGCCGTCCCGGGCTGGGCCCTCTACTGCGCCGGGAAGTTCGCGCTGGAGGGGTTGAGCGAGGCGCTCGCCGCCGAGGTGGCGGAGTTCGGCGTCGAGGTCACCATCGTCGAGCCCGGCTACTTCCGCACCGATTTCCTCACCACGGACAGCCTCGTCCTGCCCGCGGAGACGACCGCGCACTACCCGGCCATCCGCGAGATGATCCTCGATCACCTGAAACTCCAGGGCAGCCAGCTCGGCGACCCGGTCATGGGCGCCCGCGCGATCATCGGGCGGGTCCTGGCCGGGGAAGGCCCGCTGCGGCAGTTGCTCGGTTCGGACGCCCACTCCTACGCCGTGGCCAAGGTCGAGGCCCTGCGGGCGAACGTCGAGGCCACCGCTCTCAGCGCGCCCGCCACCGACTTCCCCGCCGCCTGATCACGGCCAGCGTGTGCGGCATCTCGCCGGCGTCGTCCAGCCGCCGGGGACACGCCCGTGGCCAAGGGGCCGTTCACAGCTCGCCGCGCGCGACGGCCAGGGCGAGCTCCACGCGGGACCGCAGCCCGGTCTTGGCGTAGACCCGGGTGAGGTACACCTCCACCGTCTTGCGGCTGTAGTGCAGCTCCTCGGCGATCTCGGGGTTGCTCAGGCCGCCCGCGACCAGTTCGATGACGCGGCGCTCGCCCGGGGTGAGGCGGCCCTCGGGTTCGGGGACCATCCCGGCCTCCCGCAGGCGGCGCCCGGACATCTCCGCCCAGGGAGCCGCGCCGAGCCGGGTGAAGATGGTGTGCGCGCGGGGGAGCTGAGCCGTGTCGCCCAGCGCGCCGAGGATCAGCCGGGCGCGCGCCTCCTCGAACGGCAGGCCGTCGGCCCGGGCCCGCTCCAGCGCCGCGCCCGCCCGGGCGGGCTTGCGGAACGCCCAGCCCACCGCCAGGTCGGCGGCCAGCAGGGTCCGGGGGCTGCCGTTCGCCGACCGCTCGTCCAGCCGGGCGGCCGCCGCCCGGCAGGCCGCGCCGTCACCCGCCGATCCCGTGATGAACACCTGTACGGCGAGGGCCCGGTGCACCACGTCCGGCACGTCGCAGGCGAGCGCCCGGCCGAGTTCGCGCCGCGCCGCGGCGAGGTCGCCCCGGGCGTGTGCGAGGCGCGCGCGGAACGTGCAGCGCAGGCCGTCCTGCATGGCGCAGCCGGGCGGCGGCTCGGCGAGGACCCGCTCGGCCTCCTCCAGCCTGCCCTGGTCGAGGAGGATGTCGATCTCCATGTTGCGCAGCAGGGCGAGGTTCTCCAGCAGGCCCGCCTCGGCCAGCCCCCGGGCCGCGACCGCGATCTCCTGGAGCGCGCGGTCCCAGTCGCCGCCGAGCCGCCGGATGACCGCGACGGTCCGCACGTGCTGCCCGGCGATGTCGTGCCAGCCGAGCCCGCGGTGGATCTGCTCGGCCTGCTCCAGCACCTCGGCGGCGCGGGCACGCTGCCCGGCCGCCGCCAGCACGTGTGCCGCCGACTCCAGGGACGCGAGGCGGGCGCCGGGCGGCAGCGCGGCGGCGAAGGCGAGCAGCTCGTCGACCGCCCGCTGGGTCTCGGCCCAGTCGCCCCGCACCAGCGCGTGGATCGCCAGGCAGCCCACCGCGATCGCGCGGTCCTGCGGAGGGCAGTCGGCGACGCTCTCCCAGGCGCGGCGGGCGATGTCGCGGCTGGGGCGGCCCAGTTCCGCGCTGACCAGCGCCTGCTGGGCGAGCAGCGCCGAGGCGTCGTCGGCCTTCGGGATCTGGCGGCGGGCCACGTCGAGCGCCACCTCGTACCACCCCATGGCGTGCGCCGCGCCGACGGCGGTGTACGCGGCCTGGGTGCGGCGCCGCCCGGCGGGCAGCACGGCGAGGGCACGCTGGGCCGAGTTGAGCGCCAGCGCGGGCCGCGAGCCCTTCCAGTAGGCCAGGGCCTGCCTGGCCAGCAGCTCGCCCGGCTCGGGGGACAGCTCGGCGGCCTTGCCGTACCAGTGCGCGGCCGACAGCGGCGCGGTCCAGCGGGTCAGGTCGGCCGCCCGCAGCACCGCCGGCAGGGCCCGCGCGGGCGGGCCGGCCTCGGCCATGTGCGTGGCCCACTCCAGCACGCGCCGGGTGCCGGTCAGCCCGTCGCCTTCGAGCATGTCGGCGATGCGGCGGTGCACGTCCCGCCGCCCCGCGGGGCCGAGGTCGTCGTACAGCGCCTCGGCGACCAGCGGGTGGGCCAGGGCGTAGCCGTCGCCGCTCCGGGCGACCACGCCGTCCCGCACCAGGGCCTCGAAGGCGCGTTCGGCCTGCTCCGGGCGCAGCCCGGCCAGCTCGGCGAGCGCCGCCAGGTCGGCGGCCTCCCTGGTCCGCGACAGCGCGGCCAGCACGCGGGCGAGGTCGCGGCCGCCCCGGTCGCGCTGGAACAGCCGGCTGAGGATCGCGCCGCGCCGGGCCCCCGGGTCCGCCGAGCGCACCGCGCCGCCCTGCACCAGCGTCAGCACCGCCTCCTGCGCGAACCACGGGTTGCCCCGGCTCACCGCGTGGATCCGCCGCAGGACGGCGTCGCTCGGCGTACGGCCGAGCAGCGTGGTGACCAGTTCCGCCACCTCGGGCATGGTCAGCGGCTGGAGCCGTACGGACAGGTCCACGTCGAGAGCGGGCGGATGCCGCGCGGTGCCGAGGATGGCGACGGAGTCGTGCCGGTGCGGCAGGGCCCGCAGCACGCTCAGCGTGTCGGCGTCGGCGAGGTGGATGTCGTCGATGGCGAGGAGGGTGGGGCCGGGCAGCGACTCCAGGAGCCGGGCGGCCATCGCGCCGGGCGCGGCGGCGGGCTCCCCGAGCGCTGCCTCGTCGATCGCCTCCAGCAGGTCGGACAGGACGCCGGCCACCTCGCCGCGCAGCGAGCCCAGGGCGTCGACCAGGGGAGCGTAGGCCCGTCCGCCGTCCAGTTCCCGCGCCCGGCCGCGCAGCACGCGGAAGCCCTCCAGCCGCGCCGCCGCCTCGCCGAGCAGGCGGGTCTTCCCGATTCCGGGCTCGCCGACGATGAGGACGGTCCGGGGGGTGCTCGACAGGGCCGAGACCACCTGGCCGAGCGCGCCCGCGCGGCCCTCCCCGACGGCCGGTACGTCCACGGCTGGCCGTCACCCCCTTCACATCGGGTCCGCTGGTGTTCCTAGGACGCGGCATAAAGGTTGAACGTTCACACGAAATGTGACGCGCCCCGGCGGTGATCGCAAGGGGATATGGATATCAGAATTCGAACGCCGCGACGGCGGCGGCGGAGTCTGCCCGATCACCTGCGGGGGTGCGTTCGTGGGCCGGACCGCCCTTGACCGCGCCACACCCTGGGCGGCCCGGCGCGCACGCGGGTCACGGGGGAGGTATCGGCCCGGCGAGCCGCATGAAATGTTCTTTTCCGAACTCCGCGACCGCCTCGCCGGGAGACCCGGGCGGGGGGTCGCCGGCCCCGCCGATGTCGCCTGCGGGTAACCGGACCACCACGGTCACGTAGGGCGAAGGTGGCGTCCGCCCCCCGATCTCCTGCCTCTACCCTCGTACTGTGCGGCCGTAGGGTACGGCCGTCGTGACGTGCTACCCGGGGACGGACGGTCGACGATGAGCGGGCTTCTTGGGCGGCTCGGCGAATGGTGCGCTCGGCACGGCCTGCTCGTGCTCGCGCTGTGGGTCCTCGCGGCGGGGCTGCTGACCGCGGGCACGGTGGTGTGGGGCCGGCCGGTCAACAACAACGTGGCGATCCCCGGCACCGACGCGCAGCGGGCGCACGAGCTCATGCGCGAGGGCTTCGGCCCCGGGTTCGACCCGGGCGGGACCGTGCAGCTCGTCCTGTACACCCCGAAGGGCACACTGAACGAGAAGGCCCGCAAGAAGGCCGTCGAGCGGTCGATGGACGCCCTGCGGCGGACCCCGCACGTCGCCCAGGTGGAGACGCCGTACCGGGTGGGCGGCATGTCGCCGAGCCTGCGCATCGGCGTCATCACCGTGCGGCTGCGGGGACAGGACACCACCAAGATCGCGCAGACCTCCGAACAGCTCGCCGCCGCCGCCGCTCCGGCGGCCCGCGCGGGCATCGAGGTCGTCCCCTCCGACAGCTCCACTCCCGCCGACAAGCAGATCAAGACCGGCGTCAGCGAGGTCATCGGAGTCGTCGTCGCGCTGCTGGTGCTGCTGTTCGCCTTCGGCACGCTGGTCGCCGCGATCGTGCCGATCTTCACCGCGATCGTCAGCATCGGCGTCGGGCTCGGCCTCATCGGGCTGCTCGGCCACATCGTGGACGTGCCCTCGACGGCGTCCATCCTGGCCACGATGATCGGCCTCGGCGTCGGCATCGACTACGCGCTGTTCCTGCTGTCCCGGCACCGGGCGCTGCTGGCCCGGGGGGTCGCGGTGCACGAGGCGGTCCGGCGCACGGCCGCCTCGTCCGGCGGCGCCGTGCTGTTCGCCGGCGGCACGGTCGTGATCGCCCTGAGCGCGCTGATGCTCGCCGGGTTCCCGCTGCTGGCCACGCTCGGCTGGATCACCGGCGTCTCGGTCGTGTGCGCCGTGCTCACGTCGATCACGCTGGTCCCGGCGCTGCTCGGCATCCTCGGCCAGCGGATCAACGCGCTGCGGCTGCCGTTCTTCGGGCGCGCCGCCCGCCGGGACGGCCCGGCGACGGGCTGGACGAGGCTCGGCCTGTGGGTGGCGCGCCGCCCCTGGCGGGTGCTCGCCGTCACCGTCGTCGTGCTCGTGGCGCTCGCCGCCCCAGCCGTCACGATGAAGCTGGGCCCCCTCGACGACGGGTACGGCGACAAGGGCACGTCGGCCCGGCGGGCGTACGAGCTGATCGAGGCCGGTTTCGGCCCGGGGGCCAACGCCGGGCTCATCGCGGTCGCCGAGACGGACGAGAGGATCGCGGACTCCACGCCGCCCGACCCGCTCGTCCAGGTGCTGCGGCAGCGGATCGAGCACATCGAGGGCGTCGCGTTCGTCGCCGCGCCGATGGTCAACGACGACGGCCGCTCGGTGCTGTTCCAGGTCGTCCCCGACTACGCGCCGAGCGACCCGCGGGCCCTCGACGTGGTGAAGCGGGTGCGGGCCGTCCAGGTGCCGGGGGCGCGCCTGCACGTGGGCGGCGAGGTGGCCGGCATGGCCGACGCGGGCGACCGCATGATGAGCAGGACTCCGCTGGTCGTCGGCGTCGTCGTGCTGCTCAGCGCCCTGCTCCTGCTGCTGGCCTTCCGCGCGCCCCTGGTCGCGGTCAAGGCCGCGGTGATGAACCTCGTCTCCCTCGGGGCCGCCTTCGGCGCGCTGGCCGTGGTGTTCTCTCAGGGCCTGGGCAGCCGCGTGGTCGGCATGGACCCGCCGGTCTCGGCCGACGGGTCCTACCTCGCGACGCTGTTCTTCTCCGTGCCCATCGACACCTACGTGCCGCTCATGCTGTTCGCCGTGCTGTTCGGGCTGTCGATGGACTACGAGGTCTTCCTGCTGACCTCCGTACGGCAGGCCTACACGCGCAGCGGGGACAACCGCGCCGCCGTGGCCGAGGGGCTCGGGTCGACCGGTCGGGTCATCACCTCCGCGGCGCTGATCATGGTGGCGGTGTTCACCGCGTTCATCGCCTATCCCGATCCCCTCGTCAAGGTGTTCGGGGTCGGGCTCGCGGTGGCCATCGCGGTCGACGCCACCCTGATCCGGGGCTTCCTCGTGCCCGCCACGATGGTGCTGCTCGGCCGGCTCAACTGGTGGATCCCGCGCTGGCTCGACCGCCTGCTGCCGAACCTGTCGGTCGAGGGCCACGAGGAGGACGCTCCGCCCGCCGGGCCGGCGGAGCCCCTGCTCGTGGACGCCGGCCGGCACGCCCGGCGCCCCTGACCCCCTCGCCGGGTCCGGCGAGGGGGCGGGGCGGGGATGCCGGCGTCAGAAGTTCTTGCTGCGCACCGTCCACTGCGCCTTGGCCGCCAGGCCCGAGGAGCCGAGGATGTACGAGCGCGCCGTGGCGTTGCCGTTGAGCGTCATGTCCAGGAACTGGACCACGGCGGTCATGCCCTCGGTCATCTGCGAGCCGAAGATGAACCCGGTGTGCCCGGCCTGCGACTGCTCGGCCAGCACGGCCGGCACCCTGACCAGGTCGTAGTTGGCCCGGGTGTTGTCGTAGGCGATGTCGGAGGGCCCGCCGTCCAGGAACATCACCGGCGTGTGCAGCTTGGACAGCTCCGAGCGCGAGTAGCCGAACGAGCCGTCGGCGAACAACCCGCTGTCGAGGGAGACCACGCCGTCGACCCGCTGGTCCTGCCCGGCGATCAGCGCCTCAAGCCCGCCGCAGGAGTGCCCGGCGGTGGCCACCCGGGACAGGTCGAGACGCTGGTAGAGCGGCGAGCCGTTCCGGGCGTTCTCCCGCTCGGCCCAGCCGATCGCGTCGGTCAGCAGCGACGGGATCGGCGACCCGCTGTTCACCCCGTTCGGCGAGCCGTCGACCGACGCCGTGTCCACCACGACGAACCCGCGGGCCGCGATGAACGTCAGCGCCTGGACGACCTCGCTCCCGTTCGTGTGCGCGCAGGCCCCGTTGCCGAAGACCAGCACGGGCATCGTGCGCCCGACGGCGGAGGGGTTCGACGGGCGGAACACGGTGTATCGGTTGGTGCCGTACGCCCCCTCACGCGTGACCGGGAAGTTGTTGTTGATCATCGGGCGGTCCGGCGGCGTGGCACTCGGCGTCGGACTCGGACTCGGGCTCGGGCTCGGACTCGGGCTCTGCGAAGGGCTCTGCGAGGGGGTCTGGCTGGGAGTCTGACTGGGCGTGACGGTGGGGGAGGCGGTGGGGGAGGCGGTGGGGGAGGCGGTGGGGGAGGCGACGCCGCCGGTGCAGGTCACGCCGTTGAGGGCGAAGCTCGCCGGCTTCGGGTTCGAGCCGGTGAAGCTTCCGTTGAACCCGAAGGAGACGCTGCCGCCGGTGGGGATGGCGCCGTTGTAGGAGGCGTTGGTGACCGTGACCTGGGAGCCCGACTGGGTGTGGGTGCCGTTCCACAGCTGGGTGATGGTCTGCCCGGCGGGGAACGACCAGGTCAGCCGCCAGCCGTTGACCGGGTCACCCAGGTTCTGGATGCCGACGCTCGCGCCGAAGCCGCCCGGCCATTCGCTGGTCACCGTGTAGGTGACCTGGCATCCGGCCGTCGCCGCCGACGCGACGTGGACGCCGGCCACCCCGGCGCCGGCCGTCAGCAGCGCGGCGACGGCGGCGGCCGTCAGGCTCGACCGCCGGCGAAAAGAGCTGTCATGTCGCACAGGCTTTTCCCATTCTCCGAGTGGTACGTTTCTCCGCTGCTGCGCGTACGCGCTGGTGGGGACCGCCGACGGCGGCACGAATGCCTCATGTGAGCGTTAACAACTCGGACCGCCGATGCCCCCGGAAGGTGGTCTGGTGCGCTGAGCGCGAGCCAACCCGGGCGGACCCGGACGCGTCAACGAGGCGGAGTGCCCGCCGTGCTCACACCGTGCTCAGGCCGCGCTTGTGAAGGGCCGTTGACCTGGCGCTTCGCGAGCGCGGGCGGCGGGAGTCACCGCAAGGGCGAGGGGCGGCCGGTGAATATTTCACCGGTCCCGGCGAAACTCAGTCAGCGGTCCGGGGTTCTCCGGCCTCCGCGTTCCCGGGCGCCTCGGGACTCCGCGACACCCCCTGCTGTACCCCCTGTCGCGCCGTAAGCGGCGCGGTCTCCGGGCTCTGTGCCGCGGTCTGTGTTGCGCTCCGTGGCGTGTCCTGTGGCCCGTCCTGCGGCACGCCGGGAGTGCGCGGCCTGTCGGGACTCTGCGGCGCTTCGGGAGTCCGCGGCGCTTCGGGAGTCTTCGGTGGATCGGGAGTCTTCGGTGCGTCGGGTGTCCTGGGCACTCCGGGAGTTCCGGCCGGCACGGGGCTCTCGCGCGGGCCGGGGCTGTTGCCCGGGACGACCGGAGACACGTCCGGCTTGGGGCACCGGGGACCGGCGACGGTCCTGGTCGCCACGCTCGTACCGGCGCCTCCCCGCGCGGCCGGGACCGTGGACACCTCGACCCTGCGGTGCACGGTCGTCCCGCACGCGGGGGAGGGGAAGGGCTGCTGGAAACCCATCCGGTAGGAGGTGGCGCCCCGTAGCGCGATCGTCTGCGGCGGAGCGGCGACGAGCGCGGCGGGCGACGGCCCGGAGGCGAACCGCGCGGTGAGCAGCACCCGTCCCGTCGTGCTCGCCCGCACGTCGACCAGCACCGCCTGGCCGTCGAACGAGGTGATGCCGAGCCCGGTCACCCGCGGCGGGGCGGGGCTGGGAGACGGCGCACGGCTCGGGGACGGCGCCTGGCTCGGGGACCTCGTCGCGCTCATGTGGGAGGGGACGGGCCCCGCCGTCCCGGGCGCCGCCGAGGACCCGCCGCCGGTGCCGGTGTCGCCGTCCGTGCCGCCTCCGGACGCGCCGCCGACGTCCTCGGGAGTGGGGTCCGCGGGGCCGGGGCCGTACGAGTCCGTGGCCCCGGGCGGAACCGGACCGGCCGTGTCCGGAGGCGGCGCGGCGGGAAGGCTGTGCGGCGGGGGCGGCGTGAGCAGGGTGCCCTGCGCGACCGGCATCTGCCGGTTGGCGGCGACCACCGCCGCGGTCACCACGGCCGCCAGCACGACCGCGCCGAGGGCGAAGCGCGGGGCGAAGCGGGTCAGCCGCTCGGCGAGCACGGTCCGGGCGAGCGACGTGGACACCTCGACCGGCACCGCCGGAGTGGCCAGGGGGAACGTCAGCGCGAGCAGGGTGGCCAGTTCCGCCAGGTGACGGCGGCCGCGCTGCTCCCAGTCGGGGCCGTAGGCCGAGGTCGCCGCCGTCTCCAGGTCGGCGACGAAGGCCCGGGCGGTCGGCGGCCGGTCGGCCGGGTTCTTGGCCATGCCCCGCACGACCAGGGCCCGCACCGGAGCCGGCACGTCCCCGGCCGGGACGGGCGCGCTGCGGTGCAGCATGCGCAGCACCGCCATGTCCTGCGCGCGGTACGGCCTGCGCCCGGTCAGGCACTCGTAGAACACGCAGGTGGCGGCGTAGACGTCGGTGGCCGGACCGGCGGGCCCGCCGTACCACTGCTCGGGCGCCATGTACGGCGGGGTGCCGGCGGGGGCCTCCGGCGTCCCGCTCGGCGTGGCGATGCCGAAGTCCGACAGCTTGCTCGCGCCGTCGGCCTGGACCAGCACGTTCTCCGGCTTGTAGTCCCGGTGGACGATGCCCGCGGCATGCGCGGCCGACAGGCCCGCCAGCGAGCCCTTCAGCACGACCAGCGCGGCCTCGGGACTGGTCGAGCCGTGCTCGGCGAGGATCCTGCGCAGGGAGACGCCGTCGACGAGCTCCATGACGATCGCCGCGCCGTCGCGCGCCTCGACGTACTCGTACAGGCGCACGACGTTGGGGTCGTTCAGCTCCACCATGACCCGGGCCTCGTGCCGGAACCCGGCCAGGAAGTGCGGATCCCGGCGCAGTTCCTCGCGCAGATACTTGATCGCGACGTAGGCGCCGGTGGTCGTGTAGGTCGCCAGCACGACCCGCCCGGCGCCGCCCGCGCCGAGTTCCCGTACCTCCCGGTAGCCCGGTACCGACCAGGCCCTCATGACGCCCCCTTGAATCCGCCCTGACTCAAGGTCTCACCCGAAAGGGCGGTTGTCACCGGAGCAAAAAAGTCACCTCGTGGATGTAGTCCCGGCCCGCGCGGTCACCTGCCGGGCCGCGCGTATGGCGAGATTCCGGGCGCGGTCCACGTCCACGCCCACCAGCCGGCCCCCGCGCTTGACGACCCGCCCGGCGACCAGCACGGTGTCGACGGCGGCGGTGTCGGCCGCCGTGACGATCGCGGCCACCGGGTCGTGCACGGGTGCGAGGCCAGGGGCCGAGGCGTCCAGGATCACGATGTCGGCCTGCTTGCCGGGGCGCAGCGAGCCGGTCCTGCCGTCCATGCCCAGTGCGGCCGCGCCCTCGATCGTGGCCATGCGCAGCATGTCCGCCGCCGTGAGAGCGGGCGCGCCGGGGCGGGCGCGTCCGGTCGCGAACCCGGCGCGCATCACCGAGAACATGTCGCCGGGGACGTCGGTCACCGTGTCCACGCCGAGTCCCGTGGTGATCCCGAACGACCGCAGCCTGCCGGTCTCGGGGTGACCGTGCCCCATCTGGGACTCCACCGCCGGGGCCACCGAGGCCGTGCCGCCGCTGCCGGCGACCAGCTTCAGCGACTCGTCCGGAACGCCGTTGCAGTGCACGAACAGCACGTCCGGGCCGAGCAGGCCGCGTCGTGCAGCCGCTCGACCGGGCCCTCGCCGGTGGCGTGCAGACTGAGGCGCAGGCCGAGGTCGCGGGCGAGCGCCCAGTCGGCACGCGCCGCCTCCACCGAGCCGTAGACCGGCCCCCAGGCCGCGAAGGCGGGGGTGACCAAGCCGTCGTCGGACGGCAGGAGCGCCGAGCGGACCCGCCGCACCTCGTCCTCGAAGCGGTCGGCGTCGCCGGTCCCCCGATGGGCGTACCCGAAGACCGCCCGCACGCCGGACTCGCGCAACGCCTCGACGGCCGCGTCCGTGTGGTCAGGGGTGAGCTGGATGTGCGACCAGTCGTACACGGTGGTGACGCCGGCGTTGAGCGCCTCGATCGCGCCCCAGAGATTGGCGGCGTACACGTCCTCCGCGCGGAACGCCGGGGTGAGGACGCCGACGACCAGGTCGAGGTACGCGCCGAGCGTCGCGTCGGCCGCGATGCCGCGCAGCACGCTCTGCCACACATGGCGATGGGTGTCCACGAAGCCCGGCAGCACGATGCCGCCGGCGGCATCGATGATCTCGGTGTGCTCCCCCCGGTCGTCCGGACGCGGGCCGACCGAGACGATGACGCCGTCCCTGACGACCACGGCCGCGTCCGGCACGACGTGCGGATGCGGGTCGGTGTCCACGACGGTGCCGTTGACGATGATCGTTCTCACGGAAGTCCCTCTTTCAAGAATGCTTTTCAGAAAGCTTTATGAAAAGCTATCACCGTGAGGGATTAGGCTCAACCTCATGCGACAGCGGGACCGGGTCGACGAGATGATCGAGGGATGGCGGGCCGAACTGCCGGAGGCGGCCACCGTCCAGTTGGAGATCGTCAAGCGCGTCGGCAGGCTCAAGGCCCGCGTCGAGGAGGTCACGCAGGCGGTGCTCGCCCGCTACGGCCTGACGTACGCGGAGTTCGACGTGCTCGCCACACTCCGCCGGGCCGGCCGGCCGTACCGGCTCAAGCCGGGCAGGCTCGCCTCCCACCTGATGCTCACGACCGGGGGAACGAGCAACATCCTGCAGCGGCTGGCCGGCGCGGGGCTGGTGGAGCGGGAGCCCGATCCGGCCGACGGACGCAGCTCATGGGTCCGGCTGACTCCGCTCGGGGTCGAACGGGCCGAGGAGCTGTCGCTGGCCACGACCGAGGCGCACCGGGAACTGCTGGCGGACGTGCCGGAACCGGCCGCACGCGCCCTGGCCGACCTGCTCAGGGACGTCCTGCTCGCCTTGGGCGACCGCGCCCGGTCCTGACCGCCACTGCCGCCTCGCGGCGTTCCGGCTCGCCGGCAGGCGATGCCGGTCCGGTGGCCGCGGTCCCGGGCGGCGCGGGGCGGAGAGCCCGCGGCGCCGAGGATTGTCACGTGGTCGCGCGCCCCCAGAGCGCGGCGGCGACGAGTTCGGGTACCAGCGTCTCGGTGAGCAGGGCGACGCCCGGGTCGTCGTCGTGCCGGTACCGCACCGCCGCCGCCTGCCCCTCGGCCTCGCCGCCGACCGTGAGCACCCGCGACCCACGCTGTCTGATCCACTCCATCGCCTGGTCGTCGTACCGCGAGCCGGGGAACAGGACGGCCCGGTAGTCACAGGTCTTGGTGAGGTAGACGTCCACGTGCGCCCAGTCGCCCGTCTCGCACGCGTCGGCCTGGCGGCGCGGGCCCTCGCGGAACATCAGCGCCGACTGCTCGGCCGACGACAGCCGCTCGGCGGGGGCGATCGTGTAGACGCCGTGCGGCCCGTCGAGCAGCGCCACGGCGTCCGCGAGCCACTCCGGCCGCCGTTCCAGGAGGTCGGCGGTGGCCTCCACGGCCCGGCGTACGAGGCCCGCCACGGCCGTGGGGCCCTCGGCGAGCGTGAGCAGGAGGGCGAGCGTGTGCTGGAATGTCCGGCAGGCGACGCCGCCCCGCTCCTCGCCCGCGAGCATCGGCACCACCAGGTCGGCGCCCTCGGTCACCGGGGAGCCGGGCCGGTTGGTCAGCGCCACGACGAACGACCTGCCCGTGTGCCGGGCCAGGGCGTCGAGGGTCTCCCGGCTGCCGCCCGACGCCGAGACGACGACGGCGGCCGTCCGAGGGCCGGGCGGGGTGGCGAGCGCGGCGGAGGCGTACTCGGCGACCGCGTCCACCCCGGCCGCCCGCAGCCGCGCCGCCGCCACTCCCGCCGCGTAGCGGGAACTGCCCATACCGAGGAAGACGATCCGGTCGAACCGCCGAGCCAGCCCCTCGAACGGGTCGCCGGCGTCCAGCAGCCGGGCCAGCGCGGCCAGCGCGGCCGGTTTGGCCTCCAGGTCCTCCCCGAACAACGTCGAGTTCACCGGCTCCACCCTCTCTTCACGCGGGCCGCTCACACGGGCCGCTCATGCGAACCAGGACCGCAGCACGCCCATCGGGGCGTACCGCCAGCGCGGCAGGTGCCGGGCGGCGTAGATCAGCTCCCGGCACTCCTGCTCCACCTCGAACGGCCGCAGCAGTGACGCGTCGAGCAGGCCGGACCGTCCGGCTTCCGTCAGGGTCCGCGTGTAGGCCGTCCGAAGTCTCCGCCGCGAAGAGACGGCCCAGGCGGCCGTCGCGGCCGGGTCGGCGGACCTCCGCCTGACCGCCACCTGTCCGGCGTGGTCCACACTCGTGGTGAGCTGCGCGAGGTCGCGGGCGGCCGGCTGGTACGGATCGGCGCCCGCCACGGTCGGGTTGCCGTCGAAGTCGACCACCGCGTAGCCGTCCCGCCACCGCAGGATCTGCCCCACGTGCAGGTCGCCGTGGATGCGGATCAGCGGTGTGGCGGCGAGCGACGCGAGGGGCTCCAGTTCGCGCCGCAGAGCCTCGGCCCGTTCCGCCAGCCACGCGCCGTCCTCGCCGTCCGTCAGCGTCAGCGCCTCGCGCAGCGCCTCCTCGGCCCGCTCACGCCACACACCGGTGCCGGACGGCGACAGCCGTACGGGGTCGGGGAAGACCGCGGACGGGGCGGCCATCGCGAGGTGCAGTTCGGCGGCGAGGGAGCCGATCTCGGCGGCGAAGTCCGTGCCGCCCGCCTCGGCCTCGTCGACGCACCACTCCCAGCCGTCCCGCGCCTCCGGCAGGTACGCGGTCACCAGGGCGACCAGCGCGTCCTCCCAGTAGACCGCGGCGTACGGCGTGGCCGTACGGGCGAAACCGGTCAGATGGGCGAGCAGGGCGGGCGCCGGGTGCGGGGCCCGCGAGGGCCGGGGGAACCACTTGACCACCACGGTCTCGCCCGCGATCACCGAGTGGTTGGTCTGGTCCACCGTGATCGGCCGCTCCCCGGGCGGCACCGGCGGCAGTGGCAGCAGCGCGCGCACCGAGAAGGGCGGCGGAGCGGCCCCCCGCGCCAGGTCGCGCACAACGCGCTCGGTGACGCCGTCGCCCGCCTCCAGCGCGAGGACGCCGTCCGGCCCCTCGGTCACCCGAGGCCAGCGGGACCCTTCCACTCGATCTCCTGAACATGGATTCAATACGGAAACAAAAGCTGAGGTAGACGTAATTATCAAAGTCTTGTCTATGTTGAGCTGTCCTGCAACACTGGCCGCCATCCTCACGCAAGGGAGCTCCCCATGACTCGTCGCGTGCCCGTCGTGGCCTCCGCCTGCCTGGCGTTCGCTCTGACCGCCTGCGGCGGAGGTTCGCCGGCCGACTCCGCGCCCGCGGCCCTCGACGCCAAGGCGGACCTGTCCAAGCAGAGCCTGACGATCTCGATCTGGGACGGTTACAGCCCGAAGGACCTTCCGGAGCGGGTGAAGGCCAAGCTCGGGTTCGACACCAAGGTCGCCATCCACGACACGAACGAGACGATCGTGGCCAAGCTGACCGCCGGCGGCGACAGCGGCATCGACGTGGCGTTCGTGTCCGGTCAATACGCGCAGGCGCTCAACGCGCAGGGCCTGCTGGAGCCCATCCACCGCGAGCTGATCCCGAACCTGAAGAACCTCTACCCCGAGGCGTCGCAGCTCGCCTACGACAAGGGCAACGCCTACTCCGTCCCGTACACCTGGGGCACCACCGGGCTGTGCTATCGCAGCGATCTGGTGAAGACCCCGCCGACGAGCTGGAACGACCTGCTCGACCCGGCCCCCGAGCTGAAGAAGAAGATCACGATGATGACCACCGAGCGGTGGCTGGCGCTGCCCGCGCTCAAGCTGCTCGGCGCCTCGGTCAACACCGCCGACCAGTCGGTGCTCGACAAGGCCAAGGCGATGCTGCTGAAGGTCAAGCCCGACCTGCTGGCCTACGACGACACCACGTTCGGCGACCGGCTCAAGTCCGGCGAGGCCGTGATGGTCGAGGCGTGGGACGGCTGGTGCCCGACGTCGGAGAAGAACATCGAGTTCGTGGTGCCGAAGGAGGGCAGCGACCTCTGGGCGGACACGATGGTGATCCTCAAGAGCTCCAGGAACAAGGAGGCGGCGCACGCCTTCGTCAACTACATCCTCGACCCCGAGGTGCACGGCTGGGTGCCCGCGAACATCCTCTACAGGATCCCCAACAAGGCGGCCATGGACAAGGTCGACCCGAAGCTGCTCGAGAGCTACCCGACGCTGGCGGAGCCGCCGTCCGAGCTGCTCAAGGGTGAGAGCCTGGTCGACCTCGGCGAGGCGTCCACCGCGTACACGCGCCTGTCCACCGAGGTCTCGGCGGCGCAATGACGGCCCGACAGCCCGTCCGCGTGCTCGGGAAGGCGTCCGGCCGTCTCGCGACGATGGGGCCCGGGTTCGGCTTCCTGACCGTCTTCCTGCTGGTCCCGCTGGCGCTGGTGCTGAGCTACACCGTGTTCCGGCGGGGCCGGTTCGGGGGAGTGGTCCACGAGCCGACCGGGGAGAACTTCGCCCGCCTCGCCGACCCGCTCTACCTCGAGGTGGTGGCCGGGTCGGTGAAGCTCGCGGCGATCACGACGCTGCTCGCCCTGTTGCTCGGCTACCCCACGGCGTACCTGATCGCGAGGCTGCCCGCCCGGTGGAAGGTGATCGCCCTGGTGGCGGTCGTGCTGCCGTTCTGGACGAACTTCCTCATCCGCACGTACGCCTGGATCGTGCTGCTCAACTCCGAGGGGCCCGTGAACTCCGGTCTGAAGGCTCTCGGGCTGGGACCGGTGGAACTGCTCTACACGGACGGCGCCATCGTCGCCGGGCTGCTCTACGCCTACCTTCCGCTGATGATCCTCCCGCTGTATTCGGCCGTGGAGCGGCTGGACCCGGAGCTGCGGGAGGCCTCGGCGAACCTCGGGGCCCGGCCGGCCAGGACGTTCTGGTCGGTCACGCTCCCGCTGTCGCTGCCCGGCGTGCTGACCGGATGCGTGTTCGTGTTCGTGCCGAGCCTGGGCAACTTCGTGATCCCGGAGCTGCTCGGCGGCGGGCGCCGGATCATGGTCGGCAACCTCATCCGCGACCAGTTCCTCAAGGCCCGCGACTGGCCGTTCGGGTCGGTGCTCGCGCTGGCCGTCGTCGCCGTGCTCGTGCTGCTGCTGTTCGCCCAGGCGTGGGCCGCGCGGAGGGCGGGGCGGGGTGCGTAAACACGGCTGGCTCCGGCTGCCCTTCTGGCTGACCTATCTCTTCCTGTACGCGCCGATCGTCGTGCTCGTCATGATGTCGTTCAACCGGAACAGGTCGCCCTACACGTGGGGAGGCCTGTCCCTCGACTGGTACGGCAGGCTGGCGGGCAACGCCTCGATCCGCACCGGGCTGGTCAACACGCTGATCGTCGCCCTCGGGTCGACGGCGCTGTCCACGGTGCTCGGCACGCTCCTCGCCGTCGGGCTGGCCCGCCACACCCGCTCGCGGCTGCTCGACGCCCTCTCGACGCTGCCCGCGATCCTGCCCGACCTCGTCATCGCGATCGGACTCCTGGCGTTCTACTCCGCGATCAAGCTGACGCTCGGGCTGCACTCCGTGCTGATCGCGCACACCGTCTTCGGCATGGCCTTCGTCGCGGCCGTCGTCCGGGCCAGGCTCGGCGGAATGGACACGTCGCTGGAGGAGGCGTCCCGAGACCTCGGCGCGGCCCCGCTGACGACGTTCGTGAGGATCACGCTGCCCACGCTCGCCCCGGGCATCGTCGCGGGCGCGCTGCTCGCCTTCACGCTCTCGCTGGACGAGTTCGTGATCGCGTTCTTCACCGCGGCTCCGTCGGAGCCGACGCTGCCGATCGTCATCTACTCCATGGTGAGGTTCGGCGTGACCCCCGAGATCAACGCGCTGGCGACGCTGCTGCTCGCGGTGAGCTTCACCGTCGTGATCGTCGCGCAGCGCCTGACCAGGCTGACCGAGGCACTGAAATGACTCTCATCTCCATCGACGGCGTGAGCCGCCGGTTCGGCGAGGTGACCGCGCTCGACTCGGTCAGCCTCGACATCCGGCAGGGCGAGTTCTTCGCCCTGCTGGGGCCCTCCGGCTGCGGCAAGACCACCCTGCTGCGGATCCTCGCCGGGTTCGAACAGCCCGACATCGGCTCGGTGCGCCTCGACGGGGCCGACCTGCTCGCGATTCCCGCGCACCGCCGCCCGGTCAACCTCATGTTCCAGTCGTACGCCCTGTTTCCGCACATGAGCGTGGAGAAGAACGTGGCGTACGGCCTGGAGCGGGAGCGGCTGCCCCGTGCGGAGATCCGGGAGCGGGTCGCCGCGGTGCTGGAGACCGTCGGCCTGGCCGCGCAGGCCCGGCGCAGGCCGCACGAGCTGTCGGGCGGGCAGCGCCAGAGGGTCGCCCTGGCCAGGGCCGTCGTCAAGCGTCCCCGGCTGCTGCTGCTCGACGAGCCGCTGAGCGCGCTGGACAAGAAGGTCAGGTCGGAGATGCAGCTCGAACTCAAGCGGCTGCAGCACGAGGTCGGCATCACGTTCGTCGTGGTCACCCACGACCAGGAGGAGGCCATGTCGCTCGCCGACCGGATCGCGGTGCTGAACGGCGGCCGGGTCGAGCAGGTGGACACCCCCGTGGACCTCTACGAACGGCCGCGCACGCCGTTCGTGGCCGGCTTCATCGGGGCGAGCAACCTGTTCACCGGCAGGGCGACCGGCAAGGGGCTGGACGTGGACGGGCTGGGCGTGCTGCCCGCGCCCGCGGGGCCTGTGGAGGGCGGGACGGCGATGCTCGCCGTACGGCCGGAACGGATCCGCCTCGGCCCGGTCACGGACGGCCGGGGCGCGCTGCGGGGCAGGGTCGTCGACGTCAGCTTCTACGGAGGCGTCTCCCATGTGGCGTTGAGCGTGGCGGGCCACGACCGCACCGTGCTCGCGGCCACGCAGGGGCGGGCCAGGGTGGAGGCCGGCGCCGAGGTCGCCCTCTCGTGGGACGCCGACGACGGCGCGCTCGTCCCCCTGACCCCGTGAGGCCGCCGGGGTCAGGGGCCGTCGGCGGGCCTGAGCGGGTTGCCCGTGGCCAGGCGGGCGTAGTCGAGGATCAGCTCGACGGCCCTGTCCGGGTCGATCGAGTGGTGCCGGGCGATGACGCGGTAGCCGTACGCGTCCTCCAGGGCGACGAGGTTGCGGGCGATGGTCTCGGAGTCGTGCGCCAGCGTGAAGACGCCGTGGGCGGCGCCCGTCTCCAGGACCGTCTGGTACATCGACACCTGCCGGTCGAACAGGGTGGTCAGCAGCGTCGCGTAGACACGGTTGCGGCCGGCGGCGCCGCCGAGCTCGCACAGCAGGCGCACACCCGCGTCGTCCGGGCCGTCGGGCAGGCCGGAGCGGATCGTGATGATGAGCTTCTCGGCCGGGTCGGAGACGCCGCCGATCTTCTTCATCCGCCGCTCGTAGAAGCGCTCCATGCCGGCGTGATGGGCCTCGATCAGCAGCTCGCGCAGGTCGGGGTAGTGGTAGAGCACCGCGCCGGAGGTGAGCCCCGCCTCCTCGGCGATCTGGTTGAGGTGGACCCCCTCGGCACCGTGCTGGATCATCGCCCGGTGGGCCGCGTCGATGAGGTCGAGACGCCGGTCCGCTTTGCTCTTGCGCTGTGCCATCCCACCCCTGCCATTGCATCCACATTCAATCGGGCGCCACGATACCGCTCCAACCCTTGACGGGTGTAGTGAGTCGGTATTTGAATCTCGATTCAACTAGCTGCAGAGGAGCCTCGAATGACGGCCACGCCCTTGACGATCCTGTTCATGCCGGAGAGCGCCTACGGGCCGACGAACAACTGCGTCGGGATCGGCGACGTCCTGCGCCGCCGTGGCCACCGCGTGGTGTTCGCCGCCGAGGCGTCGTGGAAGGGCAAGCTGGAGGCGCTGGGCTTCGAGGAGGACCTCGTCGACCTGGCACCGCCCGCGGAGGAGGAGCAGGATCCGGGCCAGTTCTGGAAGGACTTCATCCGCGACACGGCGCCCGAGTACCGCAAGAGCACGGCCGAGCAGCTGGAGACCGTGACCAAGCCGATCTGGGACGCGCTCGTCGACGGCGCCAGATACTGCGAGCCGCAGCTCAAGGCCATCATCGAGCGGGTGCGGCCGGACGTGATCGTCGAGGACAACGTGGTGGCCTTCCCCGCCCTGGTGACGGCGGGCGTCCCGTTCGTACGGATCGTGTCGTGCAACCCGCTGGAGGTGAAGGGCCCCGGCGTGGCCCCGCCCTTCTCGGGCCTGCCCGCCGACGGGACGGGCTGGGCGGAGTTCCGGGCCGAGTACGACCGGACCCACCGTGAGGTGTGGGAGTCGTTCAACGAGTGGGTGGTCGCGCAGGGCGCCCCGCCGCTGCCGGACCTGGAGTTCATCCACGAGGGCGACGCGAACCTGTACGTGTACCCCGAGATCGCGGACTACGTGGCCGACCGGCCGCTGGGCGGATCCTGGACCCGGCTGGACTCGTCGGTGCGGGAGACCGACGATGACTTCACACTCCCGGACATCCCGGGCGAGGGCTCGCTGATCTACTTCTCGCTGGGGTCGCTCGGCTCGGCCGACGTCGAGCTGATGCGCCGCGTGATCTCGGTGCTGGCCCGCACGCCGCACCGGTACATCGTCTCCAAGGGCCCGCTGCACGAGGAGATCGAGCTGGCTCCCAACATGTGGGGGGCCGAGTTCGTCCCGCAGACGAAGATCATCCCGCTGGTCGACCTGGTGATCACGCATGGCGGCAACAACACGACGACCGAGGCGTTCCACTTCGGCAAGCCCATGATCGTGATGCCGCTGTTCTGGGACCAGTACGACAACGCCCAGCGCGTGCACGAGACCGGGTACGGCGTCCGCCTGGACACCTACCGCTTCACCGACGACGAACTGATCGGGGCCATCGGCGAACTGCTGGGCGACCAGGCCCTGCGGGACCGGCTCGCCGCGGCAGGCGAGGAGATCCGCCGCCGGGACGGCCTGCGGGTGGCCGCGGACGTCATCGAGAACGTCGCGGCGAAGTGAGCCGTCCGGTGAGCGGTGGGACCATCGACATCGAGGACGCCGCGTGATCGAGGACGCCGCTCCCCGGGTCTTCTGGACCGACCGGCCCGGGGCGCCCGGCCCCTACGAGCCGCTGCACGGCCGTACGACGGCGGACCTGCTGGTCGTCGGCGGCGGATTCACCGGCCTGTGGGCAGCCGTGCTGGCCAAGCAGGAGAACCCCGCCTGCGACGTCGTCCTCGTGGAGGCCCGCTCCGTCGCGTACGGCGCGAGCGGCCGCAACGGCGGGTTCGTCGCCGACTCCCTGACCCACGGCATCGGCCACGGGGCGCGGCTGTGGCCGGCGGAGAACGCGGCGCTGCTCGCGCTCGGCCGGGCGAACCTCGCGGCCATCGCCCGCTTCGTCGACGACCACGGCATCGACGCCGACCTCCGCCTGGTCGGCAAGACCACGGTCGCGGTCGCGCCCCACCAGGTGGAGGAGCTGAGGCGGGCCGAGAAGCTGCACCGCGAGCACGGCGAGGACGCGGTGTTCCTCGGCCGTGACGAGATGCGCGCGGACGTCGACTCGCCCACCTACCTCGCGGGGCTCCGCCTGCGCGGCACGGGCGGCCTCCTCGACCCCGCCGGCCTCGCGTGGGGACTGGCCCGCGTCGCGGCCCGGCTCGGCGTCCGTGTCCACGAGGGCACCGAGGTCACCGCGCTGACCCGGACGCGGACCGGCGTGGAGGCCAGGACGGGAGGCCGGGCGGTGGTGCACGCCGGGCAGGTGCTGCTGGCCACCAACGCCTTCCCCTCACCCCTGCGCAGGCTGGGCCTGTTCATGCTGCCCGTCTGGGACTACGTGCTCGTCACCGAGCCGCTGTCGGCCGAGCAGCGGGCGTCGATCCGGTGGCCGGAGGGTCAAGGCCTGACCGACGCGGGCAACCAGTTCCACTACTACCGACTCACCCGGGACGACCGCGTCCTGTGGGGCGGGTACGACGCGATCTACAACTTCGGCGGCGGGGGATCGGAGCAGCGCGACGCCTCGCACGAGCGGCTCGCGCGGCACTTCTTCGCGACGTTCCCGCAGCTGCGCGGCCTGCGCTTCACGCACAGGTGGGGCGGCGTGATCGACTCGACCAGCCGGTTCACCCCGTTCTTCGGCACGGCCATGGGCGGGCGGCTGGCCTACGCCCTCGGATACACCGGCCTCGGCGTCGGCGCGTCCAGGTTCGGCGCGCTGGTCGGCCTCGACCTGCTGGCCGGGCGGTCCACCGCGCGGACGAGGCCGCGCATGGTCCGCCGCCACCCGGTGCCGTTCCCGCCGGAGCCGCTGCGCTGGCCGGTGGTGGAGCTCACCCGCCGCGCACTGGCCCGCGCCGACGACAACGAGGGCCGCCGGGGCCCCTGGCTGCGGGTGCTCGACCACCTCGGCATCGGCTTCGACAGTTGAGGAGGACCTCATGACGAAATTGATCAATCCCGCCGACGGCCAGGTCATCGAGGACGTGCCCGACACCCCGCTCGACGGCGTGACACGGGCCGTACGCGCGGCCCGGGAGGCCTTCGAACAGTGGCGCGAGACGACGCCGGGTGAGCGTGCGCTGGTGCTGCTGCGACTCGCGGACCTCGTCGAGCGGGACGCCGGGGAGCTGACCCGGCTGGAGGTCGAGGAGACCGGCAAGCCCGCCGCCGTGTTCCGGGACGGCGAGCTGCCGTTCGCCGTCGACAACCTCCGGTTCTTCGCCGGCGCGGCCAGGTCCCTCGACGGCACGGGCGCGGGCGTGTTCAGCGCGGGATACACGTCCGTGCTGATCAAACGGCCGATCGGGGTGGTGGGCGCGATCGCGCCGTGGAACTTCCCGTTCATCATGGCGGTCTGGAAGATCGGCCCGGCCGTCGCCGCGGGGAACGCCGTCGTGATCAAACCGGCGCCCCGGACGCCCCGCGCCACGCTGCGGCTCGCCGAGCTGTTCACCGAGGCCGGGGCCCCGGAGGGCCTCGTGCGGGTGGTGACCGGCGGCGCCGAGGTGGGGCGGGCCCTGGTGACCGATCCCGGCGTGGACATGGTCAGCGTCACCGGGTCCACCGCGACCGGCCGCGAGGTCATGCGCGGAGCGGTGGACGGCCTCAAGCGGGTCCATCTGGAGCTGGGCGGCAAGGCGCCCGCGCTGGTGTTCGGCGACGCCTCGCTGGAGGACATGGCGGCCGGGGTCGTCATGGGCGCCACCTACAACACCGGCCAGGACTGCACGGCCGCGACCAGGGTGTACGTCGAGAGGTCGCGGTACGCCGAGGCGGTCGAGGCGCTGCGGGAGACCGTCGCCCGCGTCCGGCCGGGCGACCCCTGGGCGGCCGACGCCGACATCGGCCCGCTGATCAGCGCCGAGCACCGCGAGCGGGTCCACGGCTTCGTGACCAGGGCGTCAGGCCGCGTCGTCCACGGAGGCGGCCCGATCGACGGCCCCGGTTTCCACTACACGCCCACGCTGATCGCCGACGCCGACCCGGAGAGCGAGATCGTGCGGAGCGAGGTCTTCGGCCCGGTGCTGGTGGCGATGCCTTTCGACGGCGAGGACGAGGCGGTGCGGCTCGCCAACGCCACGCCGTACGGGCTGGCGTCGTCGGTGTGGTCCACGGACGTGGCCCGCGCGCTGCGCGTCTCCCACCGCCTGGACGTGGGCGTGACGTGGGTGAACGACCACCTGCCCATCGCCTCGGAGGCCCCGCACGGCGGCGTCAAGGGCAGCGGGTTCGGCAAGGACATGAGTCAGGAGGCCGTGCTGGAGTATTCGGTCACCCGGCACCTCATGATCAAGCACGCGGCCCCGGATGCGCGCGACTCCTTCCGTCCGGCCTGAGCGGCCCCCCGGCGGCCTACGCGCCGGGGAGGTTCCGCAGCGCCTCGCGGCGGCTCAGCCCGCTGAGGCCACGGTGCTTCACGTAGCGGAGCACCTCCTGCGGGTTGGTCCTCGCGTACTCGCGCAGCGCCCAGCCGATGGCCTTGCGGGCGAAGAAGTCGGTGTCCGACAGGCTCGGCTCGATGCATGCGTAGAGCAGGTGGACGTCGGTGCCGTCCTTGAAGGAGTTCTGGCACAGGATGGCGGCGCGCCGTTTCCACAGGTCGGCGTCGTGCGCCCACTCCAGCACCAGGCGGCGCATGCTCTCCGGGTACAACCGCAGCAGCGTGCCGATCCGGTGGATGGCGATGTCGTCGACGAAGTCCCACCAGGCCCCGGTGACGATCATCTCCTCGTACATCGGGATCGTGTACAGCGTCTGCCAGGACCGGTAGAACCGGTGCGCGGACAGTTCGATCGCGGCGTAGCGCTCCTCGCGGTACTCGGCGTCGCGCCACAACGCCAGCACCGCCCTGCGCCACTCGGGCGCGCTGTCGAGCCGGTGCTCGGTGAAGAGCCGGCGCAGCAGGGCCCGCCGCGGCACGGCCGTGACCCCGAGGAACGGCATCTCCGACTTCATGTACGCCCGCATGGACAGGGCGCGCGCGGGGTCGGCGGCCTCCGTCAGCGCGAGGCGTACCGCCTTGTGCAGTGTCATGACGGCCGGCTCGCCCGCTCGCCGGTCGCAAGACCGTCGAACAGGAGCTTGACGAAGTGGTCGGCGAGGTGGTCGGTGTCGAGCCTGCCGCCGGGGCGGAACCAGCGCACGGTCACCCAGATGGTGTCGCGGATCATCCGGTAGGTCAGCTTGGGGTCGACGTCGTCGCGGAACTGGCCGGCGGCCTGACCGGCCCTGATCTGCTCCACCCACATGCGCTCCACCTCGTCCTCGGCGCGCAGCAGGTAGTCGAACCGGTCGCCGGGCAGCGAGCGCAGGTAGTTCCAGTCGTTCTGCATGACGGTGATGGCCGCCCGGTGCGGCTCCAGGGTGCCGAAGCCGATGCGGACCATCTCCGCCAGGACCGAGTGGGGATCGCCGCGGCGTTCCAGCACGGCCCGGTAACGGGTGATCAGATCGTCCAGGAAGGTGCGCAGCACCTCGTCGACGATCGTCTCCTTGGAGTCGAAGTGGTGGTAGAGGCTGCCGGAGAGGATGCCCGCCTCCAGCGCGATCTCCCGTACCGTGGTGGCCTGGAAGCCCTTGCGTGCGAACAACTCGGCGGCGAGTCTCACGAGGTGCTCGCGTCGTTCCGACGCCGGCCCGGCCACGCCGCGCCTCGCCCTGACCGGCACGGCCGTGCCGCCGGAGTCCTTACGCTGGTTCACGGCTCCCATTATGGCCGTCGAGCAAGGGCTTGTTCGCAACTCTCGCCGTACGTGACCTCCCGGCATGACCGCCGCCGGTACGGCAGGATCGGGCACATGGCGAAATTGCAGTATCCGTTCACCTTGGGGGTGGCGTCGGGCGAGCCCTTATCCGACGGACTGATCCTCTGGACCCGGCTGGCTCCCGAGCCGCTGCATCCGGCGCGGCCCGGCGGCATGCCGGACAAGGCGGTGACCGTGCGGTGGGAGATCGCCGAGGACGAGGCGTTCCGGAAGATCGTGCAGTCCGGCACCACGCCCGCGCAGCCCGACTGGGCGCACAGCGTGCACGTGCGGGTGGCCGGGCTGCGGCCCGGGGCCGACTACTTCTACCGGTTCTCCGCCGAGGGCCACGTGAGCCGCGTGGGCCGCACCAGGACCGCCCCCGCCGCGGGTTCGACCGGCCCCGTCCGCTTCTGCTTCGTCTCCTGCCAGCGTTACGAGCACGGTCACTTCACCGCGCTGCGCCATCTCGCCGCCGAACGGCCCGATCTGGTCCTCCACCTCGGCGACTACATCTACGAGTACGGCAAGCCGAAGAACCCCGGGCCCGGCCGCTGGGTGCGCCCGCTGGAGTCGGCGGCCGAGTGCACCACGCTCGCCGGGTACCGCAACCGCTACGCCCGCTACAAGCTGGACCCCGACCTGCAGGCCGCGCACGCCGCCGCGCCGTGGCTCGCGATCCCCGACGACCACGAGGTCCGGGACAACTGGGCGGGCGCGCTGCCGGGTGACGGAAGCGCCTCCGCCGCCTTCCTCAAGCGCCGGGCCGCCGCCTTCAAGGCGTACTACGAGCACCAGCCGCTGCGGGTGCGCCCGTCCGGCGCGAGCCTGCAGAACCACCGCTGGCGGCCGTACGGGCGGGTGGCCGACTTCCTGCTCGCCGACACCCGGCAGTACCGCCAGGGACGCGACATGCTCGGCCCCGAGCAGGAGAAGTGGCTGCTGGAACGGCTGCGCGGCTCGACGGCCCGCTGGAAGGTGCTGGCGCAGGCGGTGTTCTTCTCCCAGCGCAGGTTCCCGCTCGAACCCGTCAGCGCCGACGCGTGGGACGGCTACCCCGACTCCCGCGCCCGCGTGCTCGCCGCCGCCCCGGACGGGCTGGTCGTGCTGAGCGGCGACGTGCACAGCGCGTACGCCTGCGACGTGCGCGTGGACTGGGCGGACCCGGCCTCCCGCGCGCTCGGCGCCGAGTTCGTCGGCCCCTCGGTGACGAGCATGCCGGGCATCACGGACGCGAGCAAGATCCTCGACATCAACCCCCACATCGCCTTCTTCGACAGCCGGCACGGGTACGTGTCCTGCACGGCGGACATGACCGGTTTCCGGGCCGACTACCGGGCGGTCGACTTCGTAAACCGGCCCGGCGCCCCGCTGACCACGATCGCGGGCTTCGAGGTGAGGGAGAACCGGCTGCACCGCACCGATCTCTGAGCCGCCGGGCACGTCCCGGGGCTGGCAAATAGGAAAGTTTCCTATTAGATTGCGGGGCATGCCTGAGCGATGCCCTGTGGACGCAGCATGAAGCGAAGCCCTGACCTGCTCCGTCTGGCCGACACGGTCCTCCTGCCCGGCTTCGCCGGGACCACCGCCCCCGACTGGGTGCGGCGGCGGCTCGCGGGCGGCCTCGCCGGCGTCGTGCTGTTCTCGCGGAACGTGGACACCCCGGCCCAGCTCGCCGCCCTGACCTCGTCGCTGCGCGCGGAGAACCCCGACGTCGTGATCGGCATCGACGAGGAGGCGGGGGAGGTGACGCGGCTGGAGGCCCGCACGGGCAGCTCACGGCCCGGCAACTACGCCCTCGGCGTCGTGGACGACGTGGAGCTGACCGAGCAGGTGGCCCGGGACATCGGGCACGACCTGCGTCAGGCCGGGATCACCATCGACTTCGCCCCGGCCGCGGACGTCAACTCCAACCCGGACAACCCGGTCATCGGCCTGCGCGCGTTCGGCGCCGCCCCTGGGCTCGTCGCGCGGCACACGGCCGCCTGGATCCGCGGCCTGCAGTCCACCGGCGTCGCCGCCTGCGCCAAGCACTTCCCCGGGCACGGCGACACGTCCGTGGACTCCCACCACGGGATCCCGCGGGTGACCGCCTCGCGTGAGGAGCTGGCCGAGGTCGAGCTGTTGCCGTTCCGGGTGGCGATCCGGGAGGGGGTGCGCTCCATCATGACCGGTCACCTGCTCGTGACGGCCTACGACGAGGAGCGGCCGGCCACCCTGAGCCCCCGCGTCCTCACCGGCCTGCTCAGGCGGGAGCTGGGCTTCGAGGGCCTGATCGTCACCGACGGCATCGAGATGGCCGCCGTCTCCGGCCGGTACGGCCTGGGCGGCGCGAGCGCGATGGCCGTGGCGGCCGGGGCCGACGCCGTCTGCGTGGGCGGGGAGAACGCCGACGAGGCGACCCACGCGCGCATCCGCGACGCGATCGCCGACGCCGTGACGGAGGGATCGCTGACGGAGGAGCGGCTCGCCGACGCGGCGGCCCGGGTGCGCGCCCTGGCCGCCTGGCGGGCCGGGGCGGAGCCGGGGGACGCCGTGCCCGGCGAGATCGGGCTGGCCGCCGCCCGCCGGGCGCTGCGGGTCACCCTGCGCGGGCCGGCCGGGACGCTGCCGCTGGCCGCGGCGCCCCACGTGGTGGAGCTCGCGCCGGAGACCAACCTCGCGATCGACAAGGGCATGCCGTGGGGCGCCGGGGAGCCGCTGGGCAAGCTGCTGCCGGGCACCACGGTCACCCGCCTGCGCGAGGAGGACGTGCGCGCGGAGGACGGGCGGGGGGCGCGCGAGCCGGGCGACGGCGTCGCCGCCGCGATCCTGCGCCAGGCGGCCGAGCGGCCTCTCGTCGTCGTGGTCCGGGACGCCCACCGGCATCCCTGGCAGACGGACCTGCTGGAGCGCCTGCTGGCCGCCCGGCCCGACGGCGTCGTGGTCGAGATGGGGCTGCCTGGCCGTACGGACCTGGGGGCGGTCCACATCGCCACGCACGGCGCCGCCAGGGTCTGCGGCCAGGCGGCGGCCGAGGTCCTCGCCGGCCTCGGCTGAGGGCGCCCGAGCAAGCGGCGGGGGAGGGCGGGCGGCGGCCCGGCGGTGTGACACGCGCCGTAGCATGGGCGCCGACGCATCGCTGATGGGAGCTTCATGAAGGTCGCCTACGTCACCGCCGACGATACGGTGAGCCGCCACGACGACGAGCGGGAGACCGCCCTCGCCGCCTGGTTGGGGGCCGGCATCGAGGGGGCGCCGGTGAACTGGCGCGACCCCCGGGCCGACTGGTCGGAGTTCGACGCGGTGGTCGTCCGCTCCGCCTGGGACTACATCGAGCGGCGGGACGAGTTCGTCGCCTGGGCCCATCGGGTGGAGCGGGTCACGCGGCTGTTCAACCCGGCGGCGGTGCTCGAATGGAACACCGACAAGACCTACCTGCGCGCGCTCGGCGTGCCGACCGTGCCCACCTTCTGGCCCGAGCCGGGCGCCGGACTGCCCGAGTGGGACGAGTACGTCGTCAAGCCGGCCGTCTCGGCGGGGGCCCGCGACACGACCCGCACGGCTGATCGGGACGCCGCCGCAGCGCACGTGGCCCGGCTGCTCGACGAGGGCCGCACGGTCATGGTCCAGCCGTACCTCCCGTCCGTGGAACTGGAGGGGGAGCTGTCGCTGCTGTACTTCGGCGGCCGGTTCAGCCACGCCGTACGGCGGCATCCCATGCTCAGCGGCGTCGAGGCCACGGCGGAGAACCGCGCCACCCTGCGCGACCCCGACGACGACCAGTTCGCGCTGGCCGAGCGGGTGCTGGCCGCCGTCCCGCCGGACCTGCTGTACGCCCGGGTGGACCTGGTCAGGATGCCGGACGGCGAGCCGGTGCTGATGGAGGTCGAGCTCACCGAGCCGTACCTGTTCCTGCGGGACGAGCTGGCCGCGCCGGACCTGTTCGCCGAGGCCCTCGCCGAGGCGCTCAAGGCGGGCTGACCCCGCGGCCAGGGCCCGTGGTTCAGCCAGAACGGGCCCGTGGTTCAGCCGTGCGTCGATATGCCCCCGTCCACCGGGATGACGGCCCCGGTGAGGTACGAGCCGGCCCGTGAGGCGAGGAAGACGGCCGCGCCCGCCATGTCGTCGGGCCGGCCGATCCGCCCCAGCGGCACGCCGCTCTCGATCGCGCCGCGCATCTCGGGGTCGTCGAGCGCGAAGGCCATCATCTTCGACTCGAACGGCCCGGGGGCGATCGCGTTGACGGTGATCGACTCCTTGGCCAGCCGATGCGCCAGGTGCCGGGTCAGCATGTGGACGCCCGCCTTCGCGGCCGAGTAGGCGTAGTTCTCCATGAACGGCACCCGCAGCCCGTCGACCGACCCGATGTTGATCACGCGGGCAGGGTCGTCGGGCGAGGCGGCGGCGCGCAGCAGCGGCAGGAACCGGCGGGTGAGGAAGAAGACGCCCTTGACGTTGATGTCCCAGAGCTTGTCGAAGGCGTGCTCGGGATACTCCTCCAGGGGCGCGCCCCAGCTCGCCCCGGCGTTGTTGACGAGCACGTCGAGCCGGCTCTCCCGCTCCTCCACCGCCTGCGCCAGCGTCTCGACGCCCTCGGGGGTCGACAGGTCGGCCCGGACCGCCGGGCAGCCCAGCTCCGCGGCCGTGGCCTCCAGCTCGTCCCGCTTGCGGGAGGAGATGTAGACGGTGGCGCCCGCGTCGAGGAATCCGCGCGCGATCATCTTGCCGATTCCCCGGGAGCCGCCCGTCACGACGACCGTCTTGCCTTCCACCGAGAACAGAGTCATGAGAGAAGCGTACCGACCGGTCGGTTCCCGGCTGGTGCCGCGTGGCGACGGAGTCGAGTCCGGCGGCGCGGGTCAACGGCGCGGGTTAACGGTGGCGGGGGCGGGCGGGGGGGGGGGGCCCCCCCCGGCGCGCGGCGCCCCCGCGCGCGGGCCCCCCCCCCCGGGGGGGGGGGGGGGGCCCCCGCCCGCCCGCGCTCCGCCCCGGCGCGAGGCCTCGACCCCGGCGAGGGTTGGGGTCGAGACCTCGTTCATTCGCACGGAGTCTCTGGGGAGAGGCCGTCGTCGTCCGGCCGCTCCGGCGTGCGGTGGTGCCGCATGATCAGGCGTGTCGCGCCGTCGGGGTCGTCGGAGGGGTGCGTGATGAGGAAGTCATCCTCATGCCACACAAACGACCCGTTCCTGCACCAGACCGTCAGGTCGGTGGATACCGACAGCACGGACATGCCGTTCCCGTTGCTCTGGTAGGTGTGGGTGAACCCCTGCCGGTGCAAGGCGTAGCGCAGCATCCGCGTCGCCTCGCAGGGGTCCCGCCAAGGCAAGTACGGCGTGCCCGCACGGACCGCTAGCACTTGCCCCACCTCCATTGGATGGATTTGTACCAACGTTTGGATAATGCGCGGCCCGGAGGGCTCCGGTCAAGGGGTTGTTTCCCGGTAGACCGAGATCCTCTAGATTTGTTGGAACAAAAGGGTGGATTGAGGAAAGATGGCACGATCGTCGCTCTATCAGCAGGTGGCCGCCGAGGTGCGCAGAGCCATCTACGCGGGCGAACTCGCGCCGGGGGACCAGATCCCGACCGAGACCGACCTCATGGAGGCGCACGGGGTCAGCCGCAACACCGTACGGCTGGCGCTGGGTGAGCTGGAGAACGAGGGTCTCATCCTGCGGATGCGCCGGCGTGGAACGTTCGTACGCGAGCGCCGTCCCCTCCTCATGCGGCCCCAGGACGAGTTCCTCGCGCACGACCAGGAAGAGCCGCGGTTCGACGCGTTCGTCCACGCCGTCCGGTCCGAGGGCCGTACGGCCGACCAGCGGATCGAGGTGTCGATCGTCGAACCGCCCGAGGACGTGGCGACCCGCCTCGCCCTCGCCGACGGCGCCCTGGCCGTGGTGCGCCGCCGCCTGCGGTTCGTCGACGCCCAGCCGTTCAACACGCTGGACTCGTACTTCCCCCTGGAGATCGTGGGGGGCTCCGAGATCGCCCGGCCGGGGGACATCACCCGCGGAGCCAACAGGGTGCTGGAGGAGCTCGGGCACCTGCAGACCCGCGTGGTCGACGACCTCTCGGCCCGCATGCCCACCTCCGACGAGTCGGCGCGGCTCCAGCTGGAGCCCGGCACCCCGGTCGTCGTCCACACCCGGGTCGGCTACGACGCCGACGACACCCCGGTCCGCGTCGCCGTGTCCGTGCTGCCCGCGGACAAACATCTGATCCGATACGAGCTGGAACGTCATTGACGAGGCCCCGGCGCCCGCTCCCCTGAGCGGGCGTCCCAGGCCGAGCCCTCCTCCGGGGGGCGCTCACCTCCTGTGCGCCGGCCCGTCCGGCCGCCGTGCGGATCCCCGTGCCGATCACTACCGTGCCGGTTCCCGTCCCGATCGCCGTTCCGATCGCCGTTCCGATCACTGTGCCGTCTCCCGGGGGCGCTCCCGCCGCTGGCCTCGCCGCACCCGCGCGCCCTAGCGAGGCCTCGCCGTCCCCGCGACGGACGCTGTACGGCGTCTCGCCGTCACTCTGAGTGATCAGATCATCCCCCTCGGCACGAAAGGAATCAGGCATGCCTGCGAACACCCTGGATCTTGTTACGGAACTCACGCTGCGTCGCGCCACCCCCGCCGACCTTCCGGGGGTCCTCGTCCTGCTGGCCCGCACCGCCGGCTGGCTGAACGGTCTCGGCGTACGGCAGTGGCCCGCCGCGGGCTTCCCCGCCGAGCGCATCGCCCCGCTGATCGGCGAGGGGGTCATGTACCTGCTCGACGCCGGAGAGGACGCGGAGACCGTCGACGGCGCCGCCCGCGTGCCCGCCGCCACGATCGCGGTGGACGGCCACGCCGACGCGGAGTTCTGGACGCCGCGGGACCGGCCCGGCGACGCGCTGTACGTCCACAAACTGGCCGTGCACAGGTCCTTCTCGGGCCAGGGCCTGGGGGAGACGCTGCTCGACTGGGCCGGTCTGCGGGCCGCCGTCCAGGGCCGGCCGTACCTGCGCCTCGACTGCGCGAAGGACAACGCCCGGCTGCAGGCGTACTACCGCGGGGCGGGCTTCCGGCACGTCCGCACCGTCGACCTGCCGCACCGCGCCTCGGGGGCGCTGTTCGAGCGGGACGCCTGCGCCGTGCTCTCCGGCTGGGACCGTTCCGAGCACGCCGAACCGGCACGGCCGGGGCAGCGGCGGCGGCCGGAGCGCCGCGTTCCGCTGGTGCCGGCCCCGCGCGGGGGTCACGGGACGCAGCAGTTGCGCGTTCTTGACATCACGGCACACAACGAGTTGATCGAGTGCTGAACAGGGCGGATGCCGTGAGGCGCCGCAAAGGGACCCGATACTGTTCACATCATGACGGGATCCCTCCTTGAAGTGATCGCGCTCGATCTGCGTGACGCCGTGGCCGCCGAGGAGGGTGGGGCCGACCGCCTGGAGGTCGTGTCCGACATGGGCTCAGGCGGGCTCACCCCCTCGGCGGATCTCGTCGCGGCCATCGCCCGCGAGTGCGGACTGCCGCAGATGATCATGCTCCGCCGCGACGCCGGGTTCACGGTGAGCCCGGAGGAGCTCGACCGGCTGCGCCGCGACGTGAAGGAACTGACCGAGGCGGGCGCGGCGGGGTTCGTCTTCGGATTCCTCTCCGAGGACGGGTCCGTGGACGTGGAGGCGACCCAGGCGCTCATCCACGCCGTCTCGCCGCTGCCCTGGACCTTCCACCGCGCGGTGGACCATGCCGCCGACGTGCGGGCCGCGTGGCGCGCCGTACGGCTGCTGCCGAACCTGGCGACCGTTCTCACGTCGGGGTCGCCCGAGGGCGTCGGCAGCGGCCTGCACGTCCTGCGGACCCGGGCGGAGGCGGGGGACGCCTCGCTCGTGCTCGCCGGCGGCGGCCTGCGCGAGGCGCACGTCCCGGCGCTGCTCGACTACGGCATCCGCGCCTTCCACGTGGGAGGCGCGGTGCGGGGCTCCTGGCAGGAGCCCGTCGACCCCAGCCGGGTCAGGCACTGGCGCCGCCTCGTGGACCGGCTCTGAAGCCCGGCGCCGTCAGGCGCGGCGGCGCGCCACCAGGACGGCGTCCCGGATCGTGATCTCGTGCCCCTCCGGGTCCTTCGCCGTGCGCGGCCGCGCCTCGGCGGCCGTCACCTCCCAGGCGGCCGGGTCGAGCGAGGCCGCGATCTCCTCGGCGGTGAACATCGCCTGCGGGAAGTGCGGCCGGTGGGGCACGGTCAGCAGGTCGAGCGGGTGGTGCCCGACGATCAGCAGGGTGCCTCCCGGCGCCACGGCGGCGGCCAGCCGGGCGTACAGCGCCCGCCGGGTCTCGCCCGGCAGGTGCATGTAGTGCGCCGACACCAGGTCGTACGCCCCCTCGGGGAGCGGGTGGTCGCGCAGGTCCGCGTGGAGCCACTCGATGCGGGCCGCGACCTCGGGACCGGCGTCGGCGGCGTGGGCGGCGGCCCGCTTCAGCGCGGTGGCCGAGATGTCCGTCCCGGTCACCCGCCAGCCGCGCTCGGCGAGCCACACGGAGTCGGCGCCCTCGCCGCTGCCGACGTCGAGGGCCCGCCCCGGGGGCAGATCGGCCGCCTCGGCGACGAGTTGCGGGTTCGGGCGGCCGCTCCAGACGGCCGGCCGGGACCGGTAGCGCTCCTCCCAGGCGGCCTCCTCGAACATCGTGCCCATCTGATGCCGGTAGGCGTCGACCTCCGCCGCGGTCTCCTCGGCGACGAGGTCCATGTTGATCGCCGCGCCGGCGCTCAGGCCCGCCGCGGCGGCCATGATCACCTGTGCCATCACGTCAGCCGTGTTGCCCGCCACCCAGACGCCGGGCACGGCGGTGGCCCCGGTCGGCTCCGCGGGGATCCGGCTGCCGACCACCTGACCGCGGGCCTCCACCTCCACCGGCGTGAGCCCGAGCGACCGCGCCACCTCGGCGCGGGCGGTGAACAGCGGCGCGACGACGACCGCGTCGAGCGCGATCACGTCCCCCGAGGCCAGGCGCACCCCGCTGATCGCGTCGCCGGTCACCTCCACCGCCGTGACCGGGCCGTCTGCGACGGCGATCCGGCGCGCCGCGAGCCGCTCGGCGTCCTCCTCCGTCAGCGGCACGGCGTGATGGTTCAGGAACACCACGTCATCGGTCCACTGCCGCCACAGGCAGGCCTGATGGACGGCGTGCGGCCCGGTGGCCAGCACCCCGATCCGCCGGTCGCGGACCTCCCAGCCGTGGCAGTACGGGCAGTGCAGCACGTCGCGGCCCCACCGTCCGGCCAGACCGGGCACGTCCGGAAGCTCGTCCGCGAGCCCCGTCGCGAGCAGCAGCCGTCGCGCCCGGAGCGCACGCCCGTCGTCGAGCGTCACGAGGAAACGGCCGTCGTCCTCCCGCGCCGCCCTCGCCACGCGGCCGTCGGTGATCTCACCGCCGTACGCCTCGACCTCCGCGCGCCCGGCCGCCAGCAACTCGCCGGGCGGCGTGCCCTCCCTGCCGAGGTAGTTGTGCACGTGTGAGGCCGGCGCGTTGCGCGGCCGCCCGTCGTCGACCACCAGCACCGGCCGTCTCGCCCGGGCCAGCGCCAGGGCGCCGCTGAGCCCGGCCGCGCCGCCGCCGATCACGATCACGTCATATGTCCCGTCCACCCGAATCTCCTCTCGCATCGCTCCGGTCACGATGCGACATGATCGGCGGGACTGCCAAACAACGTTGCCGATATGGCAAAGACGGACGCGGTCAGCCGAGGGCCTGGTCGGCCCGGGCCAGCGCGGCGGCCAGCGTCCGGACGGTGGCGGGCTCGTCCAGCACCCCGCCCGCCGCGGCCCGCCGCTCCTCCCACGCATGCACCCGGTCGGCGTACTTCTCGTAGCAGGCGAGATGGAACGCGTAGACGGTCGTGAAGCGGCTGACGAGATGGGAGGGATGCATGTCCCAGCCCTGGTGGAAGCCGTGGGACAGCGAGTGCGCCACCAGCGCCGAGTGCCTGCGGAGCAGGGCGTGCACGTCGGCGGCCGAGTCCGAGGCCGGCGCCGCGGCGAGGGAGCCGTCCGACAGTTCGACGCCCGTGCCGGCGAGCGCGGTCCGCATGACGTGCCTGGCGTGATCGCATGCGGGATGGTCGAGCCGCTGCTCGTCCGGGGGCAGCCCGACCGCCGCGGTGTAGTCGAACACCCCGAAGTGCGCGGCCGCGAGCCGCCCGCCGAGCGACGGCACCAGGCCGGCCGACCGCTGCAGGATCAGCACGGTCTGCGGGGCCTCCACCTGCATCTCGAAGCGCAGCGTCCCGGAGGGCAGCGCCAGCGCGCGCTCCAGCGCCTCCAGGCAGCGGGCGAACTGCCGGAGGTAGTCCTCCATGAGGACCTTGGGGAACGTCACCGTGAACCCGTCCGGAAGCCGCCCGGCCCGCCGTACGACCTCGGTGAGGAAGATGTCGAGCGTACGGACCGAGCGGTGCGGGTCGCCGTCGGCGAACGACTTCACCCGCAGCCCCCACCGGCGCGGCAGCGTGCCCGCGCGGTGCATCTCGGCGACCGCCGCGGCGGCGGACTCGGCGTGCCGGTCCTCCTCCTCCGGCGCGCGCACGCCGTACCCGTCCTCGAAGTCGATCCGCAGGTCCTCGATGGGCTCGTTGTGGAGCTTGCGGCGGACCCGTTCGTGCACCGGCCGGGCCAGTTCGAGGTCCAGCCCGAACAGCGCGGCCAGCTCGCCCGGCGTGAACAGCAGCCGGTTGAGCAGGTCAGCGGCGGCGTGCCGCCATTCGTGGACGACCTCCGCCGTGACCCGGTCCGCCGGCACGTACACGGTGTGCACCGGCTGCCACGCCGGCTCCTGGCCCGCGGGGTAACGGGCGAGCTGGTCGCGGTAGACGCGGTCGAAGCCGTCGAGCAGCCCGTCCAGGCCGGTCAGCGTCGTCTCCATGGGGACGATCCTCGCAGAGTCCCGGCACGGGCGACTTCATCATCGCAGCTGCCCGATCTCGTGCCCGGGCGCGACGGCGCCCGCTACCACCGGCCGGGGTACTGGAACTGACCTCGTCGGCCACGCGCCGCCCGACGGGCGCTCAGGAGGGCGTTCCCCCGTGCGCGAGACGGCCGCAGGCGCCCAGCATGGCGTCCCTGCCCACCAGCTTCACCCGCTCGCCCCGCTTGAGGTTCTCCGCCAGCGCCGCCTCCGCGGCCTCGATCCCGAGCCAGTCCTCGTACGTCACCGGGCGCACGCCGCGCGCGGCGAGCAGGTCGTCCAGCCGGACCGTGGCGGTCCCCGGCGTCACCTCGGCGAGCAGGGTGCGCACGGTCTCCGCGGCGTCGGACTTGTTGGTCCCGATCACCCCGGTCGGTCCCCGCTTCAGCCAGCCCGCGACGTACTGCCGGTCGGTCACCTTCCCGGCGACGTTGGGCACCGTCATCGCCCGCGCGTCGAAGGGCACCCCAGGCAGCGCGACGCTCCGGTAGCCGACCGAGCGCATCACCATGTCCGCCGGGATCGTCTCGAACTCGCCGGTCCCGACGACCCGCCCGTCCTCCAGGCGGGTCCGCTCCAGCCGTACGCCCTCGACCCGGGAGATTCCGAGGATCTCCACCGGGCGCAGCCAGAAGCGCACCTCCAGACGGCGCGGCCGGTCGGCCGGCTCGCGCTCCGACCACGACCGCAGCACGTCCACGTTGCCCTTGACCTGCCGGGACAGGGCGGTCAGGTCGGCGGTCCCGATTTCGTGAGGGAAGGTCAGGACGTCGGCGTTCAGCAACTCGCCGAGCTCGCGCAGCTCCTTGAGGGTGAACTTGGCGTGCTCCGGGCCGCGCCGGCCGACCATGTGGATGCGCCTGACCCGCGAAGCGGCCAGCCGGTCGAGCACCTCCTCGGGCACGTCGGTGCCACGCAGTTCGTCGGCGGTCTTGGCCATGATCCGCACCACGTCCACGGCGACGTTGCCGACGCCGATGACGACGACGTCCTCGGCGTCCAGGGAGAAGGTGTCCGGCGGGACGTCGGGGTGGCCGCAGTACCAGTTGACGAAGTCCGTCGCGGCGACGCTGCCCGGCAGGTCCTCGCCCGGGATGCCGAGCTGCCTGTCGACCATCGCGCCGGTGCAGTAGACGACGGCGTCGTAGCAGGACAGCAGGTCGTCGGCCGAGACGTCCGCCCCGAGTTCCACACCGCCGAGGAAGCGCACCCCGGGCGTCTCCAGGACGCGCCGGAGGTATCCGGCGATCGACTTGATCGACGTGTGGTCGGGCGCGACGCCGTACCGTACGAGCCCGTAGGGCGTCGGCAGGCGTTCGAGCACGTCCACCTCGACGGGGTCGTGCGACTGTTTGACCAGTGCCTCGGCCGTGTAGATCCCGGCCGGGCCCGACCCGACGATCGCGACGCGCAGTGTCACCATGGCCTCCCGGCAGCGGCGGCGTCTCTGTCTTTGATTCTTTATCATCGGCGGCGGCCGTGTCACCGGAACGCCATGCCGAGGCACCCGACTGTGATCCGTGTTGTGATGATTCGTGGGGTTGCGGCGACCCGGCGGCCGCGATCAGAGTGATGCCCGTGGGCTCTGGGGCTAAAAGACGGGGAAACCCGCGGACGAGACGGCCGGGCGGTGGGACCCTCCCTGACATGAGGGGACTGCGCGGGGGGCAGGACGAGCCCGGGGCCTCGCCGGCCACGGTCCGGGGGCCGCGGAACGATCCAGGCGACGGCCGCCGCTACGAGGCGCTGGGCCGGGTCATGGCCGCGCTGTCCGGCGAGGCGGAGACACTGGAGGCGTGCCGCGACCTCACCTGGTGGCGGACCACCGACCACTCCTGGCAGGTCGAGTGGCGCGACGGCCCGCAGGCGGCGGAGGTGGCGGCGCTGCTGGTCGAGCGGATCGGCGAGCCGGGTCCCGAGGCCGCGCCGACCGCCCCGGCCGGTCCCGCGACCGCGTCGACCGCCGTGATCGACGTGATGGGGGTGACCTTCGTGCTGCGGGCGATCGACCCGTTCGGGATGGAACGGCTGCGGTCCAGGCCGGGCCTGTGGCGGCTGTCGGCGGTGCTGGACGGCCCGGCGGGCGCCGGGGAGCGGTCGCGCCAGCACTGGGAAGAACTTCTCGGCGGCTGAGCGGGGGCGCGCGTGGAGGGGAGGCGGCGGGTGTCCCGAGTCGATAGCCTTGGAGCACATCGTCTTCGTCTCCCACGCCGCCGCCGGGGGTCCGCGAGGAGATCCGCGCCGGGGTCTCCGGCCGCGGCGATCCGGAGGAGGCGTGGCGGGAGACCTCTCACGAGCAAGGAGTAGCCGTGCTGCTGCGTATGTCGACCCTGTTCCTGCGCACCCTGCGTGAGGATCCGGCGGACGCGGAAGTGCCGAGCCACAAGCTGCTCGTCCGCGCCGGCTACGTCCGCCGGGTCGCGCCCGGCATCTACTCCTGGCTGCCCCTCGGCAAGATCGTGCTGGAGAACGTCGCCCGGGTGGTCCGCGAGGAGATGGACCGGATGGGCGCGCAGGAGGTGCTGTTCCCCGCGCTGCTGCCCCGCGACTACTACGAGCCCACGGGCCGCTGGACCGAGTATGGCGACACGCTGTTCCGCCTGAAGGACCGCAAGGGCGCCGACTACCTCCTCGGGCCGACCCACGAGGAGATGTTCACCGACATGGTCAAGGGGGAGTACTCCTCCTACAAGGACTATCCGGTGACGCTGTACCAGATCCAGACCAAGTACCGCGACGAGGCGCGTCCCCGGGCCGGCATCCTCCGGGGCCGCGAGTTCGTGATGAAGGACTCCTACTCCTTCGACCTCGACGACGACGGCCTGAAGCGGTCCTACGAGATGCACCGCGACGCATACATCCGCATCTTCGACCGCCTCGGCATCGACTACCGGATCTGCTTCGCCATGTCGGGCGCGATGGGCGGATCGGCCTCAGAGGAGTTCCTCGCGCCCTGCGCCACCGGTGAGGACACCTTCGTGGCCTGCCACAACTGCGGGTACGCGGCCAACGCCGAGGCGGTCGTCACGCCCGCGCCGCCCGCGGTGACCGCCGAGCAGCCGGCCATGGAGGTCCTCGACACGCCCGGCACGCCGACGATCGAGTCGCTGGTGACGTACGTCAACGAGCGGTACGGCCTGGGCGTCACCGCGGCGGACACGCTGAAGAACCTCGTCGTCAAGGTCCGCACGCCGGGCTCCGACGAGGTCAGGACCGTGATCGTCGGCGTCCCCGGCGATCGCGAGGTGGACTTCAAGCGCCTGGAGGCCGCGCTCGCGCCCGGCGTGCCGGAGATCTTCGAGGCCGAGGACTTCGCCCGCCACCCGGGCCTGGTGCGCGGCTACATCGGCCCGCAGGTGCTCGCGGACCTCGGGATCACCTACCTGGTCGACCCCCGCGTCGTCGCCGGCTCGGCATGGGTGACCGGCGCCAACGAGCCGGGCAAGCACGCCGCGCACGTGGTCGTGGGCCGCGACTTCCAGCCCGACGGCACGATCGAGGCCGCCGAGGTGCGCGCGGGCGACTCCTGCCCCCGCTGCGCGCACCCGCTGTCCATCGACCGCGGCATCGAGATCGGCCACATCTTCCAGCTCGGCCGAAAGTACGCCGACGCGGCCCACCTCGACGCGCTCGGGCCGGACGGCAAGCCCATCCGCATCACCATGGGCTCGTACGGCGTCGGCGTGTCCCGGGCGGTGGCGGTGCTGGCCGAGCAGCGGCACGACGAGCTGGGCCTGGTGTGGCCCAGGGAGGTGGCCCCCGCCGACGTGCACATCGTGGGCACCGGCAAGGAGAACCAGATCGAGGTGGCCAGCGAGCTCGCCGAGAGCCTGGAGGCGCGGGGACTGCGCGTGCTGGTGGACGACCGTCAGGGCGTGTCGCCGGGCGTCAAGTTCAAGGACTCCGAGCTGCTGGGCGTGCCCACCGTCCTGATCGTCGGCCGTGGGCTGGCCCAGGGTGTGGTGGAGCTGCGCGACCGGGTCGCCGGGACCAAGGAGGAGATCCCGCTGGACCAGGCCGTCGACCGCGTCCTCGCCGCCTGCCTCCCCGCCTCTCCCGCGTGATCTTCGTGTAGCCGGTAGGGCCGGGTCCCGGCCCTACCGGGCGATCACGACCCGGAGGGAGTGGCGTCGGGGAGTTCGGCGTCGGTCTCTGCGGCGCCGCTTTGTGTGGCGCCGGTCGGTTCGCCGCCGGGCGGCCCGGCTTGAGTGGGACCGGCGTCGCGGCCGGGCATGCCGGGGAAGGCGCCGATCTCCGGCTGCCAGCCGTACGCGCGTGTCGCGCTCTCCTGCGCAGCCAGCGCGGCGAGCCGCCGCAGGGCGGGATCGCGGTCGGCGGCGAGCTCCAGATAGGCGGTGACGACCCGCTGCTCCACGAGCACCGCCAGGCGCACCGCGTCGGACGGCGTGCGCACCTCGAACGGGAGGCCGTAGGAGGGTCCCGGCTCGGTGGGCGTGCCGCCGCGCTGGGTGATGAGCGTGCGCAACTGGTCGCGCCGTGCCCGGTGGGCGTCGAAGGCCGCCGTCGCCCGGGCGCGCAGCCCGCCCTTCGTCCGCCCGCCGACGACTCCGTAGGCGTACACGGCGGCGTACTCGGCGGACAGGGCCCGGCCGAGGGCACCGACGGAGGGCTCCGCGGCCGTACTCACAGCCGGGCTCACGACGGGCGGGGTCGCGGGTTCAGCCACGCAGTCTCCCCAGGGCGACGACATGGACGGCCTCGCAGGCGCCGATGCTGGCCAGAAGCTGGGCGAGGGCGGGCGAGGCCGTGGCGGTCTGCGCGGGACGCGCCGCCGCCGCGGTCCGTTCGGCGTCCCTCAGCGCTTCTACGGAGACTTCGGGCGAGCCGTCGGAGGGCGATCCGGACGGTGCTGCGACCGGTGATCCGGAGGACGACGGGGCCGGCGTCGTCGGAGCGTTCCCGGCGGGCAGCAGCGCGCGCAGCGCCCGCGCGTGAGCCGCGTGCCGCTGCCGGAACGGCTCCAGCGCGGCGGCCCGGCCGGGCAGGGCGGCGACCGCGCGCCCGTACAGCGACACCAGCCGCTCCTTGTCCGCGATCAGCTCGCCGATCAGCACGGTCTGCGGGTCCGGAGGGGGTGGTGCGGCGGGCTTGCCCGGGCCGCTCGAACAGCCTCCCGCGGCGGCCAGGCCCGCCGCGGCGGCGACGCCCAGCAACGCGCGTCTGGTCACCCGTGCCCCGCCGCCGTCCTCCACGAGACAGCATCGTACGGCGCGCCGCCCACTGGTCCCCGCCCGTGACCGTGATGATCGTGTGCGTGTCGGATCGTCGCCCGGGTGTGGCGCAGTTTCCACCTCCCGGTGTCGATAGGCTGTTGGCACATCGGGCGAGTTACACGGTCATAGGGAGGTCGGCATGGGCAGCGATGCTCGACGCGGCCGCCTGGTCGAACTGCTCGGCCCGGTGGTCGCCGCCGAAGGGTTCGACCTGGAGGACGTGACGGTCACGCCGGCGGGCCGCCGGCGGCTGGTGCGCGTGGTGGTGGACCGGGACGGCGGCGTGAGCCTGGACGACGTGGCCGACGTGAGCCAGTCCGTCTCCAAGCGGCTCGACGAGGTGGACGTGCTCGGCGGCAGCGCGTACGTCCTGGAGGTCACCTCCCCCGGCGTGGACCGGCCGCTCACCGAGCCGCGCCACTGGCGCCGGGCGCAGGGGCGGCTGGTGCGGGCGGAGCTGCGTGACGGCACCTCGGTGGAGGGCCGCGTTACCGGCGCGGACGAGTCCGGTGTGGAGCTGGACGGCGCGCGCGACATCGCCTACGGCGAGCTGGTGCGCGGCCGTGTGCAGGTCGAGTTCAACCGGCGCGACGCCGGTCTCGAAGACGAACTCGACGACGAACTTGATGACGAACTTGATGACGAACGTGACGAGGACCTCGATGTCGACGAGGACATCGCCGACGCCGCCGGCACCGGCGACGAGGGCTAGGGGGGAGCCTTGTGGACATTGACATGAGCGTCCTGCGCAGCCTGGAGCGGGAGAAGGACATCTCCTTCGACCTGGTCGTCAAGGCGATCGAGGACGCGCTGCTGATCGCGTACTTCAGGACCGAGGGCGCGGCGCAGAAGGCGCGCGCCGAGCTGGACCGCGACACGGGCCACGTGGTGATCTGGGCGGCCGAGCTGGGCGAGAACGGCGACGTCGTGCGCGAGTACGACGACACCCCGTCCAACTTCAGCCGGATCGCCGCCACCACGGCCAAGCAGGTGATCCTGCAGCAGCTCAGGGACGCCGAGGACGAGATCAACTTCGGCGAGTTCGCGAGCCGCGAGGGCGAGCTGGTGGCGGGCGTCATCCAGCAGGGCAAGGATCCGCGGGTGGTGCTGGTCGACCTCGGCAAGATCGAGGCGATCCTCCCGCACAACGAGCAGGTCCCCGGTGAGGAGTACGCGCACGGCGAGCGCATCCGCTGCTACGTCGTCCAGGTGAAGAAGGGCCCGAAGGGCCCGTCGGTCACCCTTTCGCGCACCCACCCCAACCTGGTGAAGAAGCTCTTCGCGCTGGAGGTCCCGGAGATCGCCGACGGCACGGTGGAGATCGCGGCCATCGCCCGGGAGGCGGGTCACCGCACCAAGATCGCCGTACGGTCGCGCAAGCCGGGCGTCAACGCCAAGGGCGCGTGCATCGGCCCGATGGGCTCGCGGGTGCGCAACGTGATGACGGAGCTGCACGGCGAGAAGATCGACATCATCGACTGGTCCGAGGATCCGGCCGAGTTCGTCGGGAATGCCCTGTCTCCCGCGCGTGTTTCCCGTGTCGAGGTGGTCGACGCCGATGGCCGCATGGCGCGCGTCATCGTGCCCGACTACCAGTTGTCCCTGGCCATCGGCAAGGAAGGGCAGAACGCCCGCCTCGCCAACCGGCTGACCGGCTGGCGGATCGACATCCGGCCGGACACCGAGCAGGCCCCTGCTGATCCCGCCGATGCGTCGGCGAGGTAAGCTGGAATACGGTTGCCGGGCAGTCCCGCTGAGAACGTGTGTGGGCTGCCGGGTTCGCACGGTAAAGTCCGAGTTGCTCCGCCTGGTCGTGGTCGAGGACGTCATCGTCCCCGACGTGCGAGGACGGCTCCCGGGACGCGGTGCCTCGATGCATCCGTCCCCGCGCTGTCTGGAGCTCGCCGAGCGTCGGCGGGCGTTCCCTCGCGCGTTTCGCGCGCAGGGGCCGCTTGACACGTCGCTCTTGCGGGATCACCTGGAGGGGTTGACGCCGGAGCGGTCCGGGTGAATGGTTACCGCTGGTCCCCGGTATCGGCTCCGGGAATCAGGGCACGACGTAATTGTCATGTAGGACGCCGAGTTGATGGGCGGAGTCAGATTGCTATGAGCGCCTGATGAGCACGCGGCGATGAGTACGTTCAGGTAGCGACGGTCCGGCGGCACTGCAAGCCTCCCGGGCCGAGTTAGGGAGTGCAGTGGCGAAGGTCCGGGTATACGAGCTCGCCAAGGAGTTCGGGGTCGAGAGCAAGGTCGTCATGGCCAAGCTCACCGAAATGGGCGAGTTCGTGAGGTCGGCGTCCTCGACGATAGAGGCGCCGGTCGTCCGCAAACTGACCGAGGCGTTCAAGGGTGACGCCTCCAAGGGCGGGGGTAGGCCCGCCCGTCCGGCGCAGCCGAAGCCTGCGCCCAGGCCGGCTTCAGAGAGCCAGGTCAACGGTGGCGCCCCGCAGGCGCCCGTTTCCCAGTCCGGCGACACGGTCGCGAGGCCGGGCCCGAAGCCGGGTCCGCGACCCGCTCCGCGTCCGGTTCCGATGCCTCACCCGCCGGTTTCCCAGCCGGAGGCGGCGCGCCCCGAGACGCGCCCCGAGGCGACTCGTCCGCAGGGGCCCCGTCCGGACGCCCCGCGTCCCGCGGCATCAGGTCCGGCCTCAGGTCCGCGGCCGGGTGGCGCCGGGGCGCCCAAGCCGGGCCCGAGGCCTGCGCCGGCGCCGCGCCCGGGTGGCGCGCCCGCCGGTTCCGGTGCGCCGAGCGGCGGCGCCCCGCGTCCGGGTGGGCCCAAGCCGGGCCCGCGCGGCCCGCGTCCGGGCAACAACCCGTTCTCCTCGACCGCCAGCGGCATGGGGCAGCGCCCCGCGCGGCCCGGCGGCCGTGACGGCGGACGTCCCGACCGAGGCGACCGTCCCGACCGTGGAGACGGCGCTCCTCGTGAGCCGCGCCGTGACGGCGGCCGCGACGGCGCCATGCCGCGTCCGCCCGCCGCGCGTTCCGGCGCTCCGGGCGCGGGTGGTCCGCGTCCCGGCCCCGGGGGTCCGCGTCCCGGTCCGGGCATGGGCGGTCCCCGCCCGGGCCCCGGCGCCGGCGGTCCGCGTCCCGGGGGTCCGCGTCCGAACCCGATGATGATGCCCCAGGGCCGTCCGGCCGGGCCGGGCGGCGGAGGCCCGCGTCCCGGTGGTGGCGGCGGCCGTCCCGGTCCCGGTGGCGGCGGTGGCCGTCCGGGTGGCGGCGGCGGTCGTCCGGGTGGCGGCGGCTTCGGCGGCCCGCGTCCCGGTGCCACGACCGGTCGTCCCGGCGGGCCGGGCGGTGGCCCCGGTGGCGGCGGTGGCGGCGGCGGCTTCGCCGGTCGTCCCGGTGGTGGTGGCGGCCGTGGCCGCGGCGGTGGCACGGCGGGCGCGTTCGGGCGTCCGGGAGGCCGTCCGACCCGTGGCCGCAAGTCCAAGCGCCAGAGGCGCCAGGAGTTCGACAACATGCAGGCCCCGGCGATCGGCGGCGTGCAGGTCACCCGTGGCGGCGGGCAGACGATCCGCCTGCCGCGGGGTGCGTCCCTGGCGGACTTCGCCGACCGGATCGGTGCGAACCCGGCCTCGCTCGTGCAGATCATGCTGCACCTCGGCGAGATGGTGACCGCGACCCAGTCGGTCAGCGAGGAGACGCTCCAGCTTCTGGGTGCCGAGCTGGACTACGACGTCCAGGTCGTCAGCCCGGAGGAGGAGGACCGCGAGCTCCTCGAGTCCTTCAAGATCGAGTTCGGTGAGGACGAGGGTGACGAGGGCGACCTCGCGCCGCGCCCGCCGGTCGTGACCGTCATGGGTCACGTCGACCACGGTAAGACGAAGCTGCTCGACGCGATCCGCCACACCAACGTGGTGGCCCGCGAGGCCGGCGGCATCACGCAGCACATCGGCGCCTACCAGGTGGGGACCACCCACGAGGGCGAGCCGCGGAAGATCACCTTCATCGACACCCCGGGTCACGAGGCGTTCACCGCCATGCGTGCCCGTGGTGCGCAGGCCACCGACATCGCGGTGCTGGTGGTCGCGGCCGACGACGGTGTGAAGCCGCAGACGATCGAGGCGCTGAACCACGCCCAGGCGGCGGACGTGCCGATCGTGGTGGCGGTCAACAAGATCGACAAGGAGGGCGCGGACCCGACCAAGGTGCGGGCCCAGCTCACCGAGTACGGCCTGGTGGCCGAGGAGTTCGGTGGGTCCACGCTCTTCGTGGACATCTCCGCCAAGCAGGGCATCGGCATCGACGGCCTGCTGGAGGCGATCCTGCTGACCGCGGACGCCGAGCTCGACCTGCGGGCGAACCCGGACATGGACGCCCAGGGCCTGGCCATCGAGGCGCACCTCGACAAGGGCCGCGGCCCGGTGGCGACCGTGCTCGTGCAGCGCGGCACGCTGCGGGTGGGCGACTCGATCGTCTGTGGCGAGGCGTTCGGCCGCGTCCGGGCGATGCTGGACGACAACGGGGAGACGGTCGATGAGGCCGACCCCTCGCGTCCGGTCCTGGTCCTCGGTCTGACCGCGGTCCCGCGCGCGGGCGACAACTTCATCGTCGTCGGCGACGACCGGATGGCCCGTCAGATCGCCCAGCAGCGGGCGGCCCGGCAGCGCATCGCCGACATGGCCAGGTCCGGCCGCCGGCGTACTCTCGAGGAACTGTTCAAGGACCTCGAGAAGGGCCAGGTCGACGAGCTCAAGCTCATCATCAAGGGTGACGTCTCCGGTTCCGTCGAGGCCCTGGAGGACGCGCTGCTCAAGATCGACGTGGGCGAGGAGGTCAAGCTCCGCGTGCTGCACCGCGCCGTCGGTGCCATCACGGAGTACGACGTCAACCTCGCGATCGCCGACGACAACGCGGTCATCATCGGCTTCAACGTGCGGCCCGAGGTCCGGGCGCGCGACCTCGCCGAGCGCGAGGGCGTCGACATCCGGTACTACTCGGTCATCTACCAGGCGATCGAGGAGATCGAGGCGGCCCTCAAGGGCATGCTCAAGCCGGAGTTCGAAGAGGTCAGGACCGGCACGGCCGAGGTCCGCGAGGTCTTCAAGGTTCCGAAGATCGGCAACGTCGCCGGTTCGATCGTCCGTACGGGCGTGATCACCCGCAACAGCAAGGCACGGCTCATCCGCGACGGTGTCGTGGTAGCCGACAACCTCACCGTCTCGTCGCTGCGCCGCTTCAAGGACGACGCGACCGAGGTCCGCGAGGGCTTCGAGTGCGGTATCGGTGTCGGTTACAACGACATCAAGGTCGAGGACGTCATCGAGACGTTCGAGATGCAGGAGAAGCCGCGCGTCTGACGCATCGAGCCGCCGCCCCCGCACGTGTGCGGGGGCGGCGGTCGGTCGTCTTCACCGTGGTGAGACACACACATGTTCATCGGTGCACTTACTCTTGACGTCCTGCTCGGCGACGTCCGCTCGCTGAAGCAGAAGCGCTCCGTGGTCCGGCCGATCATCGCCGAGATCCGGCGGCGTTTCCCCGCCGTCGCCGTGGCCGAGGCGGGGCATCTCGACCTGCACCGGCGCGCCGAGATCGGCGTGGCCGTGGTGTCGGAGTCGGCGGCCAACTGCGACGAGGTGCTGGACGCCTGTGAGCGGGTAGTCGCCTACCACCCCGAGATCGAGCTGCTGTCGGCGCGGCGGCGGCTCTTCAACGACCACGAGGAATAGACGGCCGGGCCCCCGCGTCAGCCGTACAGATACGAGGGAGCGTGAGCATGGACGCAGCGCGTGCCAGAAAGCTGGCCGACCGCATCCAGCAGGTGGTGGCGGAGATGCTGGAGCGGCGGATCAAGGATCCGCGGCTGGGGTTCGTCACGGTGACCGACACCCGGGTCACCGCGGACCTGAGCGACGCGACCGTCTTCTACACGGTCTTCGGTTCTGAGGCGGAGCGGGCCGACTCGGCCGCCGCGCTGGAGAGCGCCAAGGGCATCATCCGCTCCGAGGTCGGCCGCCAGACCGGCCTGCGGCACACCCCCACCCTTTCGTTCGTGCACGACCCGCTCCCCGACAACGCCCGCCACATGGACGACCTGTTCGCGCTGGCCAGGGCCAAGGACGCAGAGGTCGCCAAGCAGGCCGAGAGCGCGGAGTTCGCCGGGGAGGCCGACCCCTACCGCTTCGAGGACGACCTCGACGCCGAGCCGGACGAGGCGGTCGAGGAGGGCGAGGAGGAGCCCAGCGACCGCGCGGGACGCCCCGCCCGGTGACCGCGACCGAGACCGCGATCGGCGAGCCGGACTGGCGGCGGGCGGCCGACCTCGTCCAAGGCGCCGGCACACTGGCGCTGGCCTGCCACGTCTCCCCGGACGGGGACGCCCTGGGCTCGATGCTGGGCCTCGGGCTGGCGCTGGCGCGGTCGGGGAAGAAGGTCGTGGCGTCCTTCGGCGACCGGATGTTCGAGGTGCCCCGGCTGCTGCGGTTCCTGCCCGGCCAGGACCTGCTCGTGGAGCCCGCGGCCTACCCCGCCGAGCCGGAGCTGATGATCACCTTCGACGCGTCCACGATGGAGCGGCTGGGCCTGCTCGCGCCGCACGCGGGCAAGGCCGGGGAGCTGCTCGTGATCGACCACCACGTGTCGAACACCAGGTTCGGGACGGTCCACCTGGTGGATCCTTCGGCCGCCTCCACCACGATGGTGGCCGAGGAACTGATCCACCGGCTCGGGCTGCCGGTGGACCGATCCGTCGCCACCTGCCTGTACGCGGGACTGGTGACCGACACCGGCTCGTTCCGGCACTCCGTCACCACACCGGCCGCCCACGCCATGGCGGGCCGGCTGCTGGAGACCGGGCTCCGCCCGGAGGAGCTCGCCAGGGAGCTGTGGGACCGGTCGCCGTACGCGTACCTGCCGGTGCTGGGCGCGGCGCTCGGACGGGCCACGCTGGAGCCGGACGCCGCGGGCGGCCACGGGCTGGTGTGGACCTACGTGACCCGCGCCGACCGCGCCGCCCAGGGCCTGCCGTACGACGAGGTGGAGGGCGTGATCGACGTCGTGCGCCGGGTCGACGAGGCGGAGGTCGCGGTCGTGCTCAAGGAGGACGACGCCGGCGGCTGGAACGTCTCGACGCGGTCCAAGGGCGTGGTCGACGTGGCCCGTGCCTGTGCCGCCCTCGGCGGCGGCGGGCACGCGCGGGCCGCGGGGTTCTCCTCGGCGCTGGCCGTGGCGGACACGATGGCCGCCCTGCGCCCCCTTCTCACCCCGCCCCCTCCTCACCTGCCCCCTCCTCACCCGCACAGGACCGAGCCGTGACAAGAAGGACCCCGCCGCCGAGCGGGCTGATCATCGTGGACAAGCCCGCGGACTGGACGTCCCACGACGTCGTGGGCAAGATGCGCGGCATCGCCGGCACCCGCAAGGTCGGCCACGCCGGCACGCTCGACCCGATGGCGACCGGCGTGCTGGTCATCGGCGTGGAGAAGGCGACCCGCCTCCTCGGGCACCTCGCGCTGACCGAAAAGGTGTACGAGGCGACGATCCGCCTCGGGGCCTCGACCAACACCGACGACGCCGAGGGCGAGGTGACCGCCACCACTCCCGCCGGCCATGTCACCGACGAGGACATCCGGGCGGGCGTCGCCGCGCTCACCGGCGAGATCATGCAGGTGCCGCCGCAGGTGAGCGCCATCAAGGTGGACGGGGAGCGGGCCTACAAGCGGGCCCGGGCGGGGGAGGAGGTCGCCCTGGCCGCCCGGCCGGTCACGGTGCGCGCCTTCGAGATCGGGGAGATCAGGCGGACCCCGGAGACAGTGGACCTGGACGCGGTCGTCACGTGTTCCAGCGGCACCTACATCCGGGCGCTGGCCCGCGACCTCGGCGCGTCGCTCGGCGTCGGCGGCCACCTCACCCGGCTGCGCCGCACCCGGGTCGGCCCGTACGGCATCGAGTCGGCCCGCACGATCGAGGACCTGGCCCGCGAGTGTGTGATCATGCCGATGGCCGACGCGGTGGCGGCGGCCTTCCCCCGGCGGGACGTGGCGGAGGAGGAGGCGCGGCTGGTCGCGCACGGCGGGCGGCTGCGCGCGGCGGGTCTCGGGCCGGGCCCGGTCGGCGTGTTCGGGCCGGACGGCGCGCTGCTGGCGCTGGCCGAGGAGCGTGACGGGGCGGCCCGGCCCCTGGTGGTCTTCGTCTCCTGAGACCGGGGCTGATTCCCGCGCGGCCGCCCGGGCATGGCAGGCTGTCTACTGCGCGCGAGGGCGTCCGGGAGGGCGATCCGGGCCGCCTCGCCGGAGGCGGGGCACATGGATGCGAAGCGAGGTCGAGGTGCAGAGCTGGCACGGGCTGGACGAGGTCCCGCAGGACTGGGGCAGGTCCGTCGTCACCATCGGCGTGTTCGACGGTGTCCATCTCGGTCACCAGCGCATGGTGACGCGAACGGTCGGCATGGCCGGTGAGCTCGGGCTGCCGGCCGTGGCCGTGACCTTCGACCCGCATCCGGAGGAGGTCGTCCGGCCGGGTCACCAGCCGCCGCGCCTCACCACCACCCCCCGCCGGGTCGACCTGCTCTTCTCGCTCGGCGTCGACGCGGTGTGCGTGCTGCCGTTCACGCTGGAGTTCTCCCGCATGACGCCGGACGAGTTCGTGCAGACCGCCCTGGTCGACCGCCTGCACGCGGCCGGTGTCGTGGTGGGGGAGAACTTCCGCTTCGGCCACAAGGCGGCGGGCGACCTGGAGACGCTGCGCACGCTGGGGGAGAAGTACGACTTCACGGCCGAGGGGGTGCCGCTCGTCAGCGACGGCGAGGCCATCTCCTCCACCCGGATCCGCGAGCGGCTCTCCATCGGTGACGTCGCGGGCGCGGCGGCCCTGCTCGGCCGCCCCCACCGGGTGGAGGGCGTGGTGGTCCGCGGCCACCAGCGGGGCCGCGCGCTCGGCTTCCCGACCGCCAACGTCGAGTCGCCGCAGCAGACCGCCATCCCCGCCGAGGGCGTCTACGCCGGGTGGCTGGAGTGCTTCCAGTCCCCCTCGCCGTACGAGGGGGAGCGCTGGCCCGCCGCGATCTCGATCGGGACCAATCCCACCTTCGACGGGGTGGAGCGCACGGTCGAGGCGTACGCGCTGGACCGCGACGACCTCGACCTGTACGGCGCGCACGTGGCGGTGGACTTCGGCGAGCGGCTGCGCGACACGCTCAGGTTCGACTCGATCGAGGCGCTGATCGAGCAGATGCACCAGGACACGGCACGGGCCCGCGCGTTCACGTCGTGACGCACCGCGACGGAGTGCCCCCGGCACCTGGTAGGGTTGTATGTCAGCCATGTTCGGGTGGTGTTCTCCACCCCGGCTGTCTGTCACGGCGACTGTAGGCACGCACGGTCGTTCGCGGGCTCGAAGTGTCGCGCGTGCCATCTCACCAGAACGGAGAAGCAGTGTCGCTCGACGCCGCTACCACCAAGACCATCATCAGCGAGTACGGCACCACCGAGGGTGACACCGGGTCCCCGGAGGTTCAGATCGCGCTTCTCAGCAGGCGGATCAGCGACCTGACCGAGCACCTGAAGACCCACAAGCACGACCACCACAGCCGTCGTGGTCTGCTCCTGCTGGTCGGCCGGCGCCGCCGGCTGCTGAAGTACCTGCAGGCCAAGGACATCACCCGCTACCGCTCCCTGATTGAGCGGCTGGGCCTTCGCCGATAAGGTGAGGAAGGAGCGGCGATTCCTCGCCGCTCCTTTTCCATAACCAGGCCACAATGGCCTGAGCAAGACAACTGAAGAGCCGAGACACAGTGCCCCGCGTCCGCAAGCAAGCCGCAGCGCGATCCCGCGGCGTGAGAGGGCCGGTCCTCGGTAGTGGCCCCCGGTCGGCACGGCGACAGCCGTGCGGACGGACCGGGCGCTTCGATCGAAGACCGGCACTGCACCTGAACGGGGAGCCCGGCAACCGAGACGCGGGAGACCGATCCGAAGAAGGAGGTCCCCCGTGGAGGGTGTCCACAGCACGGAGGCCGTTATCGACAACGGCCCCTTCGGCACGCGTACGATCAGGTTCGAGACCGGCCGGCTGGCCCGGCAGGCCGCCGGCAGCGCGGTCGCGTACCTGGACGACGAGACCATGATCCTGTCCGCGACCACCGCGTCCAAGCATCCCAAGGAGAACCTGGACTTCTTCCCGCTCACCGTCGACGTCGAGGAGCGGATGTACGCGGCGGGCCGTATCCCCGGCTCGTTCTTCCGCCGGGAGGGCAGGCCGTCGGAGGACGCGATCCTCACCTGCCGCCTCATCGACCGGCCGCTGCGCCCGTCGTTCGTCAAGGGTCTGCGCAACGAGATCCAGGTCGTCGCGACGATCATGGCTCTGCACCCCGACCACCTGTACGACGTGGTCGCGATCAACGCGGCGAGCATGTCCACGCAGCTCGCCGGGCTGCCGTTCTCGGGCCCGATCGGCGGCGTGCGGGTCGCGCTCATCGACGGCCAGTGGGTGGCGTTCCCGACCCACGTCGAGCTTGAGCGCGCCACGTTCGACATGGTCGTCGCCGGCCGCACGCTCGCCGACGGCGACGTGGCGATCATGATGGTCGAGGCCGAGTCGACCCGCGACACGCTGAAGCTGGTCGCCGAGGGCGCGGTCGCCCCGACCGAGGAGGTCGTGGCCCAGGGCCTGGAGGCCGCCAAGCCGTTCATCAAGGTGCTCTGCGACGCGCAGTCCAAGCTGGCCGAGGTCGCCGCCAAGGAGACCGCCGAGTATCCGATCTTCCTCGACTACCAGGACGACGCCCTGGAGGCCGTGACCGCCGCCGTGAAGAGCGAGCTGGCCTCGGCGCTGACGATCGCCGGCAAGCAGGAGCGCGAGCTGGAGATCGACCGCGTCAAGCAGCTCGCGGCCGAGAAGCTGCTGCCCGACTTCGAGGGCCGCGAGAAGGAGATCGGCGCGGCGTTCCGGTCGCTGACCAAGAAGCTCATGCGCGAGCGGGTCATCAGCGAGGGCGTCCGCATCGACGGCCGCGGGCCCAAGGACATCCGGCAGCTCAACGCCGAGGTCCACGTCGTGCCGCGGGTGCACGGCTCGGCCCTGTTCGAGCGCGGCGAGACCCAGATCCTGGGCATCACCACGCTGAACATGCTGCGCATGGAGCAGATGATCGACACGCTCAATCCCGAGCGGACCAAGCGCTACATGCACAACTACAACTTCCCGCCGTACTCCACGGGTGAGACGGGCCGCGTCGGCTCGCCGAAGCGCCGGGAGATCGGTCACGGCGCGCTGGCCGAGCGGGCGCTGATCCCCGTGCTGCCCACGCGCGAGGAGTTCCCGTACGCGATCCGGCAGGTGTCGGAGGCCGTCGGGTCGAACGGCTCGACCTCGATGGGGTCGGTCTGCGCCTCCACGATGGCGTTGCTCGACGCGGGCGTCCCGCTCAAGGAGATGGTCGCGGGCATCGCGATGGGTCTCATCGGCGAGGGCGAGAACTTCGTCACGCTGACCGACATCCTCGGTGCCGAGGACGCGATGGGCGACATGGACTTCAAGGTCGCCGGCACCAAGGACCTGATCACCGCGCTCCAGCTCGACACGAAGCTGGACGGCATCCCGGCCCACGTGCTCGCCGCCGCGCTGAAGCAGGCGAGGGGCGCCCGGCTGGCGATCCTCGACGTGATGCAGGAGGCCATCGACGCCCCGGCGGAGATGAACCCGACCGCGCCGCGGATCATCACGATCAAGGTCCCGGTCGACAAGATCGGCGAGGTCATCGGCCCCAAGGGCAAGATGATCAACCAGATCCAGGACGACACGGGCGCCGAGATCACCATCGAGGACGACGGCACGATCTACATCGGCGCCACCGACGGCCCGTCCGCCGAGGCCGCCCGCACGCTGATCAACGGCATCGCGAACCCGCACATGCCGGAGGTCGGCGAGCGCTACCTGGGCACGGTCGTCAAGATCGCCGCGTTCGGCGCGTTCGTCTCGCTGCTCCCGGGCAAGGACGGCCTGCTGCACGTCTCGCAGATCCGCAAGCTGCACGGCGGCCGGCGGATCGAGAACGTCGAGGACGTCATGAACGTCGGCGAGAAGATCCAGGTCGAGATCGCCGAGATCGACTCGCGCGGCAAGCTCTCGCTGGTCCCGGTCGAGGTGGTCGAGAAGGAGGCGGCCGAGAAGGCCGCCCGTGCCGAGAACGGCGCCGCGGAGGACGGCGGCGCCGAGGAGACCGGCGCCCCGGCCGCCGAGGCCGCCGCCGCGCCGCAGGAGGAGGAGCAGCCGCGGACGCCGCGCCGCAGCCGCAGCCGCACCCGCGGCGGGCGGGACGAGCGCAACTCGTGACGACCGAGACGCTGTTTCCGGGCAAGGAGGGTGCGGGGGTCGTCCGCCGCACCGTCCTGCCCGGCGGCCTGCGGGTCGTGACGGAGACGATGCCGACCGTGCGCAGTGTCGCGGTCGGCATGTGGGTGGGCATCGGCTCGCGTGACGAGGCCCCCGAGCACATGGGGGCCACCCACTTCCTGGAGCACCTGCTCTTCAAGGGCACGCCCACCCGGGACGCCATGGAGATCTCGGCGTCCATCGAGGGCATCGGCGGTGAGATCAACGCGTTCACCGCCAAGGAGTACACCTGCTACTACGCCCGGGTGCTCGACGAGGACCTGCCGCTGGCGATCGACGTGCTCGCCGACGTGGTGACCTCCTCGCTGGTAACCGAGGAGGACGTGGAGTCGGAGCGCGGCGTGATCCTGGAGGAGATCGCCATGCACGACGACGATCCCTCCGACGTGGTGCACGAGCAGTTCTCCACCGAGTTGTACGGTGACACGCCGATCGGCCGTCCGATCCTCGGCAACGAGGACTCGATCAACGCGCTCACCCGTGACCGCATCCGCGAGTACTACCAGCGGTTCTACGTCCCGCCCCGCACCGTGGTGTCGGTGGCGGGCAACGTCGACCACGAGCGGGTGGTCGCGCTGGTCGCGGCGGCCTACGAGCGGGCGGGCGCGCTGGGCGGCTCCGCCGCGCCGGCGCAGCCGCGCATCGGCGGGCCCGGCGTGGACGTCCGGAGCGGCGTCCGGGTGCTCGACCGGCCCACCGAGCAGGCCAACCTGGTCCTCGGCATGACCGCCGTCTCCCGCAACGACGACCGGCGCTTCGCCCTCGGCGTCCTGAACGCGGCGCTCGGCGGCGGCATGTCGTCGCGCCTGTTCCAGGAGATCCGGGAGAAGCGCGGCCTGGCCTACAGCGCCTACAGCTACACCTCCCAGTACGCCGACACCGGCCAGTTCGGGATCTACGTGGGCTGCCTGCCCTCGAAGATCGACGATGTGCTGAAGATCTGCCGCGACGAGCTGGGCCGGGTCCTGACCGAGGGCATCTCGCCCGAGGAGATCGCCCGCGGCAAGGGCCAGATGCGCGGCGGGCTGGTGCTCGGCCTCGAGGACACCGGATCGCGCATGTCCAGGATCGGCAAGAGCGAGCTCGTCTACGAGCGGCTCATGACGGTGGACGAGGTGCTGGGGCACATCGAGGCGGTCACCCCCGAGGAGATCGCCGCGGTCGCCCAGGACGTCCTCAACCGGCCGCTGACGCTCGCCGTCATCGGGCCGTACGCCGACAAGGACTTCGGCTCCGCCATCGCCTGAGCGCGTCGTGAGGCCGTCGTAAGCCTGTCACGAGCCCGCGTCGCGGGCTGTGGAGGCCGCGTGTGGTGCAGCTCGCACCGCACGCGGCCTCTTGCGTTTCCCGTGCGCACTTCCCCTGGCCGCACTTCCCCATCCACGCTCCCCGCCCGTGCCTCCCGTCTGTGCCTCCCGTCTGTGCCTCCCCTCCGCCGTCACGGCCGCCGGGCGCTATAGCCTTGGCGCGTGATTAAGGTCGGTGTTCTGGGCGCCCGAGGGCGCGTGGGTGTGGAAGTGTGCAAGGCCGTCACCGCGGCCGACGACCTGGAGCTCGTGGCGGAGGTCGACAAGGACGACAAGCTCGACGCGCTGAGCGGCGCGGAGGTGGTGGTGGACTTCACCCACCCCGGCGTCGTCATGGACAACCTCGAATGGTGCATCTCCCACGGCATCCACACGGTCGTCGGCACGACCGGGTTCGACGAGGGGCGGCTGGAGACCGTGCGCGGCTGGCTGGCCGCCAATCCGGGGACCAACTCGCTCATCGCCCCGAACTTCGGCATCGCCGCCGTGCTGATGATGCACTTCGCCGCGCAGGCGGCCAAGCACTTCGAGTCGGTCGAGATCGTCGAGCTGCACCACCCGCACAAGGCCGACGCGCCCTCCGGCACCGCCCGCCGTACGGCCGAACTGGTGGCGCGGGCGCGGCGTGAGGCGGGTCTCGCTCCGTCTCCCGACGCGACCTCCACCGCGCTGGAGGGCGCCCGGGGCGCGACCGTGGACGACGTCCACGTGCACGCGGTGCGGCTCGCGGGGCTCATCGCGCACCAGGAGATCATCTTCGGCGGCGAGGGGGAGACCCTCACGATCCGGCACGACTCGATGAGCCGCGCCTCGTTCACGCCCGGCGTCCTGCTGGGCGTACGGCGGGTGGGAGGCCTCGACGGCCTCACCGTGGGCCTGGAGCACCTCCTCGACCTGTAGCTGCGCCGTACCCGGCGGGCAGGGTGGTCCCCTGCCCGCCGCGGGCGGTCAGAACAGGGCCAGGCCGAGGGCGAACAGCGCGCCGAAGACGAGTTGCAGGCGGCCGGTCTGCTGCAGGGTCGCGATGAGGGCGGGGCCCGTCGCGCCCGAGCGGACCGTCCTGACGGGGGTCACCACGAGGGGGAGCGCGAGCACGGTCAGCGCGGCGAAGGGCCGCACCGGCACCAGGGCGAGCGCGCACACGAACGGCAGCACCAGGGCCGCCGCGTAGGCCAGCCGGGTCCGGGTGTCGCCCAGCACCACCGCCAGCGTGCGCTTGCCGGACGGCCCGTCGGTCACGATGTCGCGCAGGTTGTTGACCACGAGGAGCGCGCAGGCGAGCAGCCCCACGGGCACCGCCGCGGCCAGCGACAGCCAGGTCAGGTGTTCCACCTGCACGTACGTCGTGCCGGCCACGGCCACGAGGCCGAAGAACACGAAGACCGAGAGCTCGCCGAGCGCGCGGTAGCCGTACGGGCGGGATCCACCCGTGTAGAACCAGGCGGCCAGGATGGACGCGAGGCCGACCAGCAGCAGCCACCAGGCGCGGGTGGCGACCACCAGCACCAGCCCCGCGACGGCGGCGGCGAGGAAACAGGCCAGGGCGGCGGCGAGCACCCGCTTCGGCGCCGCGACGCCCGAGCCGACCAGCCGCAGCGGTCCCACCCGGTCCTTGTCGGTGCCCTTGACGCCGTCGCTGTAGTCGTTCGCGTAGTTGACGCCGACCTGCAGCGCCAGCGCGACGAACAGGGCGAGCAGGGCCCGCCACCAGACCGCGCCGTCGTGCGCGACCGCGACGCCGGTGCCGACGGCGACCGGGACGACGGCGGCGGGCAGCGTGCGGGGGCGTGCGCCCGCTAACCATTGAGCTGGGGTGGCCACGTGACTCCCTTTTCCTACCTCTGCGTAGCCGGTGAAGGCGTCACCAGTCTGGCCAATCCCCTGCGGAGTGCCGACAGCGGGGTTGGCGGACGGGACGGGCGGCGGCGGGAGGCGGGCGAAGTTGACGCGAGTGGTCAGCTGATGTCGGTGGTCAGGCGGATCATCCGGATCGGGCGGCCCATGTCGAGCACGCGCTCGGCCTCGTCCTCGCCCCAGCCGGCCGACTCCAGGAAGCCGAGCATCTGGTGGTTGTCGGCGAAGACCCAGGTCACGACCGTGCTGTAGCCGTCCTCGCGGAGGTGGTCCACGGTGGCGTTGAGGAGTCTGCTGCCGTGCCCGCGCCTGATGTGGTTGGGGTCGACGAGCAGCGTCATCAACTCGGCCGTCGTGGCCGGATGGAGGTCGGGATCCTCGGCGGGTCCGTGCGAAGCCAGCCCCACGACCCGGTCGGAGGCGCGCTGCGCCGCGGTCGCCAGAATCCCGCCGGGCCCGAGCGCGGTGAACGCGTCGGTGTCGGGCACCACCCGCTCGACGGCGACGAGCAGGCGGTGACGCGGCGTGGGCGGCGAGAGGATCGCCTCCTCCCACTGGCGGCGCCACATCTTCTCCGCCGCCGGACCCGTCATGTGCTCCAGCGGGACCGGTGGCAGGAAGTCGCGGTAGACCGCTCTCCACGCCCGGATCTGGGTGCTGGTCACCGCGTCGACGTCCTCGAGGCGGGCAGCTCTCACACCCATTCGGCGGGCTCCTTTCTTAGCGTGTAACACCGTACTGGTCAGGAGGGCCTCGCCGTGCCGTCCGCCTGGCGTCGTGCCCGATATGCCCGGGTTTTTGTGCGGTTTCCGCAGACGCGCATGGAGCACCAGGAGCGAGACCGGTTTTTCGAGGAGTCGATGAACGCCCACTGGCACGTGCTCTCGGCGCAGACCTTGAGCCGTGACCAGGTGCCGTCGGCGTGGGCCGCCGGGATCTGCGCGGCGAGCCGCGCCAGGCCGCCCGCGACTCCGGACGCCACCGGCTCCAGCGTGGGTGCGCCCCCCGAGAGCGTCACGCGCACCGGAAGACCGGCCAGCGCCGCCTCCAGGCCCTCCGGCCCGTCGTACGGACCTCCGTCGTGGTTGCGGCGCAACGCGGCGCGCAGTCCTTCGCGCAGGTGGGCGGCGACCGCGAGATCCTCGTCGGAGGCCCGGTCGCCGTCGCCGGTCAGCCCGCGTTCGCGCAGCCAGACGGACAGGTCGGCCGGCGATGCCAGCTCGTCGGCGTCTCCCTCGACGTCGTAGGTGTTAACGAAGTCGCGGAGCAGCTCCGCCGGGCCCGTCATGATCGATCACCCCTCGTGACCACTGTACGACAGTCGGAGGTCGCGAAATACCAACACCCCCATAAGCGTTACACTGGTGTCTTCATTCCGGTCGAGGAGGATCCCATGCGCATCAGCTACCTGGCCTACCTGGCGCTGCGGAACAAGGAGCGCCGCGAGCGCCTGTCGCGTGACGCCCGCGAGCCCCGGCCGGACCGCCGGGGCCGGTGACGTCGGTGTCGCCCGTGTCACCGTGTCGCCCGTGTCACTGCGGGAGGACGGCGGCGAGGCGGCGCACGCCCTCGTCGAGTTCGGCCGGGCTGGCGGGGGCGGTGTGGGTCAGCCGCAGCCGCGGGCCGGGAGGCTCGGCGGGGTAGTAGATCCGTCCCGGGCTCACCAGCACGCCGTTCGCCTGCGCCGCCTCGGTCGTCGCGGCCTCGTCCGTGCCGGGCGGGAGCCGTACCCACACGTGCAGGCCGCCGGGGGGCACCAGATGCACCTCGGCGGCGGGCGCGTGCCGGGCGAGCCCGGCGAGCAGCGCGGCCTGCCGTACGCCGATCTCCTGGTGGACCGTGCCGAGGTGGCGGCGCCAGGCGGGGGAGGCGAGGAACTCCAGCGCCGTCTCCTGCAGCGGCCGGGCGACGAAGAACGACTCCACCACCTGCGAGGCCCGCAGCCGGTGCGCGGCGGGTCCCCGCGCGACCAGCGCCGCCACCCGCAGGCTCGGTGAGGTGATCTTGCTCAGCGACAGGACGTGCACCACCGTCCCGTGCGCGTCCATGGCCGCCATGGGCGGCGGGACGGGACCGGTCGCCAGATAACGCGCGTAGTCGTCCTCGACGACGAAGGCGCCCGCGGCCCGGGCCACGGCCAAGACCTGTTCCCTGCGCTCGTGGCCGAGGGTCGCGCCGGTGGGGTTGTGCAGCGACGGCTGGCAGTAGAACACTCGCGCCCCGGTCATGGCGAAGGCCTCCGCCAGCAGGTCGGGCCGTACTCCCTCGCCGTCGAGCGGCACGGCCGTGGCCCGCAGCCCGGCCGCCCGCGCCGCCGCGAGCGCGCCCGGGTAGGTGGGGGTCTCCACCAGGACCGGCGAGCCCGGCGCGGCGAGCGCCCGGAACGCGTGCGTGAGCGCCGACTGGCCGCCGCTGACGACGAGCACGTCGTTCGGGGTGACCGTGCCGCCGACCTCCGCGGCGAACCATCGCCGCAGCTCCGGCAGGCCGTTCACGGGCGGCATCGCCCACGTCTCCGGACGGCGTACGGCTCTCGCCGCGGCGGCGGCCAGGGCCCGCGCCGGGCGCAGCCCGGGGTTCAGGTAGCCGCCGGTGAGCGGCACGACGCCCTCGGCCGGCTGGGCCAGCAGGCCGGCCACCGCCGAATCGTCGACGACCCGGTCGCCGAGCGCCACCGTCTGCCAGGACGAGTCGGGCGCCTCCGCGACGGGGTGCCGGGCCGGGGCGACGAACACCCCCGCACCGGGCCGGGTGACCACCCGTCCCTCCGCCGCGAGCTGGGCGATGGCCCGGGAGACGGTCACCGGGCCGACGCCGTGGCGGCGCATGATCTCCCTGCTCGGCGGCAGCCGCTCGCCCGGCCGCGACCGTTCCGTCTCCGTACGGAGAATCGCGGCGAGACGGACGATACTGCTATCGTCATTCATGAAATATAACGATAGCGCTATCGTTGTCCGGCCGATAGCGGCCAGCCGGCAGGGAGCTCGGCAGGGGGACTGGCGGGGCAGTCTGCTCGCGGGGTTGGGTGTCCTGTCGTTCTCGGGGTCGTTGCCGGCGACCGTGTTCGCGATGCGGGGGTTCGACCCGTACCTCGTCGCGGTCGGGCGGGCCGTGGTCGCGGCGGTCGCCGCGGTGATCTGCCTCAAGGCGGCCGGTGCGCCTCTTCTGCCGCCCCGCGCGCACCTTCGGCCGTACGCGCTGATCGTGCTGGGCGTCGTGCTGGGCTTCCCGCTGTTCAGCGGCCTGGCGCTGAACAGCGGGGCGAGCACGGCCCACTCGGCGGTGGTCATCGGCCTGCTCCCGGCGGCCACGGCCGTGTTCGCGGTGCTGCGGGCCGGGGAGCGGCCGAGGCCGCTCTTCTGGGCCGCCTGCGCGGCCGGCGCGCTGTCGATCACCGTGTTCACCCTGACGCGGGGGACCGGCCGCCTCGCCGGGGCCGACGTGCTGCTCGTGCTCGCCCTGCTGTCGGCCGCCGTCGGCTACACCGAGGGCGGCAGGCTGGCGCGGGAGACGCCCGGCTGGCGGGTCATCTCGTACGCCCTCGTGCTCGCGGCCCCGGTCACCGTCCCCGTGACGGTCGTGCTGGCGGTGACCACGCCGGCGGCGCCCTCGGCCGAGTCGCTGGCCGGGTTCGCGTACGTCGCGCTGGTGTCGATGTTCCTCGGGTTCATCCCCTGGTACGCCGGGCTCGCGAGGGGAGGGATCGCCCGCGCCGGGCAGATCCAGCTCGCGCAGCCGCTGCTCAACCTGGTGTGGGCCTGGCTGCTGCTGAACGAGGAGATCGGTCCCGCGACCGTCGCGGCGGCCCTGGCCGTGCTCGTGTGCGTCGCCGCCACACAGGCCGGCCGCCGCGCCTCGTGAGCCGGGCCCACGGCGCTGTGTTCACGGCGCTGTGTTCACGGCGCTGTGTTCACGGCGCGCTGTTCACGGCGCTGTTTTTCACGGTGCTGTGTTCACGGCACGAGGACGACCTTGCCCACGGCGGTCCTCGCCTCGATGCGCCGGTGGGCCTCGGCGGCGTCGGCCAGCGGCAGCACCGAGTCGACCTGGGGGCGCAGCCCGCCCCGAGCCGCCAGGTCCAGCACCTCCGCGCGGGCGGCCAGCACGCGGGGGAGCCACGCCTCCGGTCCGCCGCAGCCGACGAGGGTCAGGCCGCGCTGCAGCAGGTCCATCGGTGTGAAGGCCGGCGGGCCGCCGAGTAGGCCGTAGAGCAGCATGCGCCCGGTGCCCGGGGTCATCGCGTCGAGTACCCGCCCGGCGGACGCGCCGCCGAGCGACTCGAAGACGACGTCGACCGTGCCGCCCGCCTCCCGCAGCCGCTCGGTCCAGCCGGAGTCGGTGTGGTCGAAGACGTCGTCGGCGCCGAGCTCCCTGGCACGCTCACCTTTGGCCGGGCCGCCCGCGGTGGCCAGGACGCGGGCGGCGCCCATGGGCCGGGCAAGCTGCGCGAGGTAGCCGCCGACGCCCCCGCCCGCCACCTCAGCCAGGACCGTTTCCGTTCCGGTGAGGCCGGCCGTACGCAGGAGGGTCGTCGCCAGGGCGCCCTGGACGGCGACCGCCACCGCGTCCGCCGAGGTCAGGGAGTCCGGCACGGGAACGAGGGCGTCGGCGGCGGCAGTGACGTACTCCGCGTACGTGCCTTCGCCGGCCGCATTCATGATCGCGACCCGGCGGCCGACGAGGCCGCCGTCCACCCCTGCGCCGGACTCGACGACGACGCCCGCCGCTTCGAAGCCGAAGGTCGAGGGGAGCGGCCGGGGCATGGGGAAGAGCCCCGAACGCATGGCGGTCTCGTAGTAGGTCACGCCCACGGCCTCCGTGCGGACGAGCACCTGTCCCGGACCCGGCGCCGGAGTGGGCACCTCCTCCAGCGTGAGGACCTCGGGGCCCCCGGTCTTGTGCATCACGATCGCGCGCATGAGCGCTCCTAACTGGACCAGCGGTCAAGTTCTGTCGCCGCTACTATACGGACCACAGGTCCAGTTGTCACCAGGGGGTCCCGGATGGGCGAGCAGCGCGCGGAACGCGCCGACGCGGCGCGGAACCGGCGTGCGATCCTCAGGGCCGCGGAGGAACTGCTGCGCCGTCATGCTCCGGACGAGGTGTCGATCGAGCGGATCGCCGCCGCGGCGGGCGTCGGCAAGGGCACCGTCTTCCACCGCTTCGGCAGCAGGGTCGGCCTTATGCGCGCGTTGATGGAGGAGCGGGTGCGAACCTTCGGGGAGGCTGTCGCCGGAGGTCCTCCTCCACTGGGTCCGGGTGCGCCGTCCCGCGACCGTCTGGTCGCCTTCCTCGACGCGGTGGTCGTGCTCGCCGCCCGCAACGGGAGGCTGATCACGGCCCACGACCACGCGCTGGCGACCCGGCGGCACGCCGAGGGGCGCCTCACGGAGAACCCCGTCTACCTGTCCTGGCACGCGCACGTCATGTCGCTGGTCGCCGAGGCCCGGCCCGATCTCGACGCCGATCTCGTCGCCCACGTCCTCGTCGGCTCGCTGCACAACGAGGGGGTCGCGCGACTGCTCCTGGCCGGGGAGACCGAGCGGGTCGCCGCCGGGATGCGGGCGATGGCGGAGTCCCTCCTGCGGTGACGCCGCCCTCCTGGATCGCTTGGAGATAATCCCGAACCGGACGAATTGGTAGCCTGGGTGCATGACCGCACTGGCGCCCTCCCGCACCGAACCCGATCTGTCCTTCCTGCTCGACCACACGGGCCACGTGCTGAGGACGCGGATGGCGGCGGCGCTGGCGGAGATCGGGCTGACCGCGCGCATGCACTGCGTGCTCGTCCACGCGTTGCAGGAGGAGCGCACGCAGATCCAGCTCGCCGAGATCGGCGACATGGACAAGACCACGATGGTGGTCACCATCGACGCCCTGGAGAAGGCCGGCCTCGCCGAACGCCGCCCTTCGAGCGCGGACCGGCGGGCCAGAATCGTCGCGGTCACGGACAAGGGCGCGCAGGTGGCGAAGCGGAGTCAGGAGATCGTCGACGAAGTGCACCGGGCCGCCATCGAGTCGTTGCCGAAGGAGGAGGCGGAGGTGCTCGTCCGGGCGTTGAACCACCTGGCCACGGGGCACCTGGCCACTCCGGCGGAGGCGCCCCAGGCCGTGCGCCGGGCGCGCCAGCGAGGATGATCGGTCGTCGGTAGATAGTCTGCAACAAAACTATCTGCTACGGTCCTTCCTGTTCCCTCATGAACAGGAGGCGACCGATGTCGCGCATATCCCCCTCCCGCCGGCTGGCGCTCGGTGTGCTGTCCACCGCGATGCTGATGACGATCCTCGACGGCAGCATCGTCACCGTGGCCCTGCCCGCGATCCAGCGCGATCTCGGTTTCGCGCCCGCCGAGCTGAGCTGGACGGTCAACGCCTACCTCATCGCGTACGGCGGGCTGCTCCTGCTGGCCGGACGCCTGGGCGACCTCCTCGGCCGCAGGGCCGTGTTCCTGGCCGGCAACGTGGTCTTCACCGTCGCGTCCCTGCTCGCCGGAGTGGCGGGAAGCCCGGCGACGCTTATCGGCGCCCGGTTCCTGCAGGGCGTCGGCAGCGCCATGGCCACCGCGGTCGTGCTCGGCATTCTGGTGACGACCTTCACGGACCCGGGGGAGCGGGCCAAGGCCTTCGGGGTGTTCGGCTTCACCGGCGCCGTCGGAGCGTCACTGGGCGCGGTGCTCGGCGGCGTCCTCACGGACGCCCTCGGCTGGCATTACATCTTCTTGATCAATATTCCGATCGGCGTGGTCACCGTCGTGCTGGCCGTCCGGGCGCTGCCGGCGGAACGGGGGTCCGGCCTGTCGGGCGGAGCCGACGCCCTCGGCGCCCTGCTGGTCACGGCCGGGCTCATGCTGGGCATCTACGCCGTGGTCCAGATCGAGCGGTACGGCGTGCGCGTCCTGTGGTTCGGCGTGGCGTCCCTCGTGTCGCTGGCCGCCTTCCTCGTCCGTCAGGCGACCGCCCGCACTCCGCTCATGCCGCTGCGGGTCCTCCGCTCTCGTGCCGTCGCCGGGGCGAACCTGGTGCAGGTCCTGGCACTGGGCGCCATGTTCGCCTTCCAGGTCGTGGTCGCGCTGTTCATGCAGCAGGTGCTGCGGTACGGCGCGCTCGGCACCGGCCTGGCCATGCTTCCCGCGGCGGTGTCCATCGCGGTGGTGTCCCTGTTCGTCTACCCCCGGCTGACCATGCGCTTCGGCGCGCGTAGCGTCTTGCTGGCCGGTCTGGCGCTGCTGATCGGCGCGATGGGCTGGCTCACCCGCGTCCCTCTCGACGCCCACTACGTGACGGACCTGCTCCCGGTGATGGTGCTCATCATGGGCGGCGGCCTCGTGCTCCCGGCGCTGACCGCGCTCGGCATGTCCGGGGCCCGCGCCGACGACGCGGGTCTGGTCTCGGGACTGTTCAACACGACTCAGCAGATCGGGATGGCGACCGGCGTCGCGGTGCTTTCCACGCTGGCCGCGTCGCGGACGGAGAGCCTGCTCGCCGACGGGGCGAGCGGGGCGGTGGCGCTGACCGGGGGTTACCGGCTGGCCTTCACCGTGTCCTTCGGCCTGCTGATCGCCGCCTTCGCGGTCGGGCTCCTCGTCCTGCGGCGGCCTCGGGCGGACGTCGGGCACGAGGCGGCGCTCCAGCCCGAGCGGGCGTAAACGCCGTTTCGACCGGCTGATCCAGGAACGTCTTGTCAGGCGACTCCTGACGGCATAGTCTCACGATCACTCGTCAGGGACTGCCTGACAACGAATGCTGGGAGGACGACGTGCCGGCACCTTCTCCGTCGGAACAGGACATTCGCTGCTCGTTCTGCTCGAAGTCGAAGACCGAGGTGAACAAGATGGTCGCCGGTCCCGGCGTGTACATCTGCGACGAGTGCGTGGGGCTCTGCGGCGAGATCATCGCGGCCGAGTTCGCCAAGTCAGCCCAGTCCGCCGAGGCGGCCCAGTCGGCCGAGGGGGCTCAGTCGGCTGAGGCGGCCCCGGAGATCCCGTACGCCGAGAGCATGACCGACGAGCAGATCCTGGAGTTCCTCCCGCGCATCGCGGCCGTGGGCGCGCAGGTGGAGGACAACCTGCGGGTCTGGGTCCAGCGACTGCGCGACCGGGGCGTCACCTGGGCCAGGATCGGCGCCGCCCTCGGCATCACCCGCCAGTCCGCCTGGGAGAGGTTCTCCGGGGAGGAGTGACACGCCGCCGGACCGAATGTCGCCCTCGTGCCGGTTGTCTTCACAAGGAATCGCGCCAAATAATGCGCTTTGCTTCGTAAAGGGGCCTGACCCGCAATTGTCGCGTTTCGTCATGTCGAACCCTGGTTTGATCGCATTCTCGGCAGTCGAGGCATTCGCCGGATTTCAGGGGCACGCCCGGCATGCCGCAGTTGGTCCATGACAGTCGGTAGGTGCGCGGCAGGGGAAATCGCAGCGGTGGTCCCGCCAGAACGGCAGGGCCGCCGCCAGAACGGCAGGGCCGCAGTTCCTCGGCCGAGAGGCATGCGGGTCGCGCCCCCTTTGGGGGGCGGTATTTCTGCGTGCCTGTGACTCCAGCAAATCGCTGTGCGGAGGTGCTCACGGTGTAGTGATGTGAAACGATTCATACAGGCTTTCGAATCGGCGGGGGAGGTGTCATGGACTTGTTTGATGATGATCCTGCACACCTCCCTCGTTCGAACGATACTGGCGATGGCGACTGGTGGGAGCGGCTCATTTCCGGCTCGTCCCTCTGGTCCGCCGAGGATTCACTGGCCCGCGAATATGTGCCGATTGTCGATCTCGATGCGCGAAAGCACGATGCTCCTCCGGGTGGTGCGTCGGACAGTGCCTCTGGCGCTGACCAGGGTGATGCGGACCGCGATCGGGATGCCGACGGTGCGCCTGGTGGCGCGTCGGACGATGCCTTCGGCGGTGTCTTTGGTGGTGCTTGTGGCGGTGGGTCGTCGTCGTGGGTGGCGGTGGCGGCGGTTGGTGAGGCGGCCCGGGCAGTCGCGCTGGTGGCGGTGCCTGAGTCGGTGGAGGTGTGTCTGGCCGAGGCGGAGGAGTTGCTGGCGGCACGGGACCGGATCACTTCGGCGCTTGCCGCCCGGGTGGGCCGGGTGCATCGGTCCGGGGAGGCGAAGAACCATGGGCATGCCTCCACCCGGTTGTGGCTGCGATCCGCTGGCGGAATGACCATCCCCGGTGCGGGCCGGTTGGTGACGATGGGCGTGGAGCTGGGTCGTCTGTCGCGGGTGCGTGAGCGGTTCGCCGAGGGCAGCCTGGCGGAGGGGATCGTGGAGGCGATCTGTACCGCCACTGCGGGGTTGACCGATGAGCAGGCGATCACCGCTGAGGGGATTTTGCTGGAGTTGGCAGGTTCGGCGGGGGCGGCGGAGGTGGCCAAGGCGGGGCGGTATCTGCGGGCGGTGCTGGACCCCGACGGCCACGAGCAGGACGAGCAGGCCGACTTCGACCGCCGGTTCTTCCGGGTGCGCCGGCGCAGGAACGGCGGGCTGGAGGGAGAGTTCTACCTCCCGGTCGAGGCCGCCGCGAGGTTGCAGCACCTGCTGGACGTCTACGCCAAGCCCAAAGCCGAGGGCGACGACCGCACCCCGAGCGTGCGGAACGCCGATGCGTTCATCGCGTTCCTGGAGAACAAGATCGCGACCGAGCTCCTGGTGCTGGTCAACGCCGAATCCCTCCCCGACGACCCCCCAGCCGACAACCCCGGAGCCGACAACCCCGGAGCCGACAACCCCGGAGCCGACAACCCCGGAGCCGACAACCCCTCAGCTGACCACCCCACCAACGGCCCTTCAGGCACCGGCCCCTCAGCTGGCCACCCCACCACCGACTCGGTAGACACCGACCCAGGCCCTGGTCCCGACCCTGGTCCCGACCCTTCGGGCACCGGCCCCTCAGACCCAGACCTCTCAGACCCAGACCCGAGCGATGACCCTGGCCCCGGGCCTGACGCCTGGACCGCTGAGGACTTCGACATCGACTCCTGCGCGACCTGCGCCGACGCCACCGACGCCGACGCAACGGACGCCGACGCAGCGGACGCCGACGCAACGGACGCCGACAGTAAGCGCTCCGCTGCCGACCCTGATGAGCAGTGGAGTGATTGCCCGGCCCGTGACTGCCCGGCGGAGGGCTACCGGCATGCCTCCTGGACAGGCGAGGCGCAGCGTGGGATGCCGAGGGCGGCTTGCAGCGGCGCGTCGGAGGCGGAGGCCGATGCCCCGCCGTGGGCGGAAGGCAGCGCCCGGCTGGGAGGCAGCGCCCGGCCGGGAGGAGGCGCCCGGGCGGGACGCGAGTCCTGGCCAGGGGGCGCGGCCTGGGCGGGGGTGGGGGTCAATAGTCCGCCGCCGGGGGTGTGGTTGCGGGGGTTGCCGGGGCTGATCCTGGCGACCGGGTATCTGCTGCCTGTCGCCGGTGTGCATCGGCTGGCCCGTACCAGCACTTTGGTGCGGATCGTGATGGACGCCGGTGGGCAGGTGCTGGACATGGGCCGCAAGGTCCGTCTGGCGACTCCGGCCCAGCGGCGGGCGGTCTTCGCCCGGTATGCGACCTGCTGGGTGGACGGCTGCCCGCTGCCCGCGACGATGTGCCAGATCGACCACGCCGAGGACTGGTGCAGCGGCGGGCTGACCGACCTCAAGCTGCTGGGGCCGGCGTGCCAGTTCCACAACCGCGACCGCTACCGCCACCCGAGTCGCTACACCCGCCGCAAGATCGGAGACGACCGCTGGGCCTTCACCTACCGCAACCCCCGCACCACCCGGAGACGCCTATGACGTCGGACCTCATCAACGCTGACATGCGGCAACGGGAGAGCCGCTCGCCGACCGCGATCGCGCGCAGTTCCGGGTGCGTGAACCTCCAGACCGTCGGCGGCATCAAATAACCGAGGGATGGGGGATGCGCGTATGGCGTTGGCGGCGCCTCTGCTGCCGGAGGATCCGGAGCGGCTGGGCGGATACTGGCTGGCGGGCCGGCTCGGGGCGGGCGGCCAGGGGGTGGTGTACGAGGCGTACGACTCCGGGGGAAGCCGCGTCGCGGTGAAGGTGCTGCACGGCGAGGCGGCTCGCGACCAGGAGTTACGCGGCCGGTTCGGGCGGGAGGCGACGGCGGCCCGGAGGGTGGCGTCCTTCTGCACCGCCCGGGTGCTCGACGCACAGCTGGACGGTGGTCAGCCGTACATCGTGAGCGAGTACGTGGAGGGGCCGAGCCTGCGCCGGGCCGTGCGTCAGGAGGGCCGCCGGTTCGCCGGGGACGACCTGCACCGGCTGGCCACCGGAGTGGCCACCGCCCTGGCCGCGATCCACGACGCGGGTGTGATCCACCGCGATCTGAAACCCGACAACGTGCTCCTAGGGCCGGACGGGCCGCGAGTGATCGACTTCGGCGTGGCCCGGACGCTGGAGATGTCGCTGACAGCGAGCGGCCTGGTGGCCGGAACGCCTACTTACATGGCGCCGGAGGTGTTCACGGGACGGCGGGCCGGCACTCCCGCCGACGTGTTCGCCTGGGGCGGCGTCGTCGTGTTCGCCGCCACCGGGGCCGACCCGTTCGAGGCGGAGAGCCTCGGTGGTGTCATGCACCGCGTCCTGTCCGTCGACCCCGATCTGACCCTGCTCCCCGAGCCGCTGCGCCCGCTGGTGGCCGCCGCGCTGCGCAAGGACCCGGCAGAGCGGCCGACGGCCCGCGACCTGCTGATCGCCCTGGTCAGCGGGTTCCGCGGCTTCCAGGGTGACCTGCTGGCCCTGGGCAGCGCCGAGGCGGGGCTGCTGGGCCGGGACGGCGATCGCGAGCCCGGCCTGGGCGTGCTCGCCGAGGAGGTGTACGCCGGGCTTGGGCCGGCCGCACAGGCCATCGTCCCGGACATGCTGCTGCGGATGATCGCCGTGGACGAGCACGGAGACGAGAGCACGCGCCGGGTGAACCGTGCGGAACTGCTGGAGGGCCATCCGGCGGAGGAGAGGGCCGCCGTCGAACAGGTGCTCGCGGCCCTGGCCCAGGCCGGGCTGCTGGCCGGGGCGGGCGGCTTGGTCACGCTGGCCAGCCCGGCACTGCCGAAGGCCTGGCCCCGCCTGCGCGCGTGGGTCGACGAGGAACGCGACGGCCTGCGCGGCCACGTGGAACTCGCCGCGGCGGCCCATCGCTGGCGCGGGGACGGCCGGAAGGACGCCGACCTGCTCCAGGGCGCCCGGCTCGACGCGGCCCTCGCCTGGGCGGCGGGCGGGCGCCGCCTCCTCGTCCTGAACGCTCTGGAGCGCGAGTATCTCGCCGCCGGGTCGGCCCTGGTCAGGAGGCGTGCCAACCAGCGCAGGCTGCTCACGCTGGTCCTGGCCGTGCTGCTCGTGCTGTCGGTCGCGGGCGGCGGGCTGTCGGTGTACCAGGGCCGCCGGATCGCCGGGCAGCGCGATCAGGCGACCGGTCGGCAGGTCGCCTCCCTGGCGGGGACGCTGCGCACGACCGATCCGGGCATCGCGATGCTGCTGACGGTCGCCGGCTGGCGCCTGGCCCCCGGCGCCGACACCCGCTCGGCCCTGACGACGTCCCTCTACCAGCCCGAGACCGCCGTCTTCCAGGACCCTCAGGCGACCGGCACCACGCTCCGCGCACTCAGCGGCGACGGCCGCGTCCTGGCGAGCGTCAGCGCCGACGGCGTGCGCCTCTACGACGTACGCACTGGCCGGAGGACCGGCGGCTTGGCTGCCACCGGCATAGGCGCCGGTGAGCTGTTGCAGAGTGTCGCGCTGAGCCCGACCGGCCGTTATCTCGCAGCGGCGCTCGGCGCGAAGGTGGTCGTGTGGGACGCCCGCACCGGAAAGCGGATACGCGAGTACGACCCGCAGGCCGGCGACCCCGCCAAGCCTGAGGACCGCCGGTCGATCGTGGACTTCCTTCTGGAGTTCGGCGACGACGACGCGACCCTCGTCGTGCATGAGGGCCAGGGCCTGTTCCTCTGGAACATCGGCAGCGGCCGCGTCCTTCCCCACTGGGAACTCGGCCACGCGGCCGTCGCGTCCTCGGGGCGGCTCGCGGCGTACGCCGTGGAGGGGGGCGAGCCCGGCATCCACCTCCGGCGGCTGCCCGCAGGGACCGAGGACGCCCGGTTCCGCGCGGCCTGCCCCGGCGCCCCGGTTTCCCTGGCCTTCAGCCCGGACGGCCGCATGCTGGCCTGCCAGAGCGGCAGGTCGATCACCCTCGTCGACACGGCGACGGCGCGGCGCCTGCCCGGGGAGCTGACGGCGGCAGGACCGGTGAACCTGGACCTCGTGAGCATGCCCGTGCTGCGGTACGGCCCCGACGGCCGGCTGCTGGCCTCGTTCGCCGACAACCGGATCCAGGTGTGGCGGGTCGCCGACCGCCACCTGCTGCTGGACTACCGGCTCGACGGAGCGGCCTTGGACGTCCGGTTCGACTCCGACGGGCGTTCGCTCAGGTATCTGGTCGACCAGTCGGTCGTCACCGTGGACCTCGGGCAGCGCTTGGCGGGCGGCGGGCTTCCCGAACAGCCGGACGCCGCGACGCTCAGCCCGGACGGGCGCCTGCTGGCCGTCCGGATGAGCGAGACCGGTCCGGTGCGACTGTGGGACGTCCGCGGGCGGCGTTTTCTCGGGGAACCCTTCCGGGAGCCGGAGCCCGGCCTCGACCCCGCCGGCTCCGATCCGCCGCGGTTCAGCCGCGACGCCCGTCTCCTACTCACTGGCGACGGCACGCGGGCGTACACGGTGTGGGACGTCGCCGCCCGTAGGGTGCTGCGCACCATCACGGCGACGAAGGACCTGCGACTGGAGTCGGCGGCGCTGAGCCCGGACGGCCGCACGCTCGTGGCCGAGATGACCCCCCGGGTGATCCGGTCGGCGAGTCAGGAGGACGAGCGCTGGATGCGGTTGTGGGACGTTCTCACCGGCGCGGTGCGCACTACCGTGCGCCTCGCAGCGCCCGCCGGGCCGTACGTCTTCTCCCCGGACGGGCGCTACATGGCGCCTACGGGCGCCGGGCTCGGCCGGTTCGTCGACGCCGCCTCGGCCAGGCCGTTCGGCGGGAACTACGATCTGTCCTCCCAGGGCGGCTCCACCTTCGGCGAGCTCGCGTTCGCGCCCGATGGGCGGCTGATGGCGCTGGGCGACGGTATGGGCAGGATCGCGCTGTGGAGCACCCGGGGCCCGGCGCCGCGGCCGCCGGTGCTGCACGGCGTTCTGGAGCCGGTCGGCGCGATGGCCTTCGCGCCGGACGGGCGGGTCCTCGCCACCGGCGGCGAGGAGGGCACCGTGCAGCTCTGGGATGTCGCCGCCGGGCGCCGTCTCGGCCCCGCGGTCGACCTGTACGGGAGCGAGATTCTGAGCCTCGCGTTCAGCCCCGACGGCACCACCCTGTACGCCGCCGACCGATCCGGGGGCGTGCACGACTATCCGGTGGCCCCGGAGCGGATCGCTGCTCGGGTGTGCGCCCGGGTGGGGCACACCCTCCCGGAGCGGGACTGGCGGACGTATCTTCCCGACGTGCCCTACCGCGACGTCTGCCGAGCAGCCTCACAGTTCGAGGACGAGGCGGGGTGAGCGGGCCCGCGACACGCAGATGAACATGACGTCGCCGGCCGCGCGCTCCTCCTCGGTGAGGAGGCTGTCGCGGTGGTCGGGCACGCCGTCCAGCACCACCGTCTCGCAGGTGCCGCAGGTCCCCTCGCGGCAGGAGGACAGCACGGCGACGCCCGCCTCCTCGACCACCTCCAGGACCGAGCGGTCCTCCGGCACGGTCAGCGTCGTGCCGGACAGGGCCAGTTCGACCTCGAACGCCGTGGCTTCGCCGCCGTCCGTGGTCGCGGGAGTGAACCGCTCGACGCGCAACGCGCCCTTCGGCCAGGACGCGCAGCGCTCCTCGGCCGCCCTCAGCAGTGGTTCCGGCCCGCAGCAGTAGACCAGGGCACCGGGAAGGGGGACGCCGAGCAGCCCGTCCAGGTCGAGCAGGCCCGTCTCGTCCTGCGGGCACAGTTCGACCCGGTCCGGATGGTCCCGTACGAGCCGGTCGGCGAAGGCCATCGAGGCCCGGGTGCGCCCGCCGTACACCAGCCGCCAGTCCGTACGGCGACGCGTGGCCTCGGCGATCATCGGGAGGAGCGGGGTGATGCCGATCCCGCCGGCCACGAACAGGTAGCGGGGTGACTCGGCGAGGCCGAAGTGGTTGCGCGGGCCGCGCACCCGGACCGTGTCGCCTTCGGCGAGCCGGTCGTGCACATGGGCGGAGCCGCCGCGCCCGACCGGCTCCCGCAGCACCGCCACCTCGAAGGCGCGGTCGTCGCCGGGGTCGCCGCACAGCGAGTACTGCCTGACCAGGCCCGGAGCGAGCAGCAGGTCGACGTGCGCGCCCGGCGTCCAGGAGGGCAGCGGGCCGCCGTCGGGCCGGGCGAGGCGCAGGAGGACGACCCCCTCGGCGACGGGCGTCTTGCCCGTCACCTTCAGGTCGAGCTCCGGTTCCGTCAGGGGCATGGCGCGCGGGTCCTCCTGTGGGTGAACGCGATGTGTGAATGAACGCGGTGTGTGAATGAACGCGGTGTGTGAATGAACGCGGGGGGTGAGTGGGCGTGAGGTGGACGCACGCGGAGGGCGGCCCCCGAAGGCGCCCTCCGCCGTTAGCCCGACACGCGCTCAGACGAGCGCGGCGGCCGGGGCGGGGGAGTTCTCCGCTCCGGCCGGCCGGGCCCGGTGTCCTTCCGGATGGCCGAGCAGCCAGTCCCACAGGACCACGGGATCGTCGAACTCCCGTTCCGCGCCGCAGAAGCAGGTGGCCTGCAGCCGGTCGGTCCCCGGCACCCAGCGGATGCGGTGGACGGTGCGGCCGGTACTGCCGGTGCGGCCCGTCCGCGCGCCGGGTTCGCCCGGGCTCATCGGGCGGCGGTCCGCGAGGAGGCGGAGCCGGCCATCCGGGCGAGCAGGCGCCGGGCGGCCAGGCCGCCGGTGTCGATGTTCACCGACAGCTCCTGGTAGCGGTCCGGCTCGGCGGCGATGACCTGCTCCAGCGTGTTCAGCGCGGTCACGTCCTGCAGGACCACCGTCCGGTTGCTCTCCCGGAGGAAGTCCGAGACCTTCTCGTCGTCGAGGGCGAAGTCCCGCGCGACGGCCCAGAAGTCGTAGGTGCTGCCGTCCGTCGACGGGGTGATCGCGTAGACGACCTCGACGTGGAAGGCGTGCGGGTCCGTGCCGTCGGCGGCGGGCGGCGGCGACCCGACGGGGGCGACCCGGCTGTGCAGGAGGTAGAGGCACGGCGGGTGATACTCGATGTCCTGCCACCGGGTGATCCGGCCCTTGATGCCGGTCGACTCGGCGTAGAACGGCGGGCAGGCCGCGTCGTCCATGTGCCGGCTGACGTAGACGACGCCCTCGTCCTCGTCGACCTCGGTCGTGATCGGGGTCTCGGCCACCTCGGGCGTGCCGATGTACCCGCCGTGCAGGTAGGTCTCGTGGGACAGGTCCAGGAGGTTGTCCACGAGCAGGCCGTACCGCGCGTTCAGCGGCTCCATGCCGCACACCGTGGCGTACTCGGGCGAGACCAGCCAGGGCGCCCGCGGCGGCAGGGTGTCGCCCGGCTCGCGGTCGCCGATCCATACCCAGACGAACGAGTCCTGCTCCACCACGGGGTAGGTGCGAAGCCGGGCCGTACGCGGGATGCGCTGCTGCGCGGGCACGGCGACGCAGACGCCGTCAGGGCCGTAGGTGAATCCGTGGTAGCCGCAGACCACCCGGTCGCCGACGAGGTGACTGGGCGCCTCGGACAGCGGGAACCTGCGGTGCACGCAGCGGTCGGCCATCGCCACCGCCCGCCCGTCCTCGGTGCGCCAGAGCAGGATCGGCTCGTTCAGGATGGTACGGCCGAGCTGCCGCCTGCCCACCTCGTGGCCGTAGGCGGCGACGTACCACTGGTCGCGCGCGAATTCCGTGACGATCACTGGTCACTCCTCTGTGCCTGCCTCGGTGCCGGCGGCGAGGGGCCGCCCGCGCAGGTCGGGTTTGCGGATCTTTCCGGAGCCGGTCTTCGGCAGGGCGCCGACGATGTCGAAGTAGACGGGGATCTTGTACTTGGCGAGCCGGGAGAGGAGGAACTCCCGCAGGTCGCCGGGGGTGACGGCGGCCCCGGCGCGGGGGACGACGAAGGCCCGGCCGACCTCCCCCCACCGCTGGTCGGGCACGCCGACCACGGCGGCCTCCGCCACGGCGGGATGCTCGAACAGCACGTTCTCGACCTCGGCCGGGTAGACGTTCTCCCCGCCGGAGATGTACATGTCCTTCACGCGGTCGACGATGTGGAGGTGGCCCTCGTCGTCCAGGACGCCGATGTCGCCCGAGTGGAACCACCCGCCCTCGGTGAGCGCGGCGGCGGTCGCCTCCGGGTTCCGCCAGTAGCCCGGGGTGACGTTCGGCCCCTGGACGAGCACCTCGCCGGGCTCGCCCACCGCCGCGGGCGTCAGGTCGGGCCGCACCACCCGCACGTTGGCGAAGAACACCGGCACTCCGGCGGAGCCCACCTTGCGCTCGCTCTCGCCCGCCTCCAGGAAGGTCGCGCCCGGTGAGGTCTCGGTCAGCCCGTAGCCCTGGCAGAAGGTCAGGCCCCGCTCCTGGTAGGCGCGGATCAGCGCGACCGGGATCGCCGCTCCGCCCGACATCAGCGTACGCAGCGAGGACAGGTCGGCGTGGGCCCACCGTGGCGACCTGGCGAACGCGGCGAACATCGCGGTGACGCCGAACATCCAGGTGACGCGGTGCTTCTCGATGAGGTCGTAGCACTGGTCGACGTCCCACGACGGCATGATCACGGAGGTGCCGCCCTTGAGGAAGGTCGGCAGCAGCGTCTGGTTCAGCGCCGCCACGTGGAAGAGCGGCGCGCTGACCAGGGTCACCTCGGTGCTCGCCACGTCGACGCCGATCAGCATGTGGAAGCAGTTCCACACGAGGTTGGCGTGGCTGAGCATGGCGCCCTTGGGCCGTCCCGTGGTGCCGGAGGTGTAGAGGATCAGGGCGACGTCGTCCAGCGCCACCGGGATGTCGATCGGGGTGGGGTCGCCCTGCGACAGCCAGCTTTCGAACTCCGTCTCGCCGGGTGCGGGCGACCCCAGCGCCACGACCGTACGGAGGCCCGGCAGGGCGGGCAGGGCGCGGACGACCGCCGAGCACTCCGGGGCGTAGACGAGGAGGGAGGCGCCCGAGTCGGTCAGCATGTAGGCGATCTCGGGCGCCGTCAGGCGGAAGTTCAGCGGGACGAAGATCCCGCCGAGCAGGTGCGTCGCGAACAGGGTCTCGGCGAAGGCGACGTGGTTGTGGCCGAGGTAGGCGACCCGGTCCCCGGCCCGCACCCCGGCGTCGCGCAGCCGGGACGCGAGCCGCGTCGTCCGTTCGTGCACCTCCGAGTAGCTGACCGACCGGTCCGCGAAGACGAACGCGGTGCGGTTCGGGCTCATCTGGGCCCGGCGGGCGGGCCAGCCTCCCAGTCCGGCGTTCCGCATCGGTGACAACCCCTTCGCGTCTCGGGGACGGTGTAGGAGGGACGGCGTCAGGCCGAGGACGGCTTGGCCGCGCCGGGCACGTCGCCGGAGGCGGGCGCGACCACCGCGACCGAGGTCAGGTCCTGACCTCTGGTCTCGCGCAGGGCCAGTACGCAGAGCACGGTCAGGAGGCAGGACGCGGCGATGATCATGGAGGTCGTCGTGGTCCCGCCGCCACCGGACGACGCGTCGAGCTGGGCGAACAGCAACGGAGCCAGACCGGCGCCGAGCCCGGCGATCTGGTAGCCGAGGGAGGCTCCGGTGTAGCGGCTCCTGGTGGCGAACAGCTCCGTGTACAGGGCCGCGAGCGGGCCGAACATCAGCGGGTGCAGGATCGACTGGCCCAGCACGAGCGCGAGGGTGAGCACGGCCGTGCTGCCGCTGTTCACCATCGGGAAGAGGACGAAGCCGAACACCGCCATCAGCAGCGCTCCCGTCAGCACGACCGGACGGCGCCCGACGCGGTCCGACAACGCCGCGCATCCCACGATACCCACGACGGCCAGCGCGGACGAGAGCGTGAGCCCGTTGAGCACCGCCTGCCGGGGGAAGCCGGCCCGCACGCCGTACGCGATGAGATAGGTGGTGAGCGTGCCCTGGGCCACGAAGGCGGACAGCCCGACGCCCACCGCGAGCAGCAGCGTCTTCGGATGGTTGCGGAGCACGTCGAACAGTGGTGCCTTCCGGCGCCGTGCGGCCGGGGTCCAGGCGGCCTCGTTCCTGGCGGCCGCGTCTCTTGCGGCCTCGAAGACCGGGGTCTCGGTGACCCGCAGCCGGACGAACAGGCCGACCGCCAGCAGGACGATGCTGAGCAGGAACGGCACCCGCCAGCCCCAGCTCAGGAACGCCTGCTCGCTCATGACCGCGCCGGTGCCGGTGAGCACGGCGGTGGACAGCACCATGCCGGACGGGGCGCCGGCGTTGGTGAAACTCGCCCACAGGCCGCGGCGGCTGGTCGCGTGCTCGGCGGACATGAGCACCGCGCCACCCCATTCGCCGCCGACGGCGATGCCCTGCAGGATCCGCAGCAGGACGAGCGTGATGGGCGCGAGGGAGCCGATCTGGTCGTAGGTCGGCAGCAGGCCGATCAGGAAGCTGGCGACACCCATGAGCGTCATGGTCAGCACCAGCATGCGCTTGCGGCCGAGGCGGTCGCCGAAGTGGCCGAAGAGCACGCCGCCGAGCGGCCTGGCGAGGTAGCCGGTGGCGAACGTGCCGAAGCTGGCGACCGTCGCGGCGAGCGGGTCGAGGGAGGAGAAGAAGACCTTGTTGAAGATCACTGCCGAGGCCGTGGCGTACAGCAGGAAGTCGTAGTACTCGATGACGCTCCCGATGAAGCTGGAGCTCACCGCGCGTCGGAGTTGGGTCTGGCTGGGCTGGGTCTGGCTGGGGGGTGTCTCTGGCATGACCGAGCTCCTCGTCCGGGGAGCGAGCTGTGTCGCTTTCTTGTCCGGAGGTTAGGCAGATCGATAACGGAGGTCAATACTTTGCCAAATATTGGCCAGGGGGCCGGGGAGGGGTGTCTCTCCGGCCTGCCGGAACGCTCGCGGCGCCCTCCCGCGGCTGTCTTTCGGCACGCCGAAACACGCCGTACGGGTATCAAGGGCCGCGGGCAGCGTGATCAGGCGTAGTGCCGGTAGACGGCGCGGGCGACGCAGGCGGGCTTGGCCGATCCCTCCACCTCCACGGTGAAGTCGAGCAGCATCTGGACGCCGTTGCCGGGAACCTCATCCACCGACACCACGGTGGCGGCGAGGCGGATCCTGGCGCCCACCCTGACCGGGCTGGGGAATCGGACCTTCTCCAGGCCGTAGTTGACGCTCATCGTCACGCCACGGATGTCGAGCAGTTCGTTGAACAGCGGGATGACCAGCGACAGGGTCAGATACCCGTGCGCGATCGGGGCGCCGAACGGGCCCTTCGCCGCCCGCTCGGGATCGACGTGGATCCACTGGTGGTCGCCCGTGGCGTCGGCGAAGGTGTTCACCCGGTCCTGGGTGATCTCCATCCACCCGCTGTGGCCGAGATCCTTGCCGGCGAGCGCGGTGATCTCGTCGAGCCCGTGGGCCGTTGTCGTCATGGCTGTCGCGTCCCTTTCTGCCCGCCGAGCCCGAGCAGGCGTGCGGCGTTGTCCTTGAGGATCTTCGGGCGGACCTCCGGCTTGATCTCCAGCTTGTCGAAGTCGGCGAGCCAGCGGTCCGGGGTGATCACCGGGTAGTCGGACCCGAACAGCACCTTGTCCTTCAGCAGCGTGTTCGCGTACCGCACGAGCTGTGGCGGGAAGTACTTGGGCGACCATCCGGACAGGTCGATGTGGACGTACGGCTTGTGCGTGGCGACCGCGAGCGCCTCGTCCTGCCACGGGAACGACGGGTGGGCGAGGATGATCCGCAGCTCGGGGAAGTCCACGGCGACGTCGTCCACCAGCATGGGGTTGGAGTGCTTCAGCCGGATGCCGCCCCCGCCCGGGACGCCCGCGCCGATGCCGGTCTGCCCGGTGTGGAACAGCGCGATCGCGCCGAGCTCCTCGATCACCTCGTAGAGGGGATAGGCCATGCGGTCGTCGGGGGAGAAGCCCTGGATGCTGGGATGGAACTTGAACCCGCGCACGCCGTACTCCTCCACGAGGCGGCGCGCCTCGCGGACGCCGGCCCGGCCCTTCCACGGATCCACGCTGGCGAAGGGGATCAGCACGTCGGGGTGCGCGGCGCAGCTCTCGGCGACCTCCTCGTTGGAGATGCGGGGGTGCCCGGTCGCGTGCTCGGCGTCGACGGTGAACACCACCGCCGCCATCTTCCGCTCGCGGTAGTAGGCGGCCATCTCCGGGATCGTCGGCCGCGGATGTTCCTTGAAGTATTTCTGGGACGCGCCGAACAGCTCCGCGCTCAGCGAGGCGTGCCCGCCGGCCGACACCTCGGCGTGCGTGTGCACGTCGATCGCGACCAGCTCCTCGACGTTCACGAGCCTCCCTTCGGCGCGGGCGGCGCGTCCGGCACGTTCGGCGCGGGAATGCCGTACGTCTCGGGTTCGGCGCCGACGCCCTCCGGCCACGCGGCGGCGATGGCGTCGGCCGACCAGCCGCCGTAGGTGTACGCCACGGACTTCTCGCCCGGGTGCGACCAGAGCGCGAGCCGGTCGCCGCCGATGCCGATGGCCTGGCCCGTCACGTCCGCGGAGGCGTCCGAGGCGAGGAAGACGACCAGCGGGGCGACGTCCTCGACCGTGCCCATGCCCTCGCCCTGGCGCAGCCATGCGGGGAACGGCCGGCCGGTCCGCTCCGCCTCCTCGATGATCGGGGCGAACGCCGGGATCGTCCGGGTCATCTCGGTGGCCGCGACCGGCACGATCGCGTTGACGGTGATGTTCGCCCTGGCCAGCTCCATCGCCCAGGTGCGGGCCATGGCGACGATGCCGGCCTTGGCCGCGGCGTAGTTCGTCTGGCCGAAGTTGCCCCGCTGGCCCGCGGGGGAGGAGACGAGGATGAGGCGGCCGCCGGTCCCCTGCTCCCGCATCCGGACCGCCGCCGCACGGGCGCAGGTGAATGTGCCGCGCAGGTGCACGCCGATCACCGCGTCGAAGTCGTCGTCCGACATCTTCCACAGCACCCGGTCGCGCAGGATGCCGGCGTTGGTGACCATCACGTCGAGCCGGCCGAACTCCTTGACGGCCGTGTCGACCAGCCGGTCGGCGACCTCCGCGGAGCCGACCGGGGCGGCGACCAGGGCCGCCCTGCCTCCCTTCGCGGTGATCCCGTCCACGACGCGTGCCGCGGAGTCGCCGTCCACGTCGTTCACGACGACCGCCGCGCCGGCCGCCGCCAGCGCCTCGGCGTACGCGCGCCCGAGGCCCCGGCCCGCGCCGGTGACGACGGCCACCTTGCCCGACAGATCCATGTGCTCCACCTCTCGATTGGGGGCAGCGTGACGCCGTCTCGAATCTATGGCAGTTATGTGACCATCGTCAAAGATTTGCCTTCTATGGGGAACCGTCTACGCTTTCTGCTGTGAGCACCGGCGACCACGACCAGACGGCGGGTTCCATGCGCCCCCAGTCGTTGATGTTCAGCTTTCTCGGGATCTACGCGCTCGACCGCCGCACCGCCATCTACTCGGGCAGCGTCATCGACGTGTTCGCCCGTCTCGGCGTCTCCGAGGAGGCCGTACGGTCGACACTCGCGCGCATGGTGAAGCGGAACCTGCTGGAACGGCACCGGCGGGGACGCAAGATGTACTTCGCGCTCACCCCGCACGCCGCGGAGGTGCTGGAGGACGGGCGCAGGCGGGTGTGGGAGACCGGGGCGGTGAACCGCGACTGGGACGGCACCTGGACCGTGGTCGGGTTCTCGCTGCCGGACAGCCGGCGCAGCACCCGGCACGACCTGCGGTCCCGGCTCGTCTGGGGTGGGTTCGGCCTGCTGCAGAGCGGGCTGTGGATCGCGCCGGGCACCAAGGACGTCACCGAGCTCCTCGCCTCCCTGGACCACGCCTCCCCTGACAACGCCTCCCTCGACCTGGCCGACCACGTCACCGTGCTGACCGCCCGGGCCTTCAAGCCGACCGAGGCGGCCGACCTCGTCCGGAAGGCCTTCGACATCGAGCAGATCGCCGCCCGCTACCGGGCGTTCCTCACCCGGTGGGACGCCTCCCCGCCCCTGCCGGAGGAGCCGGACGACCTCGCCCGGCAGTTGCTGCTGCACACCGACTGGCTGCAGCTCGTCCGGCAGGATCCGCACCTGCCGGCCGAGCACCTGCCCGGGGACTGGCCCGCGATCCGGGCCGAGCAGGTCTTCCAGACGCTCGCCCGCGACTACCAGCAGCGGGCCGCCGAGACGGCCGCCGCCGTGCTGGACACCCTCGCCCTCTGACGTACGGGTGGTGCGTGCCCGGGACGGGCACGCACCAGGAGTCCGATCGTCATCCGTTGGCGCAGGCCGTGCCGTTGAGCGTGAAGCGGGCCGGCGCGGTGTTGGTCCCGCTGTAGGTGCCCTGGAAGCCGAAGCTGGTGCTGCCTCCGGCGGGGATCGCGGCGTTGTAGGAGACGTTGCGCGCGGTCACCTGCGTGCCGGACTGGGTCACCGTGGCGTTCCAGGCGTTGGTGACCTGCTGGTTGCCCGGCCAGCTCCAGGTGACCGTCCAGCCGTTGATCGCGGCGCCCGTGTTGGTGACCGTGACGTCCGCGGTGAACCCGTTGTTCCAGGTGTTGGGCCGGTAGCTGACCCGGCACGCGCCGGTCTGCGGGTCCGACGGAGTCACGGAGGGGGTGACAGACGGCGTCACGGACGGGGTCGAGCTCGGGGTCGAGCTGGGCGTCCTGCTGGGGCTCTGGCTGGGACTCTGGCTCGGGCTCTGACTGGGGCTCTGGCTGGTGCCCGTGAGGCCGAAGAACTGGATGGCGACGGCGGCCATCCCGCCCGCAGGAAGGCTGTGACCCGCGCCCTGGATGGTGTAGGCCTCGACCCGCACCGTGCCGGAGGAGTCGGCGTAGCGGCGGCGGCTCCAGCCCGACTGCGGGGTGTCCGTGCTGGTCGGCGTCTGGCTAAGGCCGTTGACGTTGGTCCACTGCTTGATCTCCTCCTCCAGCTCCGAGTAGGCGACCACGGTGTCGTTGGTGCCATGCCAGAGCTGCATCCGCGGCCACGGCCCCCGGTAGGTCGGGTTCGCGTTGCGCACGGCGTCGCCCCACTGCTGCGCGGTCTTGCCGACGCACGGTGCGGAGTTGCCGCCCGGGCTGTACGCCGCCTCGTTCGGGAAGCAGGTGAACGGCACGCCCATGAACGCCGCGCCCGCCTTGAAGACCTCCGGGTAGAGGCCGAGCATGGCGTTGGTCATCATGGCGCCCGAGGAGCTGCCGGTCGCGAACACCCGGTTCGGGTCGCCGTGGTACTGCTGCTCGACGTAGGTGATCATCGACATGAGCGACACCGGGTCGGTCTGGCCGCCGCGCACCTTCGACGCGTCGGACCAGTTGTCGAAGCAGTTGCTCTTCTTCGAGGCCGACGGGTAGATGACGATGTAGCCGTACCGGTCGGCCAGTGACGCGAACTCGCTCGACGAGTAGAAGCCCGGCCCGGAGCCCCCGCATGGATGCATGGCCAGCACGATCGCCGGGTTCGACTGCACCGTGTTCGGCACGTACACGTGCATCCGCAGGTTGCCGGGGTTGGCGCCGAAGTTGGTCACCTCGGTCAGCGTGGCCGCGGCGGCCGACTGCGCGGACACCAGGGTCACGGCGGCGTACAGCACCGCGGCACAGACACCGGCGAGTACCGCGAGTAATCGCTTCATTCGCTCCTCCTCTGCTGGACGTGCGGAGGTCCCGCTTTCCGGCGCGCCTTTTCCGGAAGCGCCGTGCGTCGGCAAGAACATGACGTCAGCCGGTATATGAGGAGGTCCGGCCGATGGTCAAGACGTGGCCGGAACGGCCATGATCGCCCTTTCCCGGGGAAAGCCGGTTTGCGCTGCATGTCAAGCACTTTGCTATCAAGTCACTTGATATGGGGACGCGAAACTTACATCCGCAAGGCCGCGAGGTATCGTCGTCCGGTGATCGCCTCCCGCATCCCTCCGGCCGCCCCGCAGAGCGCTCCGGCGCCCCGTCTGAGCTACCTGGTGTTCCGACTGGAGCGTCGCATCCGGGCCCACCTGGACGACTCGCTCGCCCGGCACGGCGTCACCACGACGGAGTACATGGCGCTCAGCGAGCTTCGTACGCGTGACGGACTGTCGTCGGCGGAGCTGGCCCGCATCGCCTTCGTCACACCGCAGGCGATGAACCTGGTCATCCGCGACCTCGAACGGCGCGGGCTGATCCGCCGCGACCCGCACCCGGCCGGCGGACGGGTGCTGTGCGCCCGCCTCACCTCCGAGGGCGTGTCGGTGCTGCAGCGGTGCGACGGATCGCTCGACGAGATCGAGACGGTCATGCTCGCCAAGGTCGACGCCGCGATGCGCGGCACTCTCAGGGAGGGCCTGACCCTGTGCGCCCGGGCGCTGCGCCCCGACGCCCACCTGGACGCCCACCTGGACGCCCACCTGGACGCTCACCTTGACAATCACTGAGGCCTACCGGCTTCCGCCCGGTGCCGGGAGCGGGTCGGCCCGATGGCGTAATGTGCAATATCCGTGTCGTTGACGCCATGACGCCCTGCCCGGAAGCATCGAGGGCATGCAGCGACAAGCGGTCCGACGTGTGGTCACAGTGGTCTTCGACGGCTTCCAGATGTTCGATCTGGCCGGGCCGGCGGACGTCTTCGCGACCGCGAACCTGCTCGCCCGCGAGGGGGGTTACCGCGTCGAGGTGACGGCCGTGCGCGCCGGGGCCGTACCGGCCCAGAACGGGATCGCGACGCTCGCGGAGACCGCGATCAGCGAGGTCGCGGGCCCGATCGACACGCTGCTCGTCGTCGGCGGGCTGTCGGTGCCGGAGCACCTGGACGACCGGGAGCTGATCGGCGGCGTCGCCCGGCTGGCCGCCGGGGCACGCCGGGTCGCCTCCGTCTGCAACGGGAGCTTCCTCCTCGCGGAGGCCGGGCTGCTGGGCGGCAGGCGCGCGACCACCCACTGGCTGGTGGCCGGCGAGCTGGCCGACCGCTATCCGGACGTCGAGGTGGACGCCGACCCGATCTACATCCGCGACGGGCACGTGTGGACCTCGGCCGGGGTCAGCTCGGGCGTCGACCTCGCCCTCGCGCTCGTCGCCGACGACCACGGCCACAGGCTCGCCCGGAACGTGGCCCGGGGGCTCGTCGTCTACCTGCACCGGCCGGGCGGGCAGAGCCAGTTCAGCGCCCCCATGCGGGCCGCCGTCCCACGCGCCGAGCCGCTGCGCGAGATCCAGGCGTTCATCGACGCCCACCCCGCCGAGGACCTCAGTGTGCCCGCGCTCGCCCGGCGGGCGGGGATGAGCGAACGTCACTTCTCCCGCGTCTTCACCGAGCAGACCGGGGTCTCACCCGGCAGATACGTCGAACGCAGCAGGGCCGACGCGGCCCGGCGGCTGCTGGAGACGACCGCCCACCCCCTGGACAGGGTCGCCAGGGAGACGGGACTCGGCGCTCCGGAGACCCTCTACCGCGTCTTCCGCCGCCACTGGCGCGTCTCACCCGGCGACTACCGCCGCCGGTTCCGATCGAAGGAGACCAGCAGATCATGAACATCGCGATCCCCCTCTACCCGAGGTTCACCGCGCTCGACGCCGTCGGGCCGTACACGGTGCTGGCCTTCGCGCCCGGCTGCACGGTCACGTTCGTCGCGGCCGAGCCGGGGCCGGTGCTCGACGACCGGGGGAGCCTGAGCCTCGCGGCCACCGCATCGTACGCCGACCTTCCCGCGCCGGACGTTATCGTCGTGCCCGGAGGGCCCGGGACGATCGAGGCGCTGTCCGACTCCGCGCTGCTGGGCTGGATCGCGCGGGCGCACGAGCGGACGCGGTGGACCACCTCGGTGTGCAGCGGCTCGTTCCTGCTGGGCGCGGCCGGACTGCTGACGGGCCGGAAGGCCACCTCCCACTGGGGGTGGCTCGACCAGCTCGCCGGGTTCGGCGCCGAGCCGGTAAGCGAGCGCGTGGTGATCGACGGGAAGATCGTGACGGCGGCCGGCGTCTCGTCGGGCATCGACATGGCCCTCACCCTGCTGGCCGCGATGAGCGACGAGGAGACGGCGCAGTCCGTGCAGCTCGCCATCGAGTACGACCCGCGGCCCCCGTTCGCCGCGGGCAGCCCGAAGACCGCCCCGGCCGGCCTGGCCGAGAAGGCCATGGCTCTCATCTGACGTCATCCGCCGGTTCGACGGGGAAGTTGGCGCGGAACACGTTGTCCGGGTCGTAGGCGCGTTTGACCTGCCGCAGCCGGGCGAGGCCGGCCTCGCCGAACGCGTCGAGCAGCCGTTCGGGCCGGGTGTCGGTGTCGAAGGACAGGTAGAGGCCGTCGGTGTACGGCGCGACCTCGGCGTCCCACGCCGCGTCAAGGGCCGGCTGCGCGGCGCCCATGGCGGTGAGCAGGAAGTTCTGGTGCCGGTGCGGGTAGGCGGTCGCGTCGGGGGCCAGGTCGTGCGCGGCCCCACCGGTGGCGCGTATCTGCAGGAAGTAGGACGACAGGGAGCTCGCGACCCGCTCGAAGGCGCGGCTCACGCCACCGTCGAGGTGGGTGACCAGGCCGGAGCGTACGGCGGGGTCCCCGCCGCCCGTGTGGTGCCTGCCGGCCGGCCGCACCACCCCGGAGTAGGGCAGCAGGTAACCCTGGTGCCCCAGCAGCGGGCCGGCCTCGGCGAGCCGCTCGAGTTCGCTCACCGCGGCCGTGGTGTCCGCGCCGGCGTAGACGGTCATGAGCTGGGCGACGGCGTTCTGGCCACGGCGCGCCGGTGAGAGGACGAGGAAGCTCGTCAGCTCACGCGGCGCCTTCTCCATGGCCGCGCCCCAGCGCTCGAGGAGCCCAACCGTGTCGCGGGCGTCCAGGGTCATCTGGGAGAAGACGACGTCGCCGAGCTCCATCGCCTCGATCTCGACCCAGGTGACCACGCCGAGGTTGCCCCCGGCGCCGCGCAGGCCCCAGAACAGGTCGGGGTTCTCCTCCCGCGAGGCGTGCAGCACCCGCCCGTCGGCGGTCACGACCTCCGCGGCGACGACGTGGTCGATCGTCAGGCCGAAGCGGCGCCCCAGTAGGCCGATGCCGCCCGTGGTGGCGAGGCCGCCCACGCCGACGCCGCCGAAGTCGCCCGAGCTGATCGCCCATCCGTGCGGCACCAGGGCCTCGGCCACCTCGCCCCAGGTGGCGCCCGCGCCCAGCCGCACCCGGCGCGTGGCCGGGTCGACGACCTCGACGGTGTCGAGCGCGCCGAGGTCGAGGACGATGCCGCCGTCGTTCGTGGAACGGCCGCTGATCCCGTGTCCGCCCGAGCGTACGCCGAGCGGCACGTCCTGGGACCTGGCGTACGCGAGCCCTTCGACGACCTGGCCGGCCGTCCGGGGACGCAGCACCAGGCCGGGTGACCCCGTGCGCAGGTAGTTGTGCCGCACCGACTCGTAGGCGCGGTCGCCGGGCTCCACGGCGTCGGCCGCGAGGCTCGACGGGACCTTGTCGTAGTCGATCCCGTCGCGGCGCAGCGCGATCGCGGCGGCTCCGCGGCGGGCGGCCGCGGGGACCGTGCCGGTGGCGGCTCGCTCGCGAGCCACCGCGTCCCGTACGGCGGGGGCGATCTCCTGGCCGTAGACCTGGATGAGCCGAGGGTCGTCGGAGCCGAGGACGAACGTGCCGATGCCGTCCTCAAGCGCCAGAGCGGTCAGCTCCTCCACCCACTGCTCGACCGGCCCCTGCAGGAAGCCCTGCCGGGTCTCGGTGACCTCGCCGCCGATGTTCAGCAGGCGGCGCACCCGCGCCGGGTCGCGCCCGGCCTCTTCGGCGGCCGCGTCGATGATCTCGTTGCCGCGCCGCAGGTCGCCGTCCTTGAGGTAGGCGAGCGAGGGCAGCCATCCGTCGGCCTTCCGCGCCACCAGGCGCAGCATCCGCGGCTTGTAGGCGCCGACCCAGATCGGGATGTCGTGTGCGGGCGCCGGGCCGCGCTTGGCCCCCGCGATACGGTGGTGTTCGCCGTCGACGCGCAGGATGCGGCGCTCGCGTACGTCCCAGATGCCGCGAATGATCTCGATGCCCTCCTCCAGCGCGGTCACGGACTCGGCCGGCGTCAGGCGGGTGCCGCCCATCGACTCGATCGCGTCCCAGAAGCCGCCCGCGCCGATGCCGAGTGCGAACCGGCCGCCGGAGAGCAGGTCGAGCGACGCCGCGGCGCGGGCCAGCACCGCCGGCGGTCGCAGCGGCAGGTTGAGCACGTTGCCCGAGACCTTGATCCGCTCGGTCCGCGCGGCCACCCAGGACAGCAACGTCCAGGTGTCCAGGAACCCCGGCTGGTACGGGTGGTCCTGGAACGTCACGAGATCCAGCCCGGCGGCCTCGGAGATCTGTGCCAGCCGGACCGGCCCCTGCGGGTCGTGGTTCTGCGGGGTGAGAAACGTGCCGAAGGCCGGCTCGTGGCCGTAGTCCGTCATCGCCGGGACCTCTCTGTGTCGCAAATAATCTGTAGAACAGACGATATGCGACGCAACTTGTCGAGGTGGCGGCGTATTCCAGGTCGGGGTGGACCTCACCGTGCTACAGGATCCAGGCGGGCTTCGGGTTCGCGAGTACGTCGCCTGATGACGGCTTCGACCACGACGAGGTTGACGATCCAGCCCAGCGTCTGCCCGATCGGAATCATCGAGGTCGCGAGTTCTCCCACCGCCCCGGCCCCGCGGAAGGGGATCTGGGTCACCAGGAGCAGGGGAACGAGGACGCGCGACGTCACCGCGAGGAACGTCAGCGCGTAGTTGCGCATCATCCAGTTCCGATGGCTCACGAAGTCGCGCCGGCGGGCCGCCCGGTACGCGAGGCCGCCGGTGACCAGCCACAGGACGGCCGCGGTGGTGAGGCCGATCTGCGTCACGACGCGGCCCGACCACAGCGCGACCGGGATCGTGGCCACCGCGGACGGCAGCACCCCGGCGAGGAGATAGGCCCGGCCGATCGTCCGGTGGATCCGCCGGCGGGCCCGCACCTGCGGCATGAACTGCAGGGGGCCGAGCACCAGCGCGACGGCGGCGGTCGCGATGTGCCCCACCAGGACGTGGTAGTGCAGGCTGTCGCCCACGTCGAGGCGGCTGTCGTCGATGTCGAGACCCAGGTACGGGTAGACGAGCACCGAGGCGGCGACAACCGCGACGATCAACATCAGCCATGCCGTTCGTCTCCGCATGGCCGCAGCCTCGCAGGCGCGTCCCTGCCCCGGCATCCGCCCGCGGATGGTCTCGCGCGTACGCAAATCGGCGTACGGGAACTGGGGTCAGGCGGCTTTCCATGCCCGAGGAAGCGCGGAGGGGTTCGGAGAGCCGCCCGACGTTCGCGGTTACGCTTCCACGCCCTCGCTCTTGGCGATCACACGAGCGAGCTTGTCGGAGAACTCCTCCCGCCACGCCTTCTGGAGCCGGATCTCGTCCATGACGAAGGCGAACAGGCCGCGGAAATCCTCCAGCGTCTCGCGGATCGCGGCGGTGTCGCCGCGCAGTTCCTCCTGTCCTTTGCGGAGCTCGTCCTGACCGGCGCGGAGCTGGTCCTGGCCGGTTCGGAGGTCGTCCGTGATGGCACGCAACTCCTCCTGCCCGACGCGTAGCTCGGCCGTGGTGGCACGGAGCTCTTCCTGCCCCTTCTGTAGCTCATGCTGACCCATGCGCAGGTCGCTCAACTGCTCACCGCACTTGGTCAGCATGGCGTTCTGCAGCCGGACGTGGTTCTTGAAATCGGCGACGTCGCGTTCTATGACGTCGATGCGCTCCTCAACTTGTGGCATGCGCGACAGGATAGGGATGCCAGGGCGATCACGCACCGTGAAATCGCGATCTCGTAGCGTCGTGTCCTCGTCGCCCGGCCCTGCATCTCGGCGCGGCGCGCCGGAAGTGAAGCGGTGCGCGTGACGCGCGGTCAGTCCTGCGGCCAGTCCTCCTGTGGAGACACGTACGTCCCGCGATGCGGGACGGTGAACACCCATCCCTGCTTCCGGAGGTGGTTCACGGCGTTGCGGGCGGTGGCCTTGGCGACGCCGTACTGCTTCATCAGTGCCTTCTCGGTCGGGATGCGCCGGTTGGGGAGGAGATCTCCGCTGCGGATCTGCTCGACGACGTCCATGGCCATACGCTGATAGACCGGCGTCCGTTCGGCCGACCTCGGAGTGCCCGGCCGGCCGACGAAGGACCCCTCGCCCTGCACCGTGTAGACGAGCCCCTGCTCGCGGAGCTCCCGTGTGACGCGCCGTGCCGTGAGGCGGGCGATGCCGTATTCGGCTTCCATCTCCGTCTCGCTCGGGACGGCGTCACCGGGCTCAAGCGCGCCCTGATCGATCTGCTCCCGGATGATCTCGGCGATCTGTTTGTAGATCGGCACCGGTCCATCGCGATCAATCATGAAGCGATGATAGACGAAATCGGACGTCTACCTACAATCTACACAGATGCTATTCCACTGTATATGAGTAGTAGACCGCTGTGGTTAATATGAACTACGGATGGTGGTCGTACGGGATCCGGCGCCAGGCGGTGTCGGTGACGATCACGTGGTCGAGGAAGCGGAGGCCGACGGTGTCGGCGGCCTCGTGGAGGCGGGCGGTGACCTCGACGTCGGCAGGACTGGGATCGAGCGATCCGCTCGGGTGGTTGTGGGCGAGGCCGAAGGCGGCCCCGCCGGAGAGGAGGACGGTGGTGACGATGTCCCGGACCGGTGCCGGTGTGTGGTCGCTGCCGCCCTCGCTGAGCACCGCGCGCCGCAGCACCGCGCCGCGGCCGTCGCAGACGATCACGACCAGCCGCTCGCGCGGGTGCCCCTGCAGCAGGGGAGCGGCGGCCGAGGCGATGTCGGCCGAGCAGGTGATCCTGCTCCGCTCCGGCTCCGCCTGGGCCCGCCGTACGAGGTGGAATGCGGCGGCCACCCGGGCCGCCTTGGCCGGGCCCACTCCCGGCACGGCGAGCAGCCGGTGTGCCTCGGAGCGGGCCAGCTCGCCGAGGTCGCCACAGTGGGCGATGACCTGGGAGGCGAGTTCCACGGCGCTCACGCCCCTGCTGCCCGAGCCGAGCAGCAGGGCGAGCAGCTCCCTGTCGGCGAGCGCCGCCGCTCCGGACGCCAGCAACCTCTCACGGGGCTGGTCGGCCAGGGGCAGGTCCTTGACACGCATCGGCACCTCCGGACGGGGGATCCGGATCGGTTGTACCAGCGGGCACCGACAGTCAGAGGGGGCTGGGAATGCCGTAGACCAGGCGGAAGCGATCACCGGGCACCACGGCGTCGCTGGTCTCGACCGGCCGGTCTCCCGACCAGTACGTGCGCTCGATCTGGAGCACCTGCACGCCGGCGGGCAGCTCCAGCAGATCGCTCTCGGTCGGCTGGGGCACGCGGACGTGCACGGCCTCGCTGATCTCGGTGATCGGCGTGCCGCTCGCCGCGAGGCGGAAGGCCGCACTCCTGCGTTCGTAGGTGCCCTCCTCCGCGCCCTGGCCCTGCCCCGGCTCGATCGGCTCGTACGTGGTGAGCAGCTGGAGGGGCCTGCCGTCGCCGCGGAAGATGTGGCGGGTCCGCATCACCGGGCCGGATTCGCCCAGGCGCAGCCGGTGGACGATGTCGGGCGGGGCGTCCGCGAGCTCGCTGCGCCAGCTCCAGCTCGGATGCCGCCCGCCCGCGTGCATGTCGCTGGCGAAGGCGGCGTGGGGTTCGGGGGAACGGCCGCGGTGCAGCGGGAGCAGGATCGGTTTCTCCCGCACCCGGTGCCCGGAGCCCACCCGGCTGATGATGAGGCCCTCCTGGGCGAGCACGCGCAGCGCGTGGCGCGCGGCCGTCTCTCCAACGCTGTACTTCCGGGTTATCTGGTGCCGCGACGGGATCGGTGCGCCCGGAGGGAGCGTGCCGTCGATGATCTGGCGGCGGATGTCTTCGACTACTCGCAGGTAGACCGGATCAGAGTTTGCCATCAATCCATCCCTGAGGGGGTGACGGGTCCTCCAAATCTTGACGTATCCGCCGGGCGACACAGAGTGACGGAAGTGTCCTGTGACCCCAACTTTGCCTGGTGAAAGGTCCGCCAATGGGCGATTGTGCCGCTAAGGGGTCGGGTGTTGATATTCCGCTCCCGCCCCCTTATCACGGCATCCATGTGGGTCCCGCCTGGGACGGGCACGAGTGCATCACATGGCTGGTACCGACTCCCCGCAGCGACCGTGTCCGGGTGCGGCGTCACACCTGCGAGTGCAGGCCCACGATCTACGAGCTTTGCCAGGCGGGCGGGCTGCTGTTCGTCCGCCGCACCGAACGGGAGGGCGAGGTGAAGGTCCACGAGACCGAGCGTCTCGTCTCCGCCAGGATCGAGCCCCTGTGGACCAAGCTGCTGACGGGGGAGGCCCGCTGAGCACGCTCGGAGCCTGAACTCCCTGAACCACGACGTTCCTGGTCGTAGGGGGTATGGCACGCCGTTCGCGGCCTCCGGGAAAAAATTCGCGCGATGGTGTGTAACGTCCGCGTAAGGAACGCCGATTCTCCGGTAGAGGTCGCCGATGTGTGTACCCCCGAGCACATATCGGCGGCCTCTTTCTCTGTCCCCGGCTCTGTCCCCGGCAGGCGTCACGGGACGGGACATATCGGGGTGGCGACGTCCATGACCCGCGCGGATCCGGGTACCGTTCGGTCTATGGCATCGCCAACTGGAACCTCCGACGCCCCCTTCGGCCGCGCTTTGACCGCGATGGTGACACCGTTCACCTCTGACGGCGCCGTCGACTACGAGGGCGTCCAGCGGATCGCCGCCTATCTCGTCGACGATCAGCGCAACGACGGCCTGATCGTGAGCGGCACCACCGGTGAGTCCCCCACCACCTCGGACGAGGAGAAAGACCGGATCCTGCGGGCGGTGGTCGAGGCCGTGGGCGACCGGGCCACGATCGTCGCGGGCGCGGGCACCAACGACACCCGGCACAGCGTCGAACTGGCCCGGGCCGCCGAGCGCGCGGGGGCGCACGGACTGCTGGTGGTGACTCCGTACTACAGCAGGCCGCCGCAGGAGGGCCTCGTCCGCCACTTCACCGCCGTCGCCGACGCGACCGGCCTTCCAGTGATGCTCTACGACATTCCCGGGCGTGCGGCCACGCCCATCACGACGGAGAGCCTGTTCCGGCTCGCCGAGCACCCCCGCATCACGGCGGTGAAGGACGCCAAGGGCGACCTGTTCGCCGGCTCGCAGGTGATGGCGGGCACCGACCTCGTCTTCTACTCCGGTGACGACCTGCTGAACCTGCCCTGGCTGTCGGTGGGGGCGGTCGGCTACGTCAGCGTGGTGGGCCACGTCGCGGGCCCCGACCTCGCCGCCATGTGCGACATGTACCGCACCGGTGACGTGGCGGGTGCCCTGGAGACCCATCGGCGGCTCCTGCCGGTGGTCTCGGCGATCATGACGCGGACCCAGGGCGCGATCATGGTGAAGGCGGCGCTGACGCTGCTGGGCCAGGACGGCGGTCACGTCCGGCCTCCGCTGGTGGACGCCACCCGGGAGCAGATCGCGGCGCTGCGGGAGGACCTCATCACGGGAGGTCTCAAGCTTGTGGATTAGATCAACAGATGGAGCCGAATGAGCGACTTGACCAGGAAAAGAGAGAACGGAAGAACCGGGGGTGGCGGCGTGACCGAACGGCGCCGTGCTGAGGGGGTGTCATGAGTCATCCGCATCCCGAACTCGGGCCGCCGCCCCCGCCGCCGGAGAACGGCCTGCGCATCGTCGCGCTGGGCGGTCTCGGCGAGATCGGCCGGAACATGGCGGTGTTCGAGTACGACGGCCGTCTGCTCGTGGTGGACTGCGGGGTGCTGTTCCCCGAGCCGGACCAGCCGGGCGTCGACCTCATCCTTCCGGACTTCGACTACATCAGGGGGCGTCTCGACGACATCGAGGCGCTCGTGCTGACGCACGCCCACGAGGACCACATCGGGGCGGTGCCGTACCTGCTGAGGGAGCGGCGCGACATCCCGCTCGTCGGCTCGCGGCTGACGCTCGGGCTCATCGAGAGCAAGCTGGCCGAGCACCGCATACAGCCGGTGAAGGTCGAGGTGATCGAGGGCGAGCGGCGCTCGTTCGGGCCGTTCGAGTGCGAGTTCGTCGCGGTCAACCACTCGATCCCCGACGCGCTCGCGGTGGCGGTCAGGACCCCCGCGGGTCTCGTCCTGCACACGGGCGACTTCAAGATGGACCAGCTTCCGCTGGACGGACGGCTGACCGACCTCGGGGCGTTCGCGCGGCTCGGGGCCGAGGGCGTCGACCTGCTGATGTCCGACTCCACCAACTCGGAGGTGCCGGGCTTCGTCACCAGCGAGCGGGACATCGCGCCGGTCATCGACGACGTCTTCCGCACCGCCGCGAAGCGGATCATCGTGGCCAGCTTCGCCTCGCACATCCACCGCGTGCAGCAGATCATGGACGCGGCCGAGAAGCACGGCCGCAAGGTCGCGCTCATCGGCAGGTCGATGGTCCGCAACATGGGCGTGGCGCGCGAGCTCGGCTACCTGAAGGTGCCGGCGGGCCTGCTCGTCGACTCACGGGAGATCGAGGAGTGGCCGCCGGAGGACGTGGTGCTGATCTGCACCGGCTCCCAGGGCGAGCCGATGGCGGCGCTGTCGCGCATGGCCAACCGCGACCACCCGATCAGGATCGCCGAGGGCGACACGGTCCTGCTGGCCTCGTCGCTGGTGCCCGGCAACGAGACGGCGGTCAGCAAGGTCATCAACGGCCTCAACCGCTGGGGCGCCCGGGTGGTCCACAAGGGCAACGCGCGGGTGCACGTCTCGGGTCACGCGGCGGCGGGTGAGCTGCTGTACGTGCTCAACCTCACCAAGCCGTCGAACTTCATGCCGGTGCACGGGGAGTGGCGGCACCTGCGGGCGCACGCCCGGCTGGCCGAGCTGACCGGCGTGCCCCGCGAGAACATCGTGATCGCCGAGGACGGCGTGGTCGTGGACCTGGTCGACGGCCGGGCGAGGATCGCCGGCGCGGTCCCCTGCGGGTACGTGTTCGTGGACGGCACCTCCGTGGGCGACATCACCGACGTGGCGCTCAAGGACCGGCGCATCCTCGGCGACGAGGGGTTCATCTCCATCGTCGTCGTCGTGGACTCCACCACCGGCAAGCTCACCGGCGGGCCGGAGATCACCGCCCGCGGCTCGGGCATCGACCCCGACGCCTTCGACGCGGTCGTGCCGCAGATCGAGTCCGCGCTGCAGGAGGTCGCCGCGGCGGGCGTCGCCGACGAGATGCAGATCCGGCGCACGATCCGCCGTACGGTGGGGCGCTGGGTGAGCGACACCTACCGCCGCCGGCCGATGATCATCCCGGTGGTCGTCGAGGTGTAATCCCGTTGAACTCGGAGACGGGCGTGGCGTAACGTCCCGCCCGTGTCCGAGGTGAGGATCGTCTACCGCAAGTACGGCGGAGCGCTGCACTGGCACCACTTCGCCCGGCTGCTCGGCGAGGACGAGCACGGCGTCTGGGCGGGCTTCCCCGCCAGGACCGTCGCCCAGCGGGGGCACGAGCCCGAGACGGTCTTCGAGATCCCGTCCGTCATGCTGTTCCCGCGCGACTCGTGGTGGACGGCGTCGTTCAACGCCCCGCCGCACAAGGCGGAGATCTACTGCGACATCACCACGGTGCCGGTGCGGCGTGACGGCCGGATCACCATGGCCGACCTCGACCTCGACGTCCTGCGGGTGCGCGACGGCCGGGTGCTGCTGGACGACGAGGACGAGTTCGCCGAGCACCAGGTGCGGTACGCGTACCCGCAGGAGATCATCAGCCAGGCGGAGCGGTCGGCCGCCTGGCTGATGGAGGCGGTGACCGAACGGACCGGTCCGTTCGACGGCGCCCACGACCGCTGGCTGTCCCTCGTGACGTGAGCGAACCTCGGCGGGCCAGTCTTCGCCGGCCTGCGGGATCGCCTTGGGCACTCGTCAGGACACTAGTCGCCGAACTCGTTCGGTACGTCGGACGGGGTCACGGCGGAGATGTAGTGCTGCGGCAGGTGGTCCTCGAAGGAGTACACCATCGGCAGCGAGCGGGTCAGCGTGAACTTGTTCCCCAAGAAGGCCAAGTTGGCGAGTACAAGCCCCAGGAGGCCGGGCATCTGCGTCGTAGGCAGCGGCGCATACTTCGGGTCGCCGCTGCGCGGACGGTAGGCGCAGCCGTCGCGGTCGAGTAGCCCGAACAGGCTGCTCGAAACGCGCTGCACCGTAGAGCGGTACTCCTTCCCGAAATGCTGGTAACGACCGGAAGAAGCCGGGGGGAGATGGGGCACCGGATCTTTGTCGTAGACGTACCGGATCACCTTCTCGCGCAGGAAGTCGTCCCGCTCCGCGGCGGCGGCGAACTGCGGTGTGCCGACCATGGGCTGGCCGAAGGTGTAGATCGCCTTCAGCCGGCCGGTCAACTCCCGGAACTTGTCCTCGTGCCGGAGCATGACGCCCATCAACGCGGCCATCGCCCCGCCGAGGCTGTGGCCGGTGATGTACAGCGCATCGAGTCCGCCGTCCATCACGCGGTCACCGCCGTCGGCCTCCGAGCCGTCGTGCGGCGACACGCGGACCGGGCCGGGGCGGCAGGCTCGCATCAGCGCCCCCAGCACCTCGTATCGGGTGGCCCGCACGTTCCGGTAGAAGCCGGCGTGGACGGCGGAGCAGGGTTCGCCGTACCTGTAGATGATCTGTTCCGGCTCCACTTCGAGGTTCAGCAGCCAGTCGATGCCGTTCAACGGCGGGGTGCCGCGGTAGGCCAGGATCGCCACCCGCCCGCTCCGGCTCTGCACGAGATGGGCGGTGGAGTCGATGAGCATGCCGTCGACGGACATCGAGATCGTGCGGCAGTGGTTGTCCTCGAGGCCCAACCTGGCCATGATCATCGCAACCGTCTCGGCATCCGAATAGGCATAGCCGGCGCAGGTGGCCATGACGTGTGCGACGACCGGGTCGGGATGCTCGTGGGTCGTCAGCAGGTGCTCTTCGAGATCTTTGTAGACCGGAAACCTGTTGGCGTCACCTGCGGAACGACCATAGGGCCGGAGCACCTCGTAGCTGGGTGCCTCGGCGTCGCTCACATGCAGGCCGTCGGCCTTCGGCACGTCCGTCGCGCGTCCAGCCTGCTGCCGCCGCTCCGTGGTCTCCGCCACGCCGTCCACCTTTCGGTCACCCGACACGAGTGATCCCGGTCCGGGGTGGTCGCCGCGGGACCGGAACGTGGGGACGATTTCCGATACGGCCGGAGAGAAAACTCCCGGCTGAGCAAACATCCCGCGCCGTCGAGCAGGCCGCCCTCGCGCTTCGCGCCGGCCGGCAGCAAGGGCACCACCTCACCGAGGAGCTGGTGCCCTTGCACTGTCGTAGAGGTTGTCGCGTCTTTCGAAGCTACAGATCAGGACGAAGAAGCCTCGGCCGTCGGGCCACTCCCGTCGCGTCGCCGATGCTGTCCGATCGCCTCGGCGATGGCATCGAGGCGGGTCGTGGAGGCGAGGCCGCCGTGGTACCAGTGGATCTCGGAGGCGCCGGCCGCGGTGTACGCCTCGGCCAGGAACGTCAGCGCCCCGCCGTCGGCCGGGCGCGGCGGCAGGGCCAGCACGTACGCCCCCACCCGCGGCCCGAGCCGGCCGAGGGCCCGCAGCCCGGCCTCGTCCGCCTCGGGGGAGTTCCAGCAGTTGCCGACGAGCAGGTCGGCGTCCACGCCCTCGGGGACGGTCGCGAACGGGCCGGTCGCCCACGGGTCGGCGCTGGCGTGCAGGGCGACCTCCAGGCCGGGCCGTGCCGCCCTGGCCTCCGCCAGCAGCAGCGCGCGCAGTTCGCCCGCGAGCCCGGTGCGCACGCCGCGCAGAGGATCCGCCAGGTCGCCCAGCGCCTCCTCGACCGAGCCCGGCCGGCCGTCCACGCCCGCGCGCACCCGCGCCCGCGCCTCGGCCACGTCCAGCCCCGCCGCCTCGTACCGCAGGACGCAGTTCGCGCAGAAGCACAGGGACAGCAGGGCGACCTGCGCGGGCGACCAGTCGGCGCCGTCGGTCTTCTCGTGGTGGCCGCCGTGCCGGAAGCCGAGCGGGCCGCACGCCTCCAGGATCAGCGCGTCCGGGTCTCCGGTCTCGACGATCTCGCGGATCAGCGTGCGGCAGTAGTCGCGCACGTCGGCCGCCGCCGGGCACAGCGCGTAGGGGTAGCTCTCCCCGAACGCGTTGGCGACGACCATGTCGGGGTTGGCCGAGCCGAGCAGCGTGTTGTGGGTCAGCACGGTCCACGCCCGCACCGGCAGGCCCGCCGCGCGCAGGGCGTCCCTGGCCTCCCCGAACGGGTCGGCCGAGTCCATCCACGACGGCGTGCCCGGCACCAGGCGGGCGCCCTTCCACGCCTCCTCGCGTACGGGCACGTAGCAGGCGGAGTGCCGGGCGTCGACCAGCCGGTGGGCCGGGTGGTGGGGGGTCGCGGCGCGGGTGGTGTGGTAGGACGCGGCGAGCGCGACGGCGTCGACGCCGAGGCCCGCCAGGCGGGCGGCGGCCCCGGGGTCGCCGACGATGTCCCAGGGGTAGGCGTAGATGACGTTCACCAGCGTGGCCTCCGGGCCGAGAAGGACGGGTCGACGGACCTCATGTACGTCGTGTCGTCACGGGAGCGGACCCCGCACTTCTCATACTGCTCGTTCATGATTGCGAGGGCGTCGCGGTCGAGTTCCACCCCGAGTCCCGGGCCGTCCGGCACCGGGACCGCGCCGTCCACGAACCGCAGCGCGCCCGGGGCGACCACGTCCTGCCCGTCCTGCCAGGGGGTGTGGGTGTCGCAGGCGTGGGTGACCGCCGGGGTGGCGGCGGCGAGATGCGTCATGGCGGCCAGGCTGATGCCGAGATGCGAGTTGGAGTGCATGGACAGCGCGATGCCGAAGGTCGCGCACAGTGTGGCGATGTGCGCCGAACGCACCAGGCCGCCCCAGTAGTGGTGGTCGGTCAGCAGCACCCCGATGGCACCGGCGCGCAGCGCCGGAGGCAGGTGCTCGGGGGTGACGACGCACATGTTGGTCGCGAGCGGCATCGGCACCTCGGCGGCGACCCGCGCCATGCCCTCGATGCCCTCGGTGGGGTCCTCCAGGTATTCCAGCAGGCCGTCGAGTTCGCGCCCCACCCGGATCGAGGTCTCCACGCTCCACACGGCGTTGGGGTCGAGGCGCAGCGGATGCCCGGGGAACGCCTCCCGCAGCGCCCGGATCGCCTCGACCTCCTGCTCGGGCGGGAACACCCCGCCCTTGAGTTTGATCGAGCCGAAGCCGTACCGGCCGATCAGGAGGCGGGCCTGCTCGACCACGCCCTCGGGGTCCAGAGCGGCGCCGAAGCCGTCCTCCGGCGCGCCGGGATGGCCGCCCCACTTGTAGAAGAGGTACGCGCTGTAGGGCACGGCGTCGCGCACCCGGCCGCCGAGCAGGTCCACGACGGGCCGGCCCGCCGCCTTGCCGCGGATGTCCAGGCAGGCGACCTCGAAGGGGGAGAAGATCCGGTCGACGGTCTTGGCCCGGGAGGACGTGCCGGTCAGGCCGTGCAGGTCGGTGACCACGTCGGCGCCGACGAGGCCGGCCACCGTGGCGTACATGGCGTTGTCGCCGTAGACGTCGTGACCGCGCAGCGCCTCGGCCGCGGCCCGCACCCGTACGAGGTGGTCGAGGTCGCCGTAGGTCTCCCCGAGGCCGGTCAGCCCCTCGTCGGTGACGACCTCGACGACTGTGCGCAGCGCCCAGGGTTCGTGGACGCCGGCGGCGTTGAGCAGCGGCGGGTCGCGGAAGGCGACCGGTGTGACGTGGATCTCCCGAATCCTCATCCCGCCGCTCATCCGACGACGTCCAGCCCGGCCGCGATCAGCTTCTCCAGCCGGGCGACGTGCTCGGGGGCCGCGTCCACGAGCGGTGGCCGCACTCCGCCCGCGTCGAGCCCGCGCAGGGCGACGCCCGCCTTGATCAGCGAGACGGCGTAACCGGGCACGAGGTCGCGCAACTCGACCAGCGGCCGGTAGAAACGGCTCAGCAGGCGGTGCACCAGGTCGTCGTCTCCGGCGTTCACGGCCTTGTGGAAGGCCAGGGCGACCTCGGGGAGGAAGCAGAACACGGCGGAGGAGTACAGGTTCACGCCGATCCCCCGGTAGGCCGGCACGGTCATCTCGGCCGTCGGCAGCCCGTTGAAGAACGTGAACTCCCGGCCGGCGGCCTCCCGTACGGCGAGCACGATGCGCTGCATGAGGTCGACGTCGCCGAGGCCGTCCTTGAACCCGACGACGTTCGCGATTTCGGTCAGCGCCACCGCGGCGGCCGGCGTGAAACGGGCGTTGGCCCGCTGGTAGACGATGATCGGCAGATCGGTGGCCGCCGCGACCTCACGGACGTAGCGCACCAGGCCCTCGGCGGGGGCGCTCACCAGGTAGGGCGGCAGCAGCAGCAGGCCGTCCGCGCCGGCCGCCGCGGCCCTGCGCGCGCACTCGCGGGCGTAGGGGAGCGGCCCGCCCGCGCCGGACAGGACGGGGACCCGCCCGCCCGCCGACTCGGCGGAGATCCGCACCACTCGCTCGTACTCGTCGATGCCCAGCGCGTTGAACTCGCCGGTGCCGCAGGCCGCGAACACCCCGCCCGCGCCGTCCGCGACTCCGCGCGCGACGTGCCGGGCCAGTACGTCCCCGGCCAGTTCGCCGCCGGAGTCGAACGGTGTCACGGGAAAGAAGAGAACGCCGTCGAGACGCATCCGCCAACCCTCCCGTCCACATACGTGGACAGTGTCCTTGATCCTGTTCTCGACGCTAGTCGGGCTCCATTTGTGAAGTCAACGCAGGATGGAGACGGCATGCGAGAGGAATCGTCGGTCATATATGTGAACAACGCCCGTTGTTGTGAACACGCTGGCGTTGCTGCGAAACTGCGAAGCGATATCAGGGCCAGAAGCAGGACAGATTCCGACAGGAGGGCACATGCGTATTCTCATCACCGGCGCGGCGGGCGGCGTCGGCACGCTGCTGCGACCCCGGCTGGCCAAGGAGGGGCGCGTTTTGCGTCTGCTCGACGTCGCGCCCCTGAAGGCGGGGCCCGGCGAGGAGGGGGTGGCCGCCAGCATCACCGACGAGGAGGCCGTGGCGGCGGCCATGGACGGCGTGGACGCCGTGCTCCACCTGGGCGGGCACAGCCTCGAACGGCCCTGGGAGCAGATCCTGGACGTCAACGTCAACGGCACCTACGTGGTGCTGGAGGCCGCGCGGCGGGCCGGGGTCCGCCACGTCGTGCTGGCCAGCAGCAACCACGCCGTCGGGTTCGCCCCGCGCGGTGAGGGAGAGGCCCCCGACTACCTGTTCCCGCGCCCGGACACCTTCTACGGCGTCAGCAAGGTCGCCAAGGAGGCGCTCGGCTCCCTCTACCACGACCGTTACGGCCTCGCGGTCACGTGCCTGCGCATCGGCTCCTGCTTCGAGCGGCCGAGGGACGTGCGCATGCTGTCGACGTGGCTGTCGCCCGACGACTGCGCGCGGCTGGTCGAGGCGGCGCTGGCGGCCGACGGCTTCCACGTGGTCTGGGGCGTCTCGGCCAACACACGCCGCTGGTGGTCGCTGGAGGAGGGCAGGGCCATCGGCTACGAGCCGAAGGACGACGCCGAGGTCTTCGCCGATACGCTCGTCGGCGAGTACGGCGAGCCGGACCTCGGCGAACTGCCGCACTCCGTGGTCGGCGGGGCGTTCTGCGGTCCCCGCTACGACGTCGACAATCTCACGGCGGAGGGATGAGATGACCGGCCCCGCAACTGGAACGACAGACGAAGCGACGAACGAGGCGGTGGACGAGGCGGTCGCGCGGGCCGCGGCGGCGGGCGAGGCCTGGCGTGCGACCCCCGCGGCCGAGCGCGCCGCCGTGCTCGAAGCCGTCGCCGACGCCCTGCTCAAGCACGCCGAGGAGCTGTGGCCGGTCGCCGCGGAGGAGACGCGCCTGCCCGAGGCGCGGCTGCGCGGGGAGGTCGCGCGTACGGCCGCGCAGTTCCGGCTGTTCGCGGACGTCCTGCGCGACGGCGGGTGGGCCGAGGCGGTCATCGACCACCCCGACCCCGGCGCCACGCCGCCGCGTCCCGACGTGCGCCGGATGAACCATCCGCTCGGCGTCGTCGCCGTCTTCGCGGCGAGCAACTTCCCCTTCGCGTTCTCCGTGGCGGGCGGCGACACGGTGTCGGCCCTCGCGGCCGGCTGCCCGGTCGTGGTCAAGGCGCACGAGGGTCACTCGCGCACCTCCGACCTCACCGCGTCCGTCGTACGGCGGGCCCTGCCCGACCCGGACCTGCTCGGGCTCGTGCACGGATTCGAGGCGGGAGCCCCGCTGGTGCGGCATCCGCTCGTCACGGCGGCCGGCTTCACCGGCTCGCTCGCGGGCGGGAAGGCGATCCAGAAGCTGATCGACGAGCGGCCCGACCCCATCCCGTTCTACGGCGAGCTGGGCAGCGTCAACCCGGTCGTCGTGCTGCCCTCGGCCGATCCCGCCGCCGTGGCCTCCGGGTTCGCGGCTTCGCTGACGCTCGGGGTGGGCCAGTTCTGCACCAACCCCGGCCTGGTGTTCGTCCCGGCGGAGGGAGGGTTCGAGCGGGCGATCGCCGAAGCGGTGGCCGGGACCAGCGGCGGGCCCATGCTGACCGCCAAGATCCGTGAGGGCTACCTGAGGGCGTCGGGCAGGCTCGCCGAGCGGCTCACCGTGCTGGCCGGCGGAGGCGAGGTGGACGGCATCACCCCGCGGGTGTTCGCCGCCGGCCTGGAGGCCTTCGCGGACGGGCTGCCCGAGCTGGGGGAGGAGTGCTTCGGCCCTTCGGCGATCGTGGTCCGCTACCGCGACCCCGCCGACCTGCCCGCCGTGCTGCGGCGGCTGCCCGGGTCGCTGACCGCGACCGTGCACGCCGCCGGGCCCGAGGAGGCCCGCGACCTGCTGCCGGTGCTGCGCCGGCTGGCCGGGCGGCTCATCTGGAACGGCTGGCCCACCGGGGTCGCCGTCTCCTGGGCGATGCACCACGGCGGCCCCTGGCCCGCCTCCACCACCCCGGCGCACACCTCCGTCGGCGCGGCCGCCATCAGGCGCTGGACGACCCCGGTGGCGTACCAGGACTGGCCGGAGGACCTGCTCCCGCCGGAGCTGCGCGACGGCAACCCCCTCGGCGTGCCCCAGCGGGTGGACGGCCGCCCGCGCCTCTCCTGACGGCCGTACGCCCGCGTAACCTGGACTCCGGATGTGCGGGAAACGGGGGTCTCGCCGTGCTCCACGTGGTTGAGCGGTATTTCAGCGCCTACAACGCCCACGACCTCGGGGAGGTCATGGCCTGTTACGGCCGGGAGCCCAGGGCGGTGGGGCCCGGCGGGCCCGCGGAGGGCCGCTCGGAGGTCGCGTCGTACCACACGCTGGTCTGGCAGGCGTTCCCCGACGTGCGCGTCACGGTGTGGCAGAAGATCGTCACAGACGCGGCCGTGGCCGCGGCCGCCGTGGGCACCGGTACGCACGCCGGCCCGTTCCCGCTCACCACGGGGGAGGTGGTCGAGGCCACCGGGCGGCGGGTCAGCGTGCGTTCCTGCTGGATGTTCGACATCGACGTCACGTGCGGCCTGATCGGCTGCAGCGAGGTCTTCTACGACCAGCTTGAACTGTGCGTCCAGCTCGGGCTCCGCATGCCCGCCTGAGGCGGGCCAGGGGAGACCGTGCGGACGTCAGCGGATCTTCCCGGCTCCCGCGTGCCGGGAGACCTCCCTGGGCACCGCCCCGGCGGGGTCGATCGCGGTGTGCAGGGCCGGGGTCCAGCCTGCGTCCGCGCCGAGATCGGGGTCGTGCTTCGCGTTGTACGTCGCGACCAGGTCGATCGGCCGTTCGGTGCCGCCGACGCGCAGCAGGTTGCCCCTGGCGGTGAGGGCGGTGCCGCCCCAGTCGTACAGCAGCGCGGCGGGGTCCACGGCGCGCCCGAGCCGGAAGTAGTTGTTCTCCGCGTAGATCTGGGACTCCACGCCCACGCCCAGCGCGTACACGAAGGTCGCGGCGTCGGGCGCCTGGTAGTAGTTGTTGTAGACGTGCACCTTGCCGAACCGCACCCGCGGCAGGCGCTGCAGGTTGTCGTAGAACTCGTTGTGGTGCACGGTGACGCTGAGCCTGCCCCGGTCGTTCGCGGGATTGTTGGTCGAGCCGATCAGCATCGTCTTGTCGTGGTCGCGGAAGCTGTTCCAGGAGACGGTCACGAGGTCGGACGCGCTGGTGATGTCCGCCTGGCCGTCGTGCACCTGGTACGGCCGGCCGAAGTAGACCGGCTGGTCCGCGTCCGGGTTGTCTCCGTCGGTGAACGTGTTGTGGTCGATCCACACGTGGGTCGAACCGGTCACCGAGATGTTGTCGTAGAGGGAGTTCCAGTTGCCCTCGTCGCCGTCCGTGGGGTCCCACTGGGGGAAGCAGTCGGCCGCGTCCTCGAAGCGGATGTTGCGGATGATGACGTTGTCGGCCTTGTCCACGTGCAGGTTGATGTGCCGGATGGTCGCTCCGGGCAGGCCGACGATCGTGGTGTCCGACGGCACCTTGAGCTTGACGTACTTCGTCTGCGCCGCCGCGGAGGCGGCCCGGGCGTCCTCCAGCGGCCCGGACGGCTCGGTGTCGCGGCCCCACACGGCCGGGTCGTACGCCGCGAGGTAACCGGCGAGGGTGTATCCGCCGGTGGCGAAGTCCGCGCAGGTCCTGTCGACGTCGACGACGCCCTTCACGTAGACGACCCGGGGGCCGGGGGAGGCGAGGGCCGCGACCAGGCCCGCGCGGTCGGTGACCACCCGGACGTTGGCGGCGGGCGCCGCCGCGCCGCCGGTGGTGCCGGCGCCGGCCGAGGCCCAGCCGTCCCCCGCCGGCAGCGTCTGCCGCCCGAGCTCGACTCCGGCGGGATCACTTCCGGCGGCGTTCGCCGCCGAAACCGGGACGGCCGCCGTGAGCGCCGTGAGCGCCAGGACGGCGGACACGAGCAGGGATCGTGCGGGCATGACTGTCTCCGTTCCTCGGTCGTGCCGTCATCCTTCTGAACTCGATTCATATTCATGAACAACCGGACCGTACGGCCAGTCGTGACGGCGGTCAAGGCGTGCTGGCGTGCCAAGAGTGAATGTCTCGAATAGGACACGAGTCCTTGACAGGACGAGTGCGGAATATCACCGTTGATCCGTCGTCCACGTTTGTGAACGGCGTTCAGGAATATGTCTCGGAGGGACCGGGACGACGTCCGCGGAGGAGATGGGCCGGTGACGACGATGCGCCGCAGGGCCGTGCCGTACCTGCTGATCTCGCCGACGGTCGCGCTGATCGCCGCGTTCCTCGTCTATCCGATCGGGAGCGTCGCGTACTACAGCCTGCAGCACCGCAACCTCACCCGGCCATGGGCGGACGGCTTCGCCGGGCTGGACAATTTCCGGCGCATGCTGACCGAGGACGAGGTTTTCTGGCACAGCCTGGGGTTCACCGCCAAATGGGTGATCGCCGAGATCGGTCTCCAGCTGATCCTCGGACTTGCCCTCGCGTTGATAGTCAATGAAACCTTCATCGGGCGGGGGCTCGCCCGGTCGCTGGTGTTCTCCCCGTGGGCCGTCTCCGGAGTGCTGACGACGGGCATCTGGATCCTGCTCTACACGCCGGGCACCGGCGTCCTGCGTTTCCTCGGGCAGCCCGAGGCGGCGGTCCTCGGCAATCCGGACACGGTCTTCCCCGCCGTGGTCGTGGCGGAACTGTGGCGCGGCGTGCCGTTCTTCGCGATCCTCCTGCTCGCCGGGTTGCAGGGCATCCCGGGCGAGCTGTACGAGGCCGCTGCGGTGGACGGCGCCGGGCGTCTCAGGCGCTTCCGCCACGTCACGCTGCCGCATCTGCGCGACGCGATCGTGCTGGCCACGCTGCTGCGCGGGGTCTGGGAGTTCAACAACGTCGACCTGCTCTACACGCTCACCGGCGGCGGTCCCGCGCAGGTCACGACCACGCTGCCGCTGTACGTCGCGCAGCGCGCCGTCGACTCCAAGGACTTCGGGTACGGCTCGGCGCTGACGATGGCGGGCTTCGTGATCCTGCTGTTCTGCTCCGTCCTCTACCTCCGGCTCAGCCGGTTCGGCGAGGACCGATGAGGAGGGCTCCGGCGATGAGCGCCGACGTCATGACCCGCCCGCGTCCGCGAGCGGTGCCCGAGGCCCGTCCCGGGCGGCCGAGACGGGATCCCGGCCGGGTGCTGCGGCTCTACGTCCCTCTCGGGATGTATCTGATCTTCACGCTCGTGCCGTTCTACTGGATGCTGGTCTTCGCCCTGCGGCCGGCGGGATCGGCCGACCCGGTGCCGTGGCCGATCACGTTCGAGCACTTCGAGACCGTCTGGAACGACATCGGCTACGCGGTGTTCTTCCGGAACAGCGTCGTCGTCGGGGTGTGGTCGCTGCTGGTCACCACGGTGATCGCGGTCATGGGCGGGTACGCGCTGGCGCGGTACCGGTTCCGCGGCCGGAGCCTGTTCATGGTCGTGCTGCTGTGCACCCAGTTCGTCCCCGGCGCGATGATGCTGATCCCGCTGTTCTCGATCTTCAAGACGCTCGGCCTCATCAACAGCCTCGGCAGCCTGATCGTCGCCGACACCGTCTTCAACCTGCCCCTGTCGATCATCCTCATGAGCGGGTTCGTCTCGGCCGTGCCGTTCACGGTGGAGGAGGCCGCGATGGTCGACGGCTGCGGCCGGCTGCGCGGCTTCCTCGCGATCGTGCTGCCGCAGCTGCGGCCCGGCCTGATCGCGGTCGGGTCGTTCGCGTTCATCCACACGTGGAACAACTTCCTGTTCGCGCTGATGTTCGTCAGCAGGCAGGACAGCTTCACGATCCCCGTCGGGCTCAGCTACACGATCGGGGAGTACAGCGCCGACTTCGGGGCTCTGGCGGCCGGTGGCGTCGTCGCCGCTCTGCCGGTGGTCTGCGTGTTCGCAGTGGTCCAGCGCTATCTCGTGCACGGCATCAGCGCCGGCGCGGTCAAGGGATAGCGGTCCCCCCAGCTCTACACAGCCTCTCCTGACCAGGAGGAACCATGAAGATGAAGGTGGCCTGGGCGGCGCTCGCCGTTCTCGCCGTCACCGCCACCGGGTGCGGGTCGGACTCCGGCTCCGGCGAGGGCTCCGGCAAGACGACCATCACGTTCTGGGACAACAACGGCGGCGCCCGCACCCCGGTCTACCAAGAGCTGATCAAGCGGTTCGAGGCGGCCAACCCCAAGATCCACGTCGAGTACGTCGGCGTCCCGATCGCCTCCGTCCAGCAGAAGTACGACACGGCCGTCGCGGGCGGCGACACCCCCGACGTCGGCGGCGTCACCACGTCGTACCTGGCCAACCTGACCGGCCAGCAGGCGCTGGAGCCGGCGGACGAGTGGCTGGCCAAGAGTTCGGTGAACGGCAGGCTGGCCACGCCGATGCTCGACTCGGTCCGCAAGACCGTGCCCGACGGCAAGCTCTACCTCGTGCCGAACACCTCCAACATGGACGTGGTCTGGTACCTGAAGGACAGGCTTCAGCAGGCCCCGCAGACCTGGGACGAGTTCTTCAAGGACGCCGACGGGCTGACCAGGAAGCCCGACCAGTACGGCTACACCATCCGCGGCGGCGCCGGGTCGATCTTCCAGATCCTGGCCGAGATGTACTCCTACTCGGGGATCGGCCAGTTCTTCGACGCCTCGGGCAGGAGCACGGTCAACGACCCGAAGAACGCCGAGTTCCTCACCAGGATGGCCGGGCTGTACAAGAAGGACACCCCCGAGGCCGACGTCACCAACGACTTCCCGAAGATGGTCGCCGCCTTCGGCACCGGGAAGATCGCGATGATGCACCACAACCTGGGCTCCTACAACGACCACGTCAAGGCGCACGGCAAGGACAAGATCGGCGCGTTCGCGCTGCCGACCGGCCCCGGGGGCAGGCGGACCGTCGTCGCCAACCCCGTGGACGGGTTCGCGGTGTTCAAGAACAGCGAGCACAAGGACGCCGCCTGGAAGTTCGTGGAGTTCCTCGTCTCCCACGACGGCAACAGCTACTGGAACCAGCAGACGGGCCAGATCCCGGCCAACACCGACGCGCAGGGCGACTCCTGGGTGCAGGGCCTGGACCACCTCAAGACGGCCGTCGACACGCTGAACGACCCGAACACGCAGGTCGTGTCGCCGCCCTACTATCTGCCCCAGTTCTCCTCCATCACCAAGGCCGACACCGAGCCCCTCTTCCAGAAGGTGCTGCTCGGCCAGATGAAGCCCCAGGAGTTCCTCGACACCCTGGCGCAGAAGCTGACCGACGCCCAGGCCGAATGGAAGAAGGCCAACGGCGGCTGAGCGGCGGTCACCCCCGGACCGGGCCGGTGCGTCCCTGACCGCGCACCGGCCCTCTCAACCACTGAGGCCAGCCCACTGAGGAGGCGAGGTTCCATGGCGGTCGTCGAACGGGTCGTCGTCACGGTCTTCACCACGGTCACCAGGTCCGTGGTCGACGGGCACGGCCACCGGCACCCCGGCCCGCCCCGCGAGGTGCGGGAGGCGCTGCTCACGATCACCGACAGCGACGGCGCCACCGGAGGCTGCCTCGCCGCGCCGGACACCGTACGGGAGGCGGTGATCGCGGGTCACATCGGCCCGGCGCTGATCGGCCAGGACAGCCTCGACCGGGAGCGGCTGTGGCACCGCGTCGCCCGCCGCCAGCGCGGCGCCCAGGGCAACCTCTCCGACCGGGCGCTCAGCGCCGCCGACCAGGCGCTGTGGGACCTCGCCGGGCGCAGGCTCGGCCTGCCCGTCTGGAAGCTTCTCGGCGGCGCCCGCGCCGAGGTGCCGGCGTACGCGAGCACCATGTGCGGCGACGACGTCCCCGGCGGCCTCGCCACCCCCGAGGACTACGCCGCCTTCGCCAAGGACCTGGTCTCCCGCGGCTACCGCGGGATCAAGCTGCACACCTGGATGCCGCCCATGCCGTACGGCGTGGACCGCGACATCGAGGCGTGCGCGGCGGTCCGCGACGCGGTCGGCCCGGACGTCGCGCTCATGCTCGACAGCAACCACTGGTACTCCCGCTCCGAGGCCCTGACTCTCGGCCGGGCCCTCGACGAGCTGGACTTCGCCTGGTACGAGGAGCCGATGGAGGAGGCGTCGGTGCAGTCGTACCGGTGGCTCGCCGACCAGATCAGGACGCCGATCCTCGGGCCGGAGACCTCCTGGGGCAAGCACATGGCCCGGGCCGAGTGGGTGGCCGCCGGGGCGTGCGACATCCTCAGAGTGGGCGTGGTCGGCTCCGGCGGGATCATCCCGGCGGTCAAGGCCGTGCACCTCGCCGAGTCGTTCGGCATGGACTGCGAGATCCACGGCAACGGGTCCGGCGCCCTGGCCGTGATCGGCGCCACGCTGTGCGGGCGGTGGTACGAGCGGGGCCTGCTGCACCCGCACTCGGACTACGACACCCCCGCCCCGCACCTGCGGTCGATCGTCGACCCGCTCATGGACGGGAAGGTGCGGATGCCGGATGCCCCCGGACTGGGGGATGATCTGGATGTGGACTACATCGCCTCCCGTACGGTCGCCTCCTGGGGAACCGGCTCACAATAGGAGGCGGACAGGCGGGTCAGGGAGGTACCAAATGGCGGAACCCGTGCCGCACGTGAAGTCGGCGCTCCGGACGGTCGAGCTGCTCGACTTCTTCGCGCAGTATCCCGGGCTGCACAGCCTCACCGACCTGCAGGGCAAGCTGGGCTACCCCAAGAGCAGCCTGCACGCTCTGCTGCGCACGCTGGTCGACCTCGGCTGGATCGAGACCGACGTCACCGGCACGCTGTACCGGATCGGCATGCGCGCCCTGCTGGTCGGGGCGACGTACATCGACGGCGACCCGGTGGTCCAGCTCGCGCACGACGCCCTGGACTGGCTGGCGGAGGTGACGGGGGAGACCGTGCACCTCGCCCGGCTCGACCACTTCGACGTCGTCTACCTCGCCACCCGCGCCTCACGCCACTACCTGCGGCCGTTCTCCCGGGTCGGGCGCCGGCTGCCCGCGAGCACCACCTCCCTCGGCAAGGCGATCCTGGCGAGCCGGGACGACGAGGAGGTGCGCGCGCTGCTGCCGGCCGAGCTGCCCTCACTGACGGCCCACACCATCGTGGACGCCGAGGAGTTGCTGGTCGACCTGCGCCGGGTGCGCAAGCAGGGATACTCGGTCGACCGTGAGGAGAACACCGAGGGGCTGCGGTGCTTCGGCGTGGCGCTGCGGATCAGCGACCCGCCGAGGGACGCCATCAGCTGCTCGGTGCCGATCCCGCGCCTCACCCCGGAGCGGGAGAAGGAGATCGCCTCCTGCCTGCTGGAGGCGCGCGAGCGCATCGAGCGCTCCGCCCTGCGCCAGCGCCGCGCCTACTGACAGGTGAGGGCCCGTCCGGCGCGTCGTGCCGGTAATCGCCCGCCTCCGGGGTAACTTCGGCATCATGGCCACCCGTACGTCCGGACAGGGGTCCGGCAAGCGCTCCACGCCCCGCTCCGGGCCGCGCTCCGGGTCCCGTACGGCAGCACCGAAACGGTCCCCGGCCGGCTCGCGAGGCAGGGCTGCGCCCCGGCCCGCGCCCAGGAAACGCCCGCCCGCCGCCGGACACGACCCGATCAGCTGGGTCTTCCTGGTGATCGGCAAGGTCGTCATCGGCCTGTGGATGGTGGTGGCGAACAGCCTGGGCATGGCCGCGCGGGCGCTCGGGCAGAACGCCCGCGACCTCGACCCCGTGCACCGGCGCGACGGCCAGGGCCTGTCGGTGCTGGCGGGCGCGATCGTGCTCGCCGCGCTGACCTGGCGCGACACCAAGACGGGCTTCGCCGCGTTCGTAGACGCCGTGCTGCGCGGCACGGTCGGCTCGCTCACCTGGGCCGTCCCCGTGCTCCTCGCGCTGCTCGCCTGGCGGCTGCTGCGCCACCCCGACCAGAACTCCGAGACCGGCAGGATGGGCATCGGCTGGACCGCGCTGCTGGCCGGGATCCTAGGGATCGTGCACGTCGCCCATGGCACGCCGTACCCCTCGGGCGGGCCGACCGACGGCATGGACAACGTGTCGGCGGCGGGCGGCATGGTCGGCTTCATCGTCTCGGCGCCGCCGTCGAGCATCCTGCCGGCGTTCATCACGATCCCGCTGCTGGTGATGCTGTCGGGCTTCGGCCTGCTGGTGATCACCGCGACCCCGGTGCACCGCGTCCCCGAGCGCCTCGCCGAGATCCGGCACATGCTCTTCGAGCGGCCGGAGGGCGCCGGGGCGCCGCGCAGGTCGCCGGCCGGGCCGAAGAAGCGCACCCGCAGGTCGCAGGGCGACGCCGGTGAGCCCGGCGACACGGTCAAGCCGTACGACACGCCCGTGCTGTCGGAGAAGGAGCACTCGCCGGAGATCGTCCCCGGCCTGACGGACGACGTCGCCGACCCGGCCGAGCCCGGCGAGCCCACCGAGCCGGAGATTCAGCTCCCCAAGCCCGTGCCGCAGCCGCCGCTGCCGACCCCGGCGCCGCGGAAGGTCGAGCAGCTCGTCCTGTCCAGCCAGGAAGGGCCCTACACGCTGCCCGATCTCGCGATGCTGCGGCCGGGCAGCGCGCCCAAGCAGGAGACCAAGGCCAACCGGACGGTCGTCAACGCGCTGACCAGCGTGCTGGAGCAGTTCGCCATCGACGCGCAGGTCATCGGGTTCACCCGCGGCCCGACGGTCACGCGGTACGAGATCGAGCTGGGCCCGGCGGTCAAGGTCGAGAAGGTCACCGCGCTCACCAAGAACATCGCGTACGCCGTGAAGTCGGCCGACGTGCGGATCCTGTCCCCGATCCCGGGCAAGTCGGCGATCGGCGTGGAGATCCCCAACGTCGACAAGGACCTCGTGTCGCTCGGCGACGTGCTGCGCTCGCAGGTGGCCCAGGCCGACCACCACCCGATGATCGTCGGCCTCGGCAAGGACGTCGAGGGCCGCACCATCGTGGCCAACCTGGCCAAGATGCCGCACATCCTCATCGCGGGCGCCACCGGCGCGGGCAAGTCGACCTGCATCAACGGGCTGATCTCCTCGATCCTGATGCGGGCCACCCCCGACGAGGTCCGCATGGTGCTGGTCGACCCCAAGCGGGTCGAGCTCAGCGCGTACGAGGGCATCCCCCACCTCATCACGCCGATCATCACCAACCCGAAGAAGGCCGCCGAGGCCCTCGAATGGGTGGTCGGCGAGATGGACCGCCGGTACGACGACCTCGCGGCGAGCGGCTTCCGGCACGTGGACGACTTCAACAAGGCCGTCCGGGCGGGCAAGCTGGTGCCTCCGCCGGGCAGCGAGCGGGTCTACCAGCCGTACCCGTACCTGCTGGTGATCGTGGACGAGCTGGCCGACCTGATGATGGTCGCCCCGCGCGACGTGGAGGACTCGATCGTCCGCATCACCCAGCTCGCCCGCGCCGCCGGCATCCACCTGGTCATCGCCACCCAGCGGCCGTCCGTGGACGTGGTCACCGGTCTGATCAAGGCGAACGTGCCGTCGCGGCTGGCGTTCGCGACCTCGTCCCTCGCCGACTCCCGGGTCATCCTCGACCAGCCGGGCGCCGAGAAGCTGGTCGGGCAGGGCGACGCGCTGTTCCTGCCGATGGGCGCGAGCAAGCCGATGCGGCTGCAGAACGCGTTCATCTCCGAGAAGGAGATCGCGGAGGTCGTCGGCCACTGCAAGGTCCAGATGCAGGCCGAGTACCGGGAGGACGTGGCCGCTCCGGCCGCCGCCAAGCGGGAGATCGACGAGGAGATCGGCGACGACCTCGACCTGCTGGTCCAGGCCGCCGAGCTGATCGTGTCGACCCAGTTCGGCTCCACGTCGATGCTCCAGCGCAAGCTCCGGGTCGGCTTCGCCAAGGCCGGACGGCTGATGGACCTGCTGGAGAGCCGCAACGTGGTCGGCCCGAGCGAGGGATCGAAGGCCCGCGAGGTGCTGGTCAAGCCCGACGACCTGCCCGGCCTGCTCGCCGACCTGCGCGGGGAGACCGGCTGACAGCCGGCTCCGGCGCGGGAGGCTGAGCCGCGCTCCTCTCACCAGGCCCTGAAACCGGTGCGAAGGTGACAGAGCGGTTGCTCTGTGTCCACTCTTGGGTACCGTTCGTAGTCAGTAGCTGATTGAATGTGGCTAACTACGCATTGTGGGCGGTCTGGAAGACAGGGGGCTTAACGATGAGCGTAGGTGCTGCGTTGGCCGAGGCCCGTGAGCGCGCCGGACTGTCCGTGCGTCAGCTCAGCGAGCGCACGCGGATCCGCGAGACCGTCATCGAGCGCTTCGAGGGGGACGACTTCTCGGTGGGCGACTTCTACGCGCGCGGCCACCTCCGTACCATCGCGTCGGATCTCGGCCTGGACCCGGACGAGCTCGTGCGGCAGTACGAGCAGGAGCACCCGGGCGGCGACTCCCCGATCAGGACGTCGGCGCTGTTCGGAGGGGCCGCCGTGCTACGCGAGCGGGGCCGCCGGGGCTCCGGCTGGACGATGGCCGTCGCGGTCGCCCTGGCCATCGTCGTGATCGTCGTCGTCGCGCGGATGCTCGGAGGCTCCGGAGACAGGACAGGCCCGACGGCCGTCCGGCTCCCGGCGCCCGCTCAGCACGGGCAGGCGCGTCACGAGGGGGACCGGGAGGGCCGGAGCCTGGAGGAGGCCTTCGCGCCCGGCCTCGTGGTGGTCAAGGTCACCACGCGCAAGCCGTCCTGGATCGCCGTGAAGGACGCCAAGGGCAAGGCCATCTTCGAGGGCACGCTGCCGGAGGGGAGGACCACGACGTACTCGGCCAGGGACCGGGTGAAGATGGTCATCGGCGACGCCGGGGCGGTGCGGCTCGTGGTCAACGGCAGGGACCTCGGCGCGCCCGGCAGGGACGGCCAGATGGTGCGGCGGACCTTCGCCGCGGGCGGCCCGAGTCCCCGTTAATCGCCGACTGCCGATACCGTAGTTCGCATCATGTCTTCTCGCCGAACCGTATCGCTGATCACGCTGGGCTGCGCCCGCAACGAGGTCGACTCAGAGGAGCTCGCCGCGCGGCTCGAGGCCGCCGGGTGGCAGACCGGTGACGACGACCCGGACGTCGTCGTCGTCAACACCTGCGGCTTCATCGACTCGGCGAAGAAGGACTCCATCGACACCCTGCTCGCCGCGGCCGACTCGGGCGCGAAGGTGGTCGCGGCGGGCTGCATGGCCGAACGGTACGGCGCGCAGCTCGCCGACGCCCTGCCCGAGGCGTCCGTCATCTCCTTCGACGACTACGCGGAGATCGGGGAGCGTCTCGACGACGTCCTCGCGGGCAGGCCGCTGGTCCCGCACACCCCCCGGGACCGCCGCACGCTGCTGCCGATCAGCCCGGTGGAGCGCTCGGCGGCCCGGGCGCACATCCCCGGCCACGCCCAGGAGGACCCGCTGCCGCGGGGCGTCGCCCCCGCGAGCGGCCCGCGCACGCTGCGCAAGCGGCTCGGCTCCGGGCCGGTCGCCTCGCTCAAGCTCGCCTCGGGCTGCGACCGGCGCTGCACCTTCTGCGCCATCCCGGCCTTCCGCGGCTCGTACGTCTCGCGCGGTCCGGAGGACCTGCTCGCCGAGGCCGCGTGGCTGGCCGGCCAGGGCGTCAAGGAGCTGGTGCTGGTCAGCGAGAACTCCACGTCGTACGGCAAGGACCTGGGCGACCTGCGGGCGCTGGAGAAGCTGCTGCCGCGGCTGGCCGAGACCGACGGCGTCGAGCGGGTGCGGGTCAGCTACCTGCAGCCCGCCGAGCTGCGGCCGGGGCTGCTCGACGTGATCGCCTCGTCCGAGGGGATCGCGCCCTACTTCGACCTGTCCTTCCAGCACGCCAGCGGGCCGGTGCTGCGGCGGATGCGGCGTTTCGGCGACCCCCGGCGCTTCCTGGACCTCCTCGACCAGATCCGCGAGCGCGCGCCGGAGGCGGGCGTCAGGTCGAACTTCATCGTGGGCTTCCCGGGGGAGACCCAGGAGCAGTTCGAGGAGCTGGTGGGCTTCCTGGAGGAGGCCAGGCTCGACGTCATCGGCGTCTTCGGCTACTCCGACGAGGAGGGCACCGAGGCGTACGGCTTCGACGGCAAACTCGACCAGGACGTGATCGACGAACGCGTGGCGACGCTCACCGAGCTCGCCGAGGAGCTGACCGCCCAGCGGGCCGAGGAGCGCATCGGCACCGAACTGGAGGTGCTCATCGAGGAGGACCTCGGCGACGGGGGGTACGAGGGCCGCGCGGCGCACCAGGGCCCCGAGGTCGACGGAGCGGTCACGGTCCAGGGCATCGGCCTGGTCCCCGGGCAGATCGTGCAGGCGGTCGCGGTCGACTCCGAGGGGGTCGACCTGATCGCCCGGATCAAGGCAGGCACATGACGGAGCGCGGCGAGCCGCCGGTGGAGGTGGCGGGCCCGGTAGAGGCCGCGGTAGAGGCCACCGTGGAGGCGCCGGTGGAGGCGACCGCGGAGATCGGCCCGTCGCCGGCCGCCGCCGTCCCCGTCGCGCCTCCCGCGCCCGTGACACCAGAGCCTCTGACACCCGTGCCCGCCGCCGGCGAGGAGGGGACGGCCCGCCGCGTCAGCACCTGGAACATCGCGAACGCCCTGACCATCGCCCGCCTGGCGATCGTGCCCGTCTTCGTCGTCTTCCTGTTCGCCGAGGGCGAGGCCTGGCGGCTGGCGGCGCTGGGGGTGTTCCTGCTCGCGTCCGTCACGGACCAGCTCGACGGCTGGCTGGCCAGGAAGTACGCGCTGATCACGGACTTCGGGAAGATCGCCGACCCGATCGCGGACAAGGCGCTGATCGGCGCGGCGCTGCTGTGCCTGTCGTACCTCGGCGAGCTCGCCTGGTGGGTCACCCTGGTGATCATCGCTCGTGAGGCGGGAGTGACGCTGCTGCGTTTCCTCGTGATCAGGCACGGGGTTATCCCGGCCAGTTACGGGGGCAAGGTGAAGACCGTGCTGCAGATCGTGGCCATCGCGCTCTACATCGTGCCCGTCGTGCCCGACCTGGCCAGGTGGGCGGCGATGGGTCTCGCCCTGGTGGTCACGGTAGGGACCGGCGCCGACTACGTGGTGCGGGCGGTGCGGCTGCGGCAGGTGGCGAAGAGGGCGCGGACCGTATGACGGGCATGGCGGCGCACGTGCTGTCCCTGCTGGTCCGCCGGGGCGCGACGGCCGCCGTGGCCGAGTCGCTGACGGGCGGTCTGATCGGGGCCGCGATGACCGAGCCCATGGGGGCCTCGGCGGCCTTCCGCGGCGGGGTGGTCGCCTACGCCACCGACCTCAAGGCGAGCATCCTCGGCGTGCCGCCCGGCCTGCTGCAGCGGGAGGGGGCGGTGCACCCGGACGTGGCGGCGGCCATGGCGACCGGGGTGCGTAAGCTGACGGATTCGGACTACGGTCTGGCGGTGACGGGGGTCGCCGGTCCCGAGCCGCAGGACGGCAGACCGGTCGGCACGGTCCACATCGCCCTGGCCGGCCCGGGGGAGCGGCTCTGGCACCGTGACCTGCTCTTGACCGGGACCAGGGACGAGATCAGAAAGGCGACCCTCCGGGAGGCTTTGGACCTGTTGGAAGGTGTGCTACAGGCAAATTCGGGGGAACATCTCGGGTGATTACCGCGTTACGTCCCCAGCGAACATGCTCACCACGGTCTGCCGCGGTGTTGCCCTCTACAGGTACGGTGGAGCTGTGAGTGAGGTCCGTGAGCCATCGGCGAGGAGCAAGACAGGCGCACGCCCGGCAAAGGGGCCGAGCGAACCAATGATGACGGCGAGGCGTATGTACGAAGGGCAGATGAAGAAGGGGCGCCATGAGCCCACCGTGCGAGGCGTCGTGAAGGCGCCCCCCTTGGGGAGGGAGCGACAGATGATCCTGCTGCGTCAGCTGCTCGGTGACGTACTGCGGCGGCTGAGGGTGCGGCAGAATCGCACCCTTCGCGAGGTCTCCACCGTGGCCCGTGTCTCACTCGGCTATCTGTCCGAGGTGGAACGCGGCCAGAAGGAAGCCTCTTCTGAGCTGCTCGCCTCGATCTGCGGCGCACTGGGCGTCCCGCTGTCCCAGGTGCTGCGTGAGGTGTCCGACCAGTTCGCGCTCGCCGAACTGCAGGCCGCCCCCATGCTCGCGGAACTGCCCGAGCACGAGCGGCTGCCGATTCCCGAGACCGTGCCCGCCGGCCCCGAGTTCGACGGCTTCCCCGAGGTCAAGGACATGGTCGCCGCCTAGAGACGGCGCTTCCGCCGCCCCGGGTCTCCGCCCGTGGCGAGGTCGTGCCGCCGTGCCTGACGCCGGACGCCCGGCCCCCGGGTGTGCGACCGGTGTCGCCCTCGCACGCAGGATCGCCGCGGCACAGTGTCCGGGCATGTTGCCGGGCCTGTCGCACGACTGTTCCCCGTGCTCGTTGCCCCGTGCTCGATCCCTCGCGCTTGTTCCCCAGCGCCTGGTCCCCTGTGGTTGTTCCCCTCGCGCCGCTATGGGCGCTGGCAGGCGGGACACCAGTAGACGAGCCGTTCGGACGGCTGCGGACCCATCTCCCCCCTGCTGATCGGACTGCCGCACCGCCGGCACGGACGGCGTGCCCTGCCGTACACGAGCAGTGACCGGCCGGGACGCGGATCGCCGCTCGTCACCGGAAACGGCGCGTCCTTGCTCGCGTCCATCAGCCGGTGCGCGATCGAGACCAGCGACTCCAGCTCCTCCGGCGGGATCGACCCGATGACGCGCCACGGCGACAGGCGCGCGGCCCACAGCGTCTCCGCCCGCCAGATCGTGCCGATTCCGGCCAGCACGCGCTGGTCGAGCAGCGCCTCTCCGATGGTCCGCCCGGGCTCCCGCAGCAGATTGCCCACGGCCCGCCCGGGGTCCCAGTCGGGCCCGAGCAGATCCGGGCCGAGATGCCCGACGACCCGGTCCTCCCGGCCGGTGGGGACGAGGTCGACCATCCCCAGCCGGGTTCCGACCGCCTGCCACTCGGCGTTGGCGAGGACCAGCCGCACCACGTCGCCCCTGGGCACCGGCCGGCCCGCCGGGCCGACCCGCCAGCTGCCCTCCATGCGCAGGTGCGTGTGGACGGTGAGCCCGCCCTCCACCCGGGTCAGGAGATGCTTGCCGCGCGAGATCGTGGTGAGCACGGCCCGGCCCCGCAGATCGGCGGTGGCGTGGCGGGGCACCCGGAAGTCGCTGCGGGTCAGCGTCCGGCCGTCGAGGGCCTCCCGCAGGCGTTTCGCGGCCCGGTAGACCGAGTCACCCTCCGGCACGCCATCCTCCCGCGAGGATCAGGGACGGGCGGCTCACACTGGTGTGTGCGAGTCCCAGGCCGCCGGGTCGGCGGCCAGTTCGGTCACCCGGGGAGGCAGCTCGCCCTTGGCGATCTGCTCCAGGTTGACCTCCTCCAGGATGGCCCGCTCGCTCGCCCGCAGCGCGATCCACACCTGCTGCAACGCCTGGGCGGCGCCCTGGTAGCCGACGTGCTCGGGCCGCTCGCCCCTGACGTTGGCCAGGGGGCCGTCCACCGCGCGGATCACGTCGGCGAGGGAGATCTCGGCGGCCGGACGGGCCAGCACGTAGCCGCCCTCCGGGCCGCGCTGACCGCGTACGAGGCCGGCGCGGCGCATCTGGAGCAGGATGTTCTCCAGGTATTTGGGGGGCATCTCCTGCCCCTTGGCCAGCTCGCCCACCGTTGTGGGTCCCTCGCCCGCCGCGGCGAGCTCGGCGGCGGCACGGAGGGCGTAGTCGACACGGGCAGAAAGTCGCATGTAGCCGATTATCCCGCCTGGTTGGCCTCGGTACGACGCGCGGTCCCCTCTCACCTCCCGGCCTCACCCCACCCGCAGGCGTACGACGACCGGGAGGTGGTCGGAGAACGGCACCCTGGGGACGTCGGCGGCCACCGCCGTGAGCCCCTTCGAGATCAGCACGTGGTCGATGCGCCGGACGGGAGCGTCGGCGGGCGAGGTCGGCGGGTCGCCGAGCGCTCGCAGCGGATCGGTCAGGCCCGCGGCCTCCAGCACCCGCATCTGCGGGTCGGACGGCGTGGTGTTGAGGTCGCCCGCCACGATCACCGGTCGCGGCTCGGCCACGCCGACGCCGGGCGGGAGGGCGCCCGCCGCGAGCCGCCGGGCGATCGCCGCGACCTCGGGCGCCTGCCCCCGCGGCTCCTGCAGGTGGGTGTTGACGATCCCCACCTCGTGGTCGCCGACCTCCAGCACGATCGACTGGGCCTGGGCGCCGGTCGGATAGCCGTGCCGGTTCAGCCGGGTGGAGCCGATCTCGGTGACGGGCAGGTTCGTGAGCAGCGCGTCGCCCCAGAGACGGTCGGCGGCGGGGGCGAAGTGGTAGCGCATCCCCAGGCCCCGGGCGATCCGCGCCAGGTCGTCGTGCCCCCCGTTGAGCAGCCAGCCCCGGTCCACCTCGCTGAGCAGCACGACGTCCGCGGCGGGGCGTGCGGCTCCCGGGCCGTCTCGGTCATGGCGCTCCCTCGTCAAGGCCGGCTGGGCGGTCATATGAGCCGTCCTCATAAGCCATCCTCATGCGGGCTGGGAGCGTTACCGGGAGCGGCGACCGGCGCGTTCTCCGCGCTCCCCGGCTCGCTAAGCTTTGCTGAAAACTTTGTTGCTCGTTCACGGGTGCCGGTCGTTCACGTGCGCGCGTGGGGGGAGCGCCGACGGGGGCCCGGCGAAATCGGAGGGGTGTGCGGGTGCGCGCCGACGGTGAGCGGGAGACTCAGACGATGGGAAGCGGGAGTATGGAGCGACGTCCTGGCGTGCCCCGGCTGCTCCGGGAGATCAACGACCGGGCCGCCCTGGAACTGCTGCTCGCCTCGGGTCCCCTGACGCGTGGCCAGATCGGCCAGCTCACCGGACTGTCCAAGGTCACGGCCTCGCAGACGCTCGCGCGCCTGGAGGAGCGCGGCCTGGTGGAGGTCGTGGGGGAGCAGGCGGGCAACCGCGGCCCCAACGCCGCGCTGTACGGCGTGATCCCCTCCTGCGCGTACGTCGCGGGGCTCGACGTGGGGCCCGACCGGGTGTCGGCGGCGATCGCCGACATCAACGGGCACATCGTCGCCGAGGTGACGGCGTCTCCCGACGGCGCGGACGACCCGGTGTCGCTGGTGCACTCCGCCGTCGTCAAGGCCTGCCGCGGCGGCAAGGTCGCGCTGTCGCGGCTGCGGGGGGTCGTGATCGGCACGCCCGGCGTCGTGGACCCCCGCACCGGGGACGTGCGTTTCTCCTTCGACCTCCCGCAGTGGCACGAGGGCATCCACGAGGCGCTGGCGAGAGACCTGCGCCGGGACGTCACGATCGAGAACGACGTGAACCTCGCGGCGATCGCCGAACGCGCGCGGGGCGCCGCCCGCGAGGCCGACGACTTCGTGCTCGTCTGGGTCGGCCGGGGCATCGGCCTGGCCGTCGTGCTGGGCGGACGCCTGCACCGCGGCAGATCGGGCAGCGCGGGAGAGATCGGCTATCTCCCGGTGCCCGGGGTGCCCCTCGCCGACGACGTGCGGGCGATCCCCGGACGGCTGCCGTCGCTGCGGGGCGGACTGCAGTCACTGGTCAGCTCGGAGGCGGTCGGCGAACTCGCCCGCGAGCACGGCTTCGCCGGAGCCACCGCGGCCGACTGCGTGACCGCCGCGGTGGCCGCGGGGGCGGCGGGCGAGCCCCTGCTCGACGAGGTCGCCGCGCGACTGGCGCTCGGCGTCGCCTCGGTGTGCGTGGTGCTCGACCCCGGCCTCGTGGTCCTGGCCGGGGAGGTCTGCCGGGCCGGTGGGGAGGGCCTGGCCACCCGGGTGGAGGAGGCCGTGGCGCGCATCTGCCCCATACCGCCTCAGGTGATCCCCAGTAAGGTGGACGGCAACCCCGTGCTGCGCGGCGCCGTCCTCGCCGCGCTCGACCAGGCCCGCGAGGAGATCTTCACGGCATAGGGAGTGCGTCCGGCCGAGCCCGGTCCGGACGTACCGTTACATGCCCTCCATGGAGTGGCCCGGCATGGCGCTCGTCGAAGGGCTCGGCATGTCGTCCATCGAGTGGCCCGGCACGTTCCCGTTCGCGTCGGTCACGGTGAACATACCGGCCATCCCCATGTCGGAGTGGCTCTGTACGTGGCAGTGGTACATCCACATTCCGGGGCCGACGCGTTCGCCGGCGATCACCTGGAAGCCGAAGGACTCGGCGGGTCCGGTGGTCTTGGTGTCGATGACGCGGCTGTGGTCCTGCGGGCCTCTCAGCATGCCGGTGCGGTTGTCGGCCCAGCGGTGTCCGTGGATGTGGAAGGTGTGGAACAGGTTGCCGTGGGCGATGACGATGAACTCCACGCGTTCGCCCAGCTTGGCGGTGAAGTTCGGCGCCTGGGTGAGGTTGTTGGTCTTCATGTCGTTGAAGACGACGGTGAGGGTCTTGTCGGGGAGGATGTCGCCGGTTCGGCGTACCACGAGCGGTCCGTAGAGTCCGCGCAGGATGCCGCCGGTGCCGTGGTCGGTTCCCACGACGTGGTCGTGATAGTGCCAGTAGCCCGCGCTGCCGGGCTCGATGGTGCCGTCGGTGCGGGTGCCCGGGGTGTGGGTGCGCCAGGTGTAGACGTACCGGCCTCCCGGCTGCACCACGCTGTCGTTCATCCGCGTGCCGTCGCTGGAGGTTTCGTAGTCCACTCCGTGGGCGTGCAGGCTGGCGGTCACGTCGGTGTTGTTGACCAGCTCGATTTCCAGGGTCTCGCCCTCGATCATCTCGATGAGGGGGCCGGGGATCGTGGGCTTGCCGGCCTCCAGGCCGTAGCCCAGCTGACCGTCGGGCAGCTTTTCCGCATAGAGCGTGATGCGGCGGACGTCGCCCGGCGTGCCCGCGGTCCTGGCCGTGGTCCCGGCCGTGGTCTTGTCCGCAGGCGCCGCGGTGACCTGGCTCGCCACGGCGAACGGCGCGACCGCGGCGGCTGTCGCCGCGGTGGTGGCGAAGGCGCGCCGGGAGAACAGGCGTCGCGTCACATCAGTGTTTTTCTCGGTCATGGGTTCCCAATCGGTGACGGCACTCGCCCGGGTACGGCGAGCTGGGGGTGGTCCGAGCTGGAGGATGGTCTGTGCCGGCGCTGCCAGGTCAGCCGCAGCTGATCGCGCTGTAGTCGGTCTCGTAGGTCGAGGTGACCTTCTTGCCGCCGATCGTCGCTGTCCCGGTCACGGTGACCTTGCCCGCGCCGATCTGCCTGGCCCGCGTTTTGAAGGACTGGTACGCCTGCTTGCCCGGAGCCACGTTGGTCACGGTCGTGGAGCCGTACGGGGTGGTCAGCGTCACGGTCGCCGGCACGTCGCCGTGGTTGACGGCCGTGACCGCGACGTACACCGACGTGCCCACGCAGCGGGACGCGGCGGTGACGGTCAGCGGCACCTTCTCGCTCGCGCCGGTCACCGTGAACGTCCCGGACATCCCCGCGTCGGAATAGCCCTGCACGTGGCAGTGGTACATCCACTTCCCGGGGCCGACGCGTTCGCCGGCGATCACCTGGAAGCCGAACGACTCGGCGGGTCCGGTGGTCTTGGTGTCGATGATGCGGCTCTGGTCCTCCAGGTCTTCCAGCATGCCGGTGCGGTTGTCGGCCCAGCGGTGTCCGTGGATGTGGAAGGTGTGGAAGAAGTTGCCGTGGGCGATGACGATGAACTCCACGCGTTCGCCGAGCTCGGCGGTGAAGTCGGGCGCCTGGGCGAGGTTGTTGGTCTTCATGTCGTTGAAGACCACGGTGAAGGTCTTGTCGGGGAGCACGTCGCCCGTGCGGCGTACGACCAGTGGCCCGTAGAGTCCGCGCAGGATGCCGCCGGTGCCGTGGTCGGTTCCCACGACGTGGTCGTGATAGTGCCAGTAGCCCGCGCTGCCGGGTGCGAAGGTGCCGTCGGGGCGGTCGCCCTGGGCGTGGGTGCGCCAGGTGTAGACGTACCGGCCTCCCGGCTCCACCACGCTGTCGTTCATCCGCGTGCCGTCGCTGTTCCATTCGTAGTCCACTCCGTGGACATGCAGGCTGGCGGTCACGCCCGTGTTGTTGACCAGCTCGATTTCGAGGGTCTCGCCCTCGATCATCTCGATGAGGGGGCCGGGGATCGTGGGCTTGCCGGCCTCCAGGCCGTAGCCCAGCTGACCGTCGGGCAGCTTCTCCGCATACAGGGTGATGCGGCGGACGTCGCCCGGCGTACCCGCCGTCTTGTCCGCGGCCTTGTCCGTGGGAGCGGCGGTGACCTGGCTCGCCACGGCGAACGGCGCGACCGCGGCGGCTGTCGCCGCGGTGGTGGCGAAGGCGCGCCGGGAGAACAGGCGTCGCGTCGCATCGGTGCTTTTCTCGGTCATGGTTCCCAATCGGTTGACGGCGCTCGCCCGGGTGCGGCGAGCCGGGGGGTGGTCCGAGCTGAGGGGGTCGAGGTGCCGGCGGCTAACCGGCGCATATGACGTGGGGCTGGGGGCTGGGGGTGGGGCTCGGAGGCCGGCCTATGGGGCGCAGGGCATCCCGGTCCGGAGATATTCGCGCAGGTAGAAGGGCAGTTCCATGGGTGCGTAGCAGGTCTTTCGCCGATTCTTCGATAAGAATGGTAACGAACTAGTGAACTTTGTCATCAATGTGGACTAAGTGCTGCCAGACTGTTACGTTTTCCGCCGTAGCGCCTGAGGATTCGGCCATCGGTCTCCGCAGGGATGGAGGACGTCACGGCACCGGTATCGGCGAGGCCGGTGAGCACCGCGGCTGATCAGACAGTTCTTCCGAAGGTTGCTGTCGCACCCCCCAACCAAAGGAGTGGACGATGGGCCGAAGAGACCTCTTCGCACACCCCGATCACCCGCCTGGCGCCGCGCCGTGATCATAATGTCAAACGTCCCCCTGACCGTGGGAGCGGCGACGCTGCCCGTCATGGCCGAGTTCCGCAACGCCCGTGTGCGTGAGCTCTCCCGCCCGGCACGCCCTCCGAGCGACGCCGGCCGCAGCGCGATGTCCGCCGGCCGACGCATCGGATCATGAGAGGTACAACGGTATGCGCATCAGATCTTCTTCGGGCTTCCTCAGTGGTTTGCGGAGGGCGCTCAGAACCCCTGCCACGCTCGGACGCATCGTCCTGGTGATGCTGGCGGTGGCACTGCCGACGGTGTGGCTGTCGGGAGTCGGGGCCGCCGCACAGGACCAGAGCCAGCAGGCCGGCCAGGCGGCGGAGCAGACGCTCGTCTGGACCGCCGACAACAGCTACACCGAGTACAAGTCCGTGCCGATCACGGCGACGGCCGGCCCCGCGACGATCGTCTTCGAGACCAACGAGTCGACCGGCAACACCTTCGGGATGACGCACACGCTGACGTTCGACGTCTCCAGCCCCGGCTACAACCACGACGTCAACGTCAACATCCTCGCCAGCCCCTTCGACACGAGCGGGGGCAGGCACGAGGTTCAGGTGAACCTCACCCCCGGAACGTACCGCTACTACTGCATGATCCCCGGTCACGCGGGCATGGTCGGCGAGCTCGTGGTCACCAGCGCGGGCCCCACCGACACGACGCCGCCGCAGGTGTCGGCGTCGGTGTCGGGCGAGAAGGACGCCGATGGCAACTACGTGGGCTCCGCCGCGGTGACCGTCTCGGCCACCGACGACGAGTCCGGGGTGGACACGGTGGAGTACGCCCTGGACGGCGGCGCGTTCCAGGCCTACACGGCCCCGGTGCCGGTGAGCCAGGTCGGCGAGCACACCCTGCGGTACCGGGCCGCCGACAAGGCCGGCAACACCTCCGAGGTGCGGTCGGTGACGTTCACGGTGGTGGCCCCGCAGCCGAAGGACACCACCCCGCCGACGGTGTCGGCGGCCGTGGCCGGCACGAAGAACGCCGACGGCGACTACGTGGACTCCGCCACGGTGACCATCACCGCGACCGACGCCGAGTCCGGTGTGGACACGGTGGAGTACTCGGTCGACGGTCAGCCGTTCGCGTCGTACACGAAGGCGCTCGTGGTCGACCAGCTGGGGGCGCACACGGTGCGCTACCGGGCGACCGACAAGGCCGGCAACACCTCCGCGGTCGCCACGACCACGTTCACGGTCGTCATGGCGCCGCCGCCCGCCAGGACGCCGCTGACCGTCACCGCCTCGGCCCGCTGCGTGGGCACGTCGGCGTACGTCGCGGTCACGGCCGTCAACGACGGCGACGTGCCGGCGACCGTGACGCTCACGACCTCGTACGGCTCCACGACCGTGGCCGACGTGGCCCCGGGCAAGCGGGCGTACCAGTCCTTCAACGCGCGGGCCAAGCAGGTCGCCGCGGGTGAGGTCACCGTCACGGGGACGTCGATCATCGACGGCGAGAAGGTCACCACGCCCTACGAGGCCGCCCACAACGCGATCAGCTGCGGCTGACCGGGCCGGCGTACCGGGGACGCCACCGTGGTGAACAGGGGCCGGCCGGCCGATTGACCGGCCGGCCCCGCCCTTACAGCCCCGCCACCAAGGGGCCACCGCTCAGCAGCTCCACCGCGGCCTGGGCGTTGGCGCGGGCCGCGCCGTACGTCGCGAGGTAGGCGCCCGCCCCGGGCCGCCAGATCGGCAGGCCCATCTCCATGACGACCGCGTCCGGGCGGGCGGCGAGCAGCGCGGAGATCAGGTCCCGGCTGCGCGGGTGCCGGTGCGCGTCCTTCACGACCACGAGCAGTGAACGGCCCTGTGCCCGGCCGAGCAGCGCGTCGGCGTCGGCGTCCTCGGGCCTGACCCGGACGATCTCCGCGTGCGGCAGCCACGGCCCGACCCCCCATGGCACCTCGCCCACCGCGATCGTCGGCGGGGTGTCCAGTTCGACCACGAACGGGTCGACCAGCGGCGCCGCCGAGCCCGTCAGCGACACGGCGCGGCGGGCCGCGTCCAGCCCCACGACCTGGCTCTCGTCCCCGGCGGACGCATCCGGCCGGGCGAACCAGTCACGCAGCCGGTCCACCCGACCGGCCGCCTCCTCCAGGCGCCCGGCGGGGAGCCTGCCCTCGGTGACGGCCCCCGCGATGTGCGCCACCATCCGCCGTACGTCCTCCGGCGTGGGCAGCGGCCCGAGGCACAGCAGGTCGGCGCCCGCGGCCAGGGACAGCACGGCGCCCTCGGCGAGCCCCACGCTCTCGCTGATCGCGTGCATGTCGAGGGCGTCGCTGATCACCACGCCGTCGTAGCCCAGCTCGCGGCGCAGCAGCCGGGTCAGCGCCTCGCGGCTGAGAGTGGCCGGCAGGTCGCCGGTCAGCTCGGGCACCGCCACGTGCGCCGTCATGATCGACTTCGTGCCCGCCCGGATCGCCGCGAGGAACGGGACCAGCTCACGCTCCCTCAGCAGGTCGAGGGAGGCGTCGACCAGCGGGATCTCCAGGTGGGAGTCCTGGTGCGTGGCGCCGTGGCCGGGGAAGTGCTTGACGCAGGCGGCGATCCCGGCCGACTGCAGGCCGCGTACGGCGGCGACCGTGTGCCGCGCCACGAGGTCCGGCGAGGGGCCGAACGACCGGGTGCCGATGATCGGGTTGTCGTCGGCGGTGTTGACGTCGGCCACGGGCCCCATGTCGAGGTTCACCCCGCACCGGGCGAGGTCGGCGGCCATGGCGTGGTAGACGCGCTCGGTCAGGTCCACGTCGTCCACCCGGCCGAGCGCCGCGTTGCCCGGATAGGCGCTCCCGGTGTGGTAGGCCAGCCGGGTGACGTCCCCGCCCTCCTCGTCCAGGGAGACCACGGGCCGCGCGGCCTCGTTCAGCCGGGCCGTGAGCGCGCCGACCTGCTCGCCGGAGGCCACGTTGAAGCCGAACAGGCACACGCCGCCGAGGCCGTCCTCCAGGCCGCGCAGGACCCAGTCCGGCGCGGTCGTGCCCCGGAACGAGATGAGCAGCGCGCCCGCCGCGAGCCGGTGCAGGCCCGGGTCGCCGGTACGCGTGGACAGGTCTGCGGCCCCCGGCTGGGAGTCGCGGGTGGCGGACATGGTGTCTCGGCTCCTTCGTGGAGAGTTTCGTGAGAGTGAGAGCGGAGGGCGCGCGGGCAGGGCCCGTACGGCCACCGGGTGCGGCGGCCGTACGAAGCGGGGGTGCCCGTAGCGGTGTGGTTAACCCTTGACCGCGCCCGCGACGAGGCCGGAGACCATCCGCCGCTGGACCAGCAGGAAGAAGACGAGGACCGGGATGGTCATCAGGGTCGAGGCGGCCATGATGCCGCCCCAGTCGGTCGACCGCTGGCCGACGAAGAACTGCAATGCGACCGGCATCGTGTACTTGCCCTGGTCGCCGATCAGGGTCAGGGCGTAGACGAACTCGTTCCAGGTGGTGATGAAGGCGAAGATGCTGGTGGCGACGAGGCCGGGCGCGACCAGCGGGAACAGCACCCGCCAGAAGGTGGTGAACCGGCCGGCGCCGTCGATCCAGGCAGCCTCCTCCAGTTCCTTGGGCACGGCGGCGACGAACGTGCGCAGCATCCAGACGGAGAACGGCAGCGTCAGACCGACGTTGATGACGATCAGGCCGAGCAGCTGGTCGTACAGGCCGAGCCGCTTGACCATGGTGAACAGCGGGATCAGCAGCGCCTCGGCCGGCACCATCTGCACGATCAGCAGCAGGATCAGGAACGACGTGCGGAACCGGAACCGGAACCTCGCCACGGCGGTCGCCGCGAGCAGCGCGAACACGGCGCCGAGCACGACGGCGCTGAGCGCAACGAGGGTGCTGTTGACCAGGTACTGCCAGATCGAGTGCCCCGCGACGCCCCTGGTGAAGACGCGTTCGACGTGATCGAGTGAGGGCGGGCTCGGGAACGGGATGAAGCTCGTGGTGAAGATCTGGTCGTTCGGCTTGAACGCCGTGGCGACCATCCAGTAGACGGGGAAGACCGCGAAGAGGAACACCGCGACCCCGGCCGTGTTCAGCGCGGCCCGTCCGAGCCTCCTGCGGGTCAGCGGGCTCATCGGATGTCGTCCTCCGTCTTCACGATCTGCCGGACGTACACGAAGGTGATCAGCAGCAGGATCACGGTCAGCACGACCGCGATGGCGGCGCCGAGGCCCATCTTCGGCGGGCTGCTGAACGCCTCGGCGTAGCTCCACAGCGACAGGTTGAACGCGTCGCGGTTCACCGTGCCGCCGGCCAGCAGGTAGAGCTGGGTGAAGACCTTGAAGTCCCAGATGACAGACAGCACCACCAGCACCGAGAACACCGGTTTGAGCAGTGGAAGCGTGATCCTCCGGAACGTGTGGACCGCGCCCGAGCCGTCCATCTTCGCCGCCTCGTACAGCTCGCCAGGGATGCTCTTGAGCCCGGCCAGCACCGAAACCGCGATGAACGGGAACGACGCCCACACCACGGCCATGACCAGCACGAAGTAGAGCGTGAGCGTGTCGTTGAACCACGGGTGCCCGCTCCAGTCGGCCTGCCCGAACAGCAGGTTCGACAGCCCGTCCGGCAGCAGGTTCAGGGTCCAGTTGACCACCCCGGCGTCGGAGTCGAACAGCCACTTCCAGACGATGGCCTGCGCGGTGGGCGGGGTGGCCCACGCGGCCATGATGCCGACGACGACGAAGGTCGACATCTTCGGGCCCAGCCGGTGGAGCAGCAGGCCGACGAGGGTGCCGAGGGCGAGGGTCAGCGCGACGGTCACGACGGCGAAGAGCACGGTGTTGCGGAGCGACGACCAGAACAGGTCGGAGCCGAAGATCTGCGTGTAGTTGTCCACGCCGACGAACTCGGCGGGCGCGGGGTTGACCGCCTTGATCTGCCGGAGCCCGACCTTGTGGAAGGACATCACGACCATCTGGTACAGCGGGTAGAGCAGGAGCGCGGCGATGACCAGGAGGCCGGGCAGGATCAGGACGTACGGGACGGCTCTGGGGGAGAGGGCCGGGCGGCCGGGCCGTCTGCGCGGGCGCCGCGCCGGGGCGGAGGTGTCGGCTCCGCCCCGGGCGAGGGTTGACGTGTGGGTCATGAGTCCTACTGGTTGAGGATCGTCTCAAGCTCGGAGTTGGCGTCCGTCAGAGCCTGGTCGACGCTCTTCTTGCCCTCGATCACCGAGCGTGCCGCGTTCTGCAGCACGGCCTTGGTGTCGTTGGCCTCGGCCCAGTTGGGGCTGGCCGGGAAGCCCTTGGCGACCTTGAAGGTGTCCGTGAAGGGCTTCTGGGCGGGGTCGCCGCCCATCTCGGCGAGCGCGTCGGGGTAGAGCGGGAGCAGGCCGCCCTCCTTGGCGTACCGGACGCCGAACTCCTTGCCGGCCGCGAGCTTGAGATACTCGGCGGCGAGCTCGGGGTTCTTGGCGTCCTTCCAGATGGCGATGTCGTTGCCGCCCTGGAAGGCGGGCGCCGGGCCGGAGCCGTCCTTGGCCGGGAGCGAGAAGAAGCCCATCTTCGACTCGTCGACCTTGCCCTTGCTCTGCTCCTTGATGGCGGCGATGTCCCAGCCGCCGGTGACGTACATGCCGACCTTGCCGGCGGCGAAACGCTGGGCGATGTCCACCGAGTTCTGCGTCAGGCGGCCCTTGCCGGACACGCCGTCCTTGGCGACCAGGTCCGTGTAGAACTGGAAGCCCTCCTTGAAGCCCGGCTGGGTGAGCTGGCCCACCCACTTGCCGCCCTCGAACTTGGCGAAGTCGCCCCCGGCGGACCAGACGAACGGCGACAGCGACATGTTCGCGTCCGAGCCGCCGTTGAAGGCGAAGCCGTCGACGTCCTTGCCCTGCTTGTCGACGATCTTCTTGCCCGCGGCGATCAGCTCGTCCCAGGTCTTCGGGACCTCGATGCCGAGCTTGTCGAACCAGTCCTTGCGGTAGAGCACGGCCCGGGTGCCGCCGCCCCACGGAACGGCGTAGATCTTGTCGTCGATCGTCTCGTAGCTCCACAGGTTCTGCGGGATCTCCTGGAGCTCGGTGTCGCCCTTGACGATGCCGGTGATGTCGGCCAGGGCGTCCTGCGCCACCCAGGCGGCGACCTGGTCGTTGCCGAACTCGGTGACGTCCGGGCCCTCGCCGCCGGCGAGCGCGGCGGTCCACTTCTTCTGCGCGTCGGGCCAGGGGATCCACTGGACCTTCGCCTCGGCGCCCGTCTGCTCCTTGAACTTGGCGCCCAGGTCGTCCATGTATTTGGTGAAGACGTCGGTGGGGGCACCGAGTCGCCACACGGTAAGAGTCTGGCCCGCGAACTTGGGACCGCCGGCTGCCGCGGAGGCCGCCGGCGCGGCCGCGTCCTTGGAGTCGTCGCTTCCGCAAGCGGCGAGTCCCAGGGCCAGGACGGCGGTCGCGGTGGTCGCGACCGCGATCTTCACAATCTTCACGATGGTTCTCTCCCTTCCCGGCTTCGCGTCGGGGGTGCGCCTCGTGGGGGTGTCGGCGGGCCGCTCACCTGCTGGAAGGCGCTCTCCTTTCGGTCGGCGCTCATGGCGTCCCGAGGCTGATCGGTTGCCTCCGGGCTGGCTGGCGCTAAACTAACAAGAAACTTTCTTATAAAAAAGCCCGCGTTAGCGGATCGTGACGAGAGGGGAACCAGCCGGTGGCACAACGACCGGGTACGCCTCGGCTGCTACGGCAGATCAACGACCGCGCGGCACTGGAACTCCTCATCACCAGAGGCCCTCTGACCAGGGCCGAGTTGGGTGAGCTTACCGGGCTGTCGAAGGTGACCTCGGGGCAGCTCCTCGCCCGCCTGGAGACGCGCGGGCTGGTCACGGCCGCCGGCGAGCGCCCCGGGGGCCGCGGCCCGAACGCCGCGTTGTACGGCGTCAACCCCTCCAGCGCGTACGTCGCGGGCCTGGAGGTGCTGCCGGACAGCGTCACGGCCGCCGTCGCCGACATCACCGGAACGGTCATCGCCCAGGTCACGGTGGACCCGAGCGAGGCGGGCGATCCCGTACGGGTGGTCCACGAGGCCGTCCAGCGGGCCTGCGGGACGGCCGGGATCGAACTCGCCCGGCTGCGCTGCTTCGTCATCGGCACCCGCGGCGTGGTCGACCCCGCCACCGGCGACGTGCGGTACTCCGTCGACCTGCCCTCCTGGCACGTCGGCATCCTCGCCGGGCTGCGCACGCTGCTGGGCGAGTGCGTGATCATCGAGAACGACGTGAACCTCGCGGCGCTGGCCGAGCAGGCGTACGGCGCGGCGCGGGGCGCCGACGACTTCGCGATCCTGTGGACCGGCGTCGGCCAGGGCCTCGGCGTCATGCTGGGCGGCAGGCTGCACCGCGGGATCACCGGCGGCGCGGGGGAGATCGGCTGGCTCCCGGTCCCCGGCGAACCGCTCCCGAGCCAGGTCACCGCGCCCCAGACCGGGTCCTTCCAGCGCCTCGTCGGAGGAGAGGCGCTGTGGAACCTGGCCCGCGCGCACGGTGTGACCACCGTCGACCTGGGGGCGCGCGACGTGGCCGGGCTGGTCCGCGCGGCCGTCGCCGCGGGGAACGAGGGGTTCGTCGACAGCCTGGCCGGGCGGCTCGCGGTCGGCGTCGCGGCGGTCTCGGTGGTGCTCGACCCGGGGCTGGTCGTGCTCAGCGGAGACGTCGGCAGGGCCGGGGGACACCTGCTCGCCCGGCGGGTGGAGGAGGCGGTGGCCCGCGTGTGCCCGAGCCGCCCCACGGTGGCGGCGACCGGCGTGGATGGCAATCCCGTACTTATGGGGGCTATCGTCGCAGCACTGGACCGAGCGCGTGAAGAGGTCTTCTCGGACACCGTGTGACGGTAGGTTGATCCTCATGTCCGTTTCCTCTCGTGACCGCTCCGCGCTGCCCGACCCTGCCGCCGGTCTGGTCCTGATCTCGGATCTCCGGGTGACCTCGATCGGCGTGGAGGAGTGCGGCGAGAAGCTGAGCGACGTCCGGGGACGGCTGCGGGTCGACGAACGGCTCGCCGATCCGGCCGGGGCCTACGCCCACCTGCGGGAGGGCCTGCTGGCCCGCCTGGAGGAGGCCCAGGACCGCCTGCCGGCGGGCTGCAACCTGGTGGTCGTCGAGGGCTACCGCCCGCCCTCGCTGCAGCGGCGCTACTTCGAGGAGTACAAGGCCGAACTGCGCACCGCCTTCCCGGACATGCCGGCCGGCGACCTGCACGTCGCCGCGAGCCGGTACGTCTCCCCGATAGAGGTCGCCCCGCACACGGCGGGCGCGGCCGTCGACCTGACGCTCTGCGACGACTACGGGGTGGAGCTCGACATGGGGACGGCCGTCAACGCCACTCCCGAGCAGAGCCGCGGCGCCTGCTACACGGCCGCCGAGGTGGGCGCCGGGGCACGGCGCAACCGCGACGTCCTGAGCGCGGCCCTGGAGGCCTGCGGCCTGGTCAACTACCCGACCGAGTGGTGGCACTGGTCGTACGGCGACCGCTACTGGGCCATGACCCGCCGCGCCCCCGCCGCCCTCTACGGCCCCGTGGAGTTGTAGGGCGATGCGTCGTGAGTGAGGCCACCCACCAGGGCCGGATGACCTTCGGCCACGGCACGGCGATGTACGTGGGAGCCGTCCTCGGGACCGGGGTCATCGCGCTGCCCGCCCTGGCGGCGGAGGCGGCGGGACCGGCCTCGCTGCTCGCCTGGCTGGCGCTCGTCCTGCTGTCGGCGCCGCTGGCCGGGACCTTCGCCGCGCTCGGCGCGCGCTATCCCGACGCGGGCGGGGTGTCCACCTACGCCCGGCTGGCCTTCGGCGAACACGCGGCGGCGGTGGTCGGCTGGTGGTTCTACCTGGCGGTGCCCCTGGGCGCCGTCCCCGCCGCGCTGTTCGGCGCGGCGTACGTCTCCGCCGCGGCCGGGGGCGGGGCGGTGACCACCACCGTGACCGCGGCGGTGCTGATGGCCGTGGTCACCGCGGCCAACGCCGTCGGACTCCAGGTCAGCAGCAGGTTGCAGCTCGTCCTGGCGGGCCTGCTCGTCCTGCTGCTGGTGGTGTCGGTCGGGCTGTCGCTGCCGCACGCCGACCTGGACAATCTCCGGCCGTTCGCCCCGCACGGCTGGACGGCCGTCGGCTCGGCGGGGGCGCTGCTCGTCTGGAGCTTCGCGGGCTGGGAGGCGATCACCCATCTCGCCGGCGAGTTCCGCCGCCCGCGACGCGACCTGCCGAGGGCGACCGGGGCGGCGGTCGTCATCGTCGGGACGCTGTACCTGCTGGTGGCCTTCGCCACCGTCACCGTCCTCGGGCCCGGCGCGGCCCGGACCGAAGCGCCGCTGGGCGAACTCATGGCACTCGGCCTGGGCGGCAACGCCCGCTGGCTGGCCGCCGGAGCCGCCGTGCTGCTGACGCTCGGCGCCATGAACGCCTACTACGCCGGGGCGGCCAAACTGGGGGCCGCCCTCGGCCGGGACGGGGCGCTGCCCCGGGCGCTCGCCGGAGGCAGCATGGCGGGCGAGGTGCCCCGCCGTAGCCTGGCCGTCCACTCGGCGTTGTCGTTCGTCGCGCTGGCCGTCGTGGTGGCCGCGGGGGTGGGCGCCCAGCCCGTCGTGCTGCTCACCACCGGCTCCTTCGTGGCGGTGTACGCGCTCGGCGTGGCCGCCGCGCTCAAGCTGCTGCCGAGACGCGGCGTGGGCCGGGCCGCGGCCATGACGGCCATGGTCGCGGTGGCCGCGCTGCTTCTCATGTCCGGCCCCTACCTTCTGTGGCCGCTGGCGGTCGCCGGCGCCGCCCTGCTGTACCTGCGGCTCAACCGGAGGCGCCGGGCGGCTCGGGTGGAGGAGGACCGGCCGGCGAGCGTGGCGGAGCCGGGCTAGGACGGCGGTCAGCCGCGGATGCGCAGACCACGCGGGGTGGGGTGGAACCCGGCGGCCTCCAGGGCATCCGCCAGGGGGGAGCCGGTGATCGAGGTGCCGTCGGCCCGTTCGACGGTGAGCTTGCCCAGCGCGCCCCGCCGTACGGAGACGGCCAGGGCCTGCACGGCCGGGCGCAGGTCCTCCTCAGAGCCGTAGGAGAGCAGGGTCTTGCCGCCACGCTCGACGTACAGGACGAGGGAGCCCTCCACCAGCACCACCAGCGCGCCCGCCTTGCGGCCCGGCCTGTGGGTCACGTCGTCCGCGCGCTCGGGCCAGGGCAGCGCGGCGCCGTACGGGTTGGCCGGGTCGGCCGCGGCCAGCACGACCACCGGCCGGGGCGGCGGCGGGGCCGGGACCGACCACAGGTCCTCCTCTGGCGAAAGCCCCGGCAAGGGGGATGACGGGGAGGACGACGGAGAGGACATGGCACGCATCCGGTCCACCGCGCCAGGAAGGGCGAACTGGGCGCCCCCCAGCCCTTCGACGAAGTAGCCGCGGCGGCACCGCCCGCTCTCCTCGAAGGCGCGCAGCACCTGGTAGACGGCGGAGAACCCGCCGGGCAGGCGTTCGGCCGTGACGCCGCCCCTGGTTAACACCCCGTGCCGTTCGAGCAGCACCTCCGCCTGGGCGTGGGCCCGCTGGGTGCCGTCGCCCGCCGGCGCGGGAAGCGGCCACCATCGGCCGCTCACGGTCGGCGGGCCGCTCCTGGTGGGCAGGACGGCCCGGCGGCGCCTGGTCGCGGCCGGACGGTGGGCAGGCCTTCCGGTGCCCAGCGCCGAGCGGAGCGGAGCCAGCGTGTCCCCGGTGACGCGGCCCGCCCAGACGAGGTCCCACAGCGCGGCGGACAGCGTCAGGTCGTCCGGCGGCCCGTTCGCGGTGAGGCCCTCGCCGGGCGCCGGGGTGTCCGCGGCCGACCGGCCGAGTATGCGGGCCCGGCGGGACGCCGCGGCGTCCGGACCGGTGCCGGCCGCGCCGCCCGCCCCGCACGCGGCCGCCCCTATCCGGTTGGACAGCTCGCGGAAGAACAGCGCCCCGCCGCCGCCGAGGATCTCCAGGATCCCCTCGTGCAGGGGGGTCATGGTGATCTCCGCAGGCGCGGGCAGCAGCAGCGGTGCGGTGTCGGCGAAGTAGAGCGAGACCCAGCCGTCCCCGCCGGGCAGGGAGCCCTGGCCGGCCCACACGACCTCACCGGACGAGGTCAGCTCGTCGAGCAGGGCCGGGGAGTATCCGGGCACCCGAGCGGGCAGCACCAGCGACTCCAGGGCCGAGGCGGGGACCGCCGCTCCCTGCAGCCGTTCGATCGCGCTGATCAGCGTGTCCATCGCCCGCGCGGCTCCGTGGACCTCCGGCCGCCCCTGCCGTGGTGGGCCGGGAGGTCCGCCGGGGCCCGGGTGGCCGGTGCCGCCGTCGTACCCGACGGGACGGCCGCCGGTCGTCGCGATGCTCTGCGGTGCGATCCCGTGCCAGGCGGGCAGGAAGGCGGCCAGAACCTCGGACGGAACCGGCTCCACCTCCTTGCGGAGCCGGGCGAGCGACCGGCGCCGCAGGAGCCGCAGCACGTCCGCGTCGCACCACTCCTCGCCCCGGCCGCCGGGCCGGAACTCGCCCGAGACGATCCTTCCCGACCCGGCGAGGCGGCGCAGCGCCTCGTCCGCCACCGCGACGCCGACCCCGAAGCGGGCGGCGGCGGTCCCGGACGAGAACGGGCCGCGGGTGCGGGCGTGCCGGGCCACCAGGTCGCCCAGCGGGTCGGCGGCGGGCCTGCCGGGACCGCCGGAGCCGTGCGCACCGCCGGTCGGCGGCTCCAGGAACTCGTGCGGCACGCCCACGGGCAGCGGCACGCCCAGGGCGTCACGCAGCCGCCAGGCGTCCTCGACGGCGGCCCACTGCTCGTGACCCGCCACGCGCACCCGGATGGCCCTGCGCGCCCGCTCCAGGTCCGCCAGCCACGCCGGGTCGCCCTCGCGGATCGAGACGTCCTGGGCGAGCAGCGGGCCGTGCGAACGCAGCAGGTCCGCGAGGTCCTCGGCGTCCCGCAACGGCCTGTCGAGCCGGGCCAGTTCCCGCTCGGTCTCCGCGAGGACGTCGGGGTCGAGCAACTCCCGAAGATCGGCCTGCCCCAGCAGCTCGGCCAGGAGCGCGGTGTCGAGGGCCAGCGCCTGGGCCCGCCGCTCCGCCAGCGGCGCGTCGCCCTCGTACATGAAGGCGCCGATGTAGTTGAACAGCAGCGACGCGGCGAACGGGGACGCCTGGGAGGTCTCCACCTCGACCACCCGCACCCGGCGGGCGGCGACGTCACGCAGGAGCCCCACCAGGCCGGGAACGTCGAAGACGTCCTGCAGGCACTCGCGCATCGTCTCCAGGACCACCGGGAAACCGGCGTACTTGCTCGCCACGCCCAGCAGGTGGGCGGCCCGCTGGCGCTGCTGCCACAGCGGGGTGCGCCTGCCCGGAGAGCGCCGGGGGAGCAGGAGGGCACGCCCGGCGCACTCCCGGAAGCGGGAGGCGAACAGCGCGGAGCCGCCCAGCTCCTCCACCACGATCTGCTCGATCTCGTCGGCGTCGAAGACCGCCACGTCGGTCGGCCCGTCCTCGAAGGTGTCCGGGACGCGCAGCACGATGCCGTCGTCGGAGTGGACGGCCTGGACGTCCGCGCCGTACCGCTCCCGCAGGCGGCGCCCGATCGCGAGCGCCCACGGCGCGTGCACCCGCGCGCCGTAGGGGGAGTGGAGCACCACCCGCCAGTCGCCCAGCTCGTCGCGGAACCGCTCCACCACCAGCGTGCGGTCGTCGGGCACGTATCCCGTCGCCTCCCGCTGCTCTGTCAGGTAGGAGAGGAGGTTCCCGGCGGCGTACTCGTCGAGGCCGGCCGCGCGGACGCGTTCGAGCGCCGCCCGGGCGTCGCCCCGGCCGCCCGCCCCGGCCGCCGACAGCTCCCGGAGGAACGCGCCGATGGCCCGGCCCAGCTCCGCGGGGCGGCCCGGCGCGTCGCCGTGCCAGAACGGCAGCTTGCCCGGCCGGCCGGGAGCGGGGGAGACCAGCACGCGGTCGGCCGTGATGTCCTCGATCCGCCAGGAGGTCGCGCCCAGCACGAACACGTCGCCGACGCGGGACTCGTAGACCATCTCCTCGTCCAGCTCACCCACCCGCGAGGCCTTGTCGCCGACCAGGAACACGCCGAACAGCCCCCGGTCGGGAATCGTGCCCCCGTTGGTCACCGCCAGGCGCTGCGCCCCCGGACGGCCGTGGAGGGTCCCGGTCACCCGGTCCCACACGACGCGCGGCCGCAACTCGGCGAACTCCTCGCTCGGATAACGCCCGGCCAGCATGTCGAGCGTCGCCTCCAGCGCGGTGCGCGGCAGCGTGGCGTACGGCGCGGCCCGGCGCACCAGCGCCTCCAGCGAGTCGACGGTCCACTCGTCGAGCGCGGTCATCGCGACGATCTGCTGCGCCAGCACGTCGAGGGGGTTGCGCGGGTAGCGGAGCTCCTCGATCCGCCCGGCGCGCATGCGCTCCGCCACCACCGCTGTCTGGACCAGGTCGCCCCGGTACTTGGGGAAGATCACACCCCTGGACACCGCGCCGACCTGGTGCCCGGCGCGGCCGATGCGCTGCAGCCCGCTGGCCACGCTGGGCGGCGCCTCCACGCAGGCCACCAGATCGACCGAGCCCATGTCGATGCCGAGCTCCAGGCTGGAGGTGGCGACCACCGCGGGCAGCCGGCCCGACTTCAGCGCCTCCTCGATCTGGGCGCGCTCCTCCTTGGAGACGGAGCCGTGGTGCGCCCGCACCACCTCGGGGATCGCGCCGCCCGACACGCCCGCCTGCGCCATGAACTCCGACGGCATGACCCCGGGGCTCGCCAGCCCAGGCCCCGTGAGCCCTGGTCCCGGCAGCGCAGGTCCCGTGACGCCCGGTCCCGCAGGTCCGATTCCCGTGAGTCCCGGTGCCGAAGGTCCGGCTTCCCCGGCCGGAGGAGCGGCCTGTCCGTGGTCTGGTCCGTCGCGGTGGCCGGACCACTGCGCGTGCAACCGCTCGAAGGCCTCCGACCAGTGGGCCGGATCCACCCCGTCTGTGCCCCCGTCTGTGCCCTGCCCTGTGTCTCCACCTGTGCCTCCACCGGAGGCGGAGGAGGCCTGCCGTTCCCAGGCGAGCTCGTTGAGCCGGGTGCACAGCCGCTCGGACAACCGTCGTGAGTTGGCGAAGACGATCGTGGACCGATGGGCCTGGATCAGGTCGAGCAGGTGCTCCTCGACATGCGGCCAGATGCTCCGCCGGTGCTCCGCCGGCTCGCCCTCGGCGCCGGGAGGGGGCGGCGCGAGCTCGGTCATGTCCTCGACCGGCACCACGACGTCGACCTCGATGACCTTCTCGGCGGGCGGCTGCACGACGGTGGCCGGACGCGTCCCGCCGAGGAAGGCCGCCACCTCCTCGACCGGGCGCACGGTCGCCGACAGGCCGATGCGCTGGGCCGGCGCGGGCAGCAGGGCGTCGAGCCGCTCCAGCGTGAGCGCCAGGTGGGCCCCGCGCTTGGTCGACGCGACGGCGTGGACCTCGTCCACGATCACGGTCTGCACACCGCGCAGCGCCTCGCGCGCCTGCGAGGTGAGGAGCAGGAACAGCGATTCGGGCGTCGTGATCAGGATGTCCGACGGCCGGGCCGCGAAACGGCGCCGCTCCTCGGCCGCGGTGTCGCCGGAGCGGATCGCCACCGATATGTCGGGGGCCGGCAGCCCCATCCGCAGCGCCGTCTGCCGGATGCCGGTGAGAGGGGCGCGCAGGTTCCGCTCCACGTCCACCGCCAGGGCCTTCAGCGGTGAGACGTACACGACACGACAGGGACGCGCCGGTTCCCCGGCCTTCGCCCGGCCGCCCGCGCCCCCGGAGCGCCGGCCGGGCGATCCGCCGTGCCGGTCCCGCGGGCCCGCCGTCTCGCCCCGCCCGGTCGCGTGCTCGACGGCCAGCCGGTCGATCGCCCACAGGAAGGCCGCGAGAGTCTTGCCCGACCCCGTGGGGGCGACCACGAGTGTGTTCTCACCGCGGGCGATCGACGACCACGCGCCCTCCTGCGCCGAGGTCGGCGTCGCGAACGCCCCGGTGAACCACTCCCTGGTCACCGGGCTGAAGCCGTCGAGCGCACCCACCCGCCCATCATGCATCGCCCCACCGACAGAAAACGCCACGCCGCCTGGTCGCGGTGGCCGCCCGCCCGCGGCACGGGTGGAACAGGACGTGCCCATCGGGCGACCGGGGGCATGACGAGGGCAAAACAGGACAATCTTCTTGAGTATGGAAATCGACTACGCGGCCGTCGAGGTGGCGCGCACCCGCATCCGGGAGCGCTACCTCGGCGAGCGCCGTGCCGCAAGCAGCGCGAGGGGCCTGCACCACTTCGCGTTGATCTCATCCGACGTCGAGCGGACCATCCGCTTCTATCACGAACTCCTCGAGTTCCCGCTGACCGAGATCTTCGAGAACCGCGACTACCGAGGGTCGAACCACTTCTTCTTCGACATCGGCAACGGGAACCTGCTGGCCTTCTTCGACCTCCCCGGACTCGACCTGGAGCCGTACAAGGAGGTCCTCGGCGGCCTCCACCACATCGCGATCTCCGTGGAGCGGGCGACGTGGGAGCGCCTGCGCGGCAAGCTCGACGCGGCCGGCGTGCCGTACCAGGAGGAGAGCGGCAGCTCGATCTACTTCCGGGACCCGGACGGCGCTCGCCTGGAACTCCTCGCCGACCCCCTCGGCGAGATGTACGGCGCCCGCGTGATGTGACGGGATGGGCGCGGCGTCACGGTCGCCGAGGGCGGTGAGGCCATTCCGCCTAGGGGGCCATACTGAACGCATGCGCCTCACCGACTTCTGGAACAGGATGCGCCGCCACTTCGGCGAGGCGTACGCGGAGTCGTGGGCCAAGGACTACGTCCTCGCCGGTCTCGGCGGGCGCACCGTCGAGCAGGCCCTCGCCGAAGGCGTGGCGGCGAAGCAGGTCTGGCAGGCCGTCTGCCAGGCGGTCGACGTCGATCCCAAACTGCGCTGACGCACTGCCGCGTGGCATCGGCGTCGCACCGCTGAACAGGCCGCGGGCCCGCACCAACGCCGGCCGCCACCTCCTCCTCCGCCTCGCGATCACGCCACTCTCCCGGGCGGTTTCCGTCTCCGACGGTCAGTCGCCCATGGCAAGTACTTGAACGCCGGTTGAGCGTTTGCTATCGTGTTGATCGGATGAATGGGGAGGAAGCGCATGAGTGGAGATCACTTCACTCCCGACGAGGCTCTCCGGGAGATCGGGCGGGTGGACCGGCAGGTCAGGCGGTCCGCTCGCGGCCCCGGGCGGGCGTACCTGCTCGTGGGGCTGGCCACGATGGTCTACTGGCCGGTGATGTTCCTCGGCGGCGGCGTGTGGCCGTTGATCGGCGGGCTCGGGTGGATCGCGCTGACGGTGGCACTCTGCGTGTACTGGGCCAGGCTGCGGGTCCACGACCGGCTGCTGAAGCGGGTCAGGAAGCCCGTCGAGGCGGCGTACGTGGTGACGATGGCGCTGCCGTTCGTCTACGGCGTCTGGCTGATGCCGCCCACCCTCACGGTGGGATCGACAGTGGTGCTGCTCGCGCTGGCGGTGCTCGCCGGACTGCCCCTGGTGTACGGCGGGCTCCTCCTGATGAGGGACTCGCCCGCGGGGGCCCCGCTGACGAGGGACCGATGACCGCGCACCCGCGTCACGAGCTCGACGAGATCATCCACGCCCCGGTGCGGCTGTCGATCGTGGCGGCGCTGGCCGCCGCCGAGAAGGCCGATTTCCGTTTCCTCCGCGACACGATCGAGGTCAGCGACTCACTGCTCAGCAAGCACGTCCTCACACTCGAAGAGGCCGGCTACGTCCGTGTGGAGAAGACCTTCGTCGGCAAGCGGGGGCGCACCTGGCTCTCGCTGACCGAGCGGGGACGGGCGGCGTTCGAGAACTACATGGACGTGCTCCGGCGAATCATGGAGGCAACCCCCCGTGCTTGAGATCGACGGACTGCGCAAACGCTACGGAGACAAGACCGCCCTCGACGGGGTGGGCTTCACCGTACGGCCCGGCGAGATGTTCGGCTTCGTCGGCGCCAACGGCGCGGGCAAGACGACGACGATGCGCATCGTGATGGGCGTGCTCGGCGCCGACTCCGGGGAGGTGCGGCTCGACGGGCGTCCGCTGGGTTACGACGACCGGCGCGCGTTCGGCTACATGCCGGAGGAACGCGGCCTCTACCAGAAGATGAAGGTCGCCGAGCAGATCGAGTACTTCGGCCGGCTCCACGGCCTCGCCCCGGCCGCCGCCCGCACCGCCACGGACGCCCTGCTCGAACGGCTCGGCCTGGTCGAGCGGCGCGACGACGCGGTCGAGGCGCTGTCGCTCGGCAACCAGCAGCGCGTGCAACTCGCGGTCGCGCTCGTCCACGAGCCGACGGTGCTGATCCTCGACGAGCCGTTCTCCGGCCTCGACCCGCTGGCGGTCGACGCGCTGGCGGAGGTGCTCAAGGACCGCGCCGCCGAGGGCGTGCCGGTCATCTTCTCCAGCCACCAGCTGGACCTGGTCGAACGGCTCTGCGACTCGGTCGGCATCATCTCCGCGGGCCGGATGGTCGCGTACGGCCCGGTCGCCGAGCTACGGGAGCGGGAGGGCCGCGGGGTGCTGCGCGTCGTGGTCCGGGACGCCGCGCCCGGGTGGGCCGACGGCCTGCCCGGCAGGATCGCCCGCGAGGGCGACCGCGACGTCCTGCTCTGCGAGGAGGGAGACGACCAGGCCGTCCTCCGTACGGCGATGGGCGCGGGGACGGTCGAGCACTTCGGGCGGCGGCAGCCGACCCTCACCGAGATCTTCAGGGAGGCGGTGGCATGAACGGGCTGTTGCTGGTGGCCCAGCGGGAGGTCCGCACGCGGATCCGGACGAAGTCCTTCCTGATCAGCCTGGCGATCAGTGCGATCCTGGTGGCCGCGCTGGCGTTCCTGCCGAAGGCGCTCGGCGGCGACGGCACCTTCGACGTCGGTGTGGTGGGCCCGGCCCCCGCGCCCGTCACCCAGCTCTCCTACTCGCGGTATCCGGACGAGGCGGCCGCGCGGAAGGCGGTGATCGGCGGAGACGTCGACGCGGCCCTGATCGGCGGTGACAGGGTCATCGCGAACGGCGAGCTCGACCAGCGGCTGGGGCTGATCCTCGAAAGCGTCCACCGGGACGAGCAGATCAGGGCGGCCGGGGTCACGGTCACGCCGCTGCGGGTGGAGTCGGTCGGCGCCGACGCGCGGTACCAGGGCGTGCGCACCGGCATCGCCACGCTGCTCGTGATGGTGCTGTTCTTCCTGTTCATCTACTCCTCGATGTACGTCGCGATGGGCGTGGTGGAGGAGAAGGGCAGCCGGATCGTGGAGATCCTGCTGACCTCGGTGCGCCCGTGGCAGCTGCTGGGCGGAAAGATCGTCGGGCTGGGCGTCCTGGGGCTGGTCAACCTCGCCGTGGTCGTCGCCGCCGGGCTGGCCGCGTCGGCCGCGACCGGCTTCGCGGCCGACCTGCCGCCGGGAATGGGCGGGATCGTCGTCAGCGCGCTGGTCTGGTTCGTGCTGGGCTACGCGTTCTTCGCCGTGCTCGCCGCCACCTTCGGCTCGCTGGTGTCGAGGCAGGAGGAGCTGAACACGGTGCTGACGCCGATGACCACGCTCATGATGCTGACCTACGTGACGGCCTACTTCGCCGCCGTCCAGCCCACCGGCACGGTCGCGCGCGTCCTGTCGCTCGTGCCGCCGTTCTCCTCCATGGTCATGCCCGTGCGGACGGCGGCCACCGGCGTTCCCCTGGGAGAGATTCTCATCGCCGTGGCGCTCATGATCGTGGCGGTCGTGGGCGTGCTGCTGTTCGCCTCCCGGGTGTACCAGCGCGCGGTGCTCCGTACGGGCGCCCGGGTCAGGCTGGGCGAAGTCCTGCGCTGACCGCGTACGGGACCGGGCTCGGCGGGTTCTAGCGAGGTCCCGGCGGGTCAGAGCGGCCGGGTGAGCGTCGAGTGGATCGTCTCGGCCGCGCGGCCGGGATCGTCGGCGCTCTCCTGTCCGCCCGGGGCCCACAGGAACACCCAGCCCTCCCCGGAGGGGATCGCGAAGACGATCGTCTGCCTGCCGGTCTCCGGGTGCCAGACGGAGAGGACGGGGGTGTCTCCGCCGATCAGCCGGGCGGCGAGGCCGTAGCCGGGGAGCCGGGCGGCGAGTGCCTCCAGGTAGGCGAGGCGCTGCCTGCCAAAGTCGCCGGTGCCCGTCACGAGGCCCCCTTCGCGGGAGATCCAGCTTTGTTACAAGGATCGTCGCAGGTCAACGGGACGACAACCATGAACGGGTAACGCCCGGGAATGTAACGCCGCCGGGAACTCCGGCCGGTTTCCCGACACCGGCGGCGGTTCCTCATGTGATCGAACAGTCGTTCGGCTATATTGGTCTGGTCGCCCATGGGGTGCGCGCCGCGCGCGGCGCCCGGACGCGGCGGACCGCCGTACCCGCCCTCCGGGCGGTGTGCGGGAAGCTCAGGAAAATGTCGGTCGCACCCCGTAGCTTTTCGGTGACCGAGCAGACGACCACCCTCCAGGGGGCACCCAATGGCAATCAACGACCGCGAGAAGGCCCTTGAGACCGCCCTCGCGCAAATCGAGCGGCAGTTCGGCAAGGGCAGCGTCATGCGTCTCGGAGACGACGCGCGTGCCCCGATCGAGGTCATCCCCACCGGCGCCATCGCTCTCGACGTGGCTCTCGGCATCGGCGGCTTCCCCCGGGGCCGGATCGTGGAGGTGTACGGTCCGGAGTCCTCCGGTAAGACGACGGTCGCCCTGCACGCCGTGGCCAACGCCCAGAAGGGCGGCGGCATCGCCGCCTTCATCGACGCCGAGCACGCCCTCGACCCCGAGTACGCGAAGAAGCTGGGAGTCGACGTCGACGCGCTGCTCGTCTCCCAACCGGACACCGGTGAGCAGGCCCTCGAGATCGCCGACATGCTGATCCGCTCCGGCGCCGTCGACATCATCGTGATCGACTCCGTGGCGGCCCTCGTGCCCAAGGCGGAGATCGAGGGCGAGATGGGCGACAGCCACGTCGGTCTCCAGGCCCGCCTCATGTCACAGGCGCTGCGCAAGATCGCCGGCGCCCTGAACCAGACCCGGACGACCGCCATCTTCATCAACCAGCTCCGCGAGAAGATCGGCGTGATGTTCGGAAGCCCCGAGACCACCACGGGTGGCAAGGCGCTGAAGTTCTACGCGTCGGTGCGGCTGGACGTGCGCCGGATCGAGACGCTCAAGGACGGCACCGAGCCGGTCGGCAACCGGACCCGGGTGAAGGTCGTCAAGAACAAGATGGCCCCGCCGTTCCGCCAGGCCGACTTCGACATCCTCTACGGCATGGGCATCTCCCGCGAGGGTGGTCTGATCGACATGGGCGTCGAGCACGGGTTCGTGCGGAAGGCGGGCGCCTGGTACACGTACGAGGGCGACCAGCTCGGGCAGGGCAAGGAGAACGCCCGCAACTTCCTGAAGAACAACCCCGACATCGCCAACGAGATCGAGAAGAAGATCAAGGAGAAGCTGGGGGTCGGGCCGCGGCTCGACACGCCGAGCGAGACTCCCGCCGCTCCGGCCGCCACGGCGCCCGCGCCCACGTCGGGCCGAGCGACCGCGTCCGCGTCCGCGTCCGGCCGGGGCAGCAAGGCGGCCGCCGCGCCCAAGCCGGGTGACGTCTGAGCGCAGGCATGAGGCGCGACGAGCCCTCCGGCCCGGACGACGAGTTCGGGCCGGGGGACTGGAACTCGGGACCCTGGGGGCCGGTCCAGGAGTCGGCCGGTCCGGCCGACGACGCGTCCGCGACGATCGCCGCCCTGCGGGCGCAGATCCGCAGGAGTGAACGGCGAGCCCCGGACGGCCAGGAAGCACAGGCGGACCAGGGAGCCCGGGAAGCGCCGGCAGCACCGGACCGGGAAGGGCTCGGGGACCGGGAGGCGCTGGGAAACCGGGGCGGGCTCGGGGATCGGGAAGCGCCGGGAGGGCTGGGAGGCCGAGGAGGCCAGGGAACTCGCCGAGGCCGGAGGGCGCGGGGCGAGCGGCGTGAGCGGTCCGGCGGGTGGCTGCCGGACGGGCCGCGGGAGGGCGGCGCGGCGAGCGAGGGGCCGCCGGCCGATCCCGAGGCGGTGGCCAGGGCCATCTGCCTGCGGCTGCTGACGATGGCGCCCAGGACCCGGGCCCAGCTCGCGGACGCCCTGCGCAAGCGGGACGTGCCCGAGGAGGCGGCGAACGCCGTGCTGGAGCGGTTCTCCGAGGTCGGGCTCATCGACGACGAGGCGTTCGCCGCCGAGTGGGTGACCTCCCGGCACGCCGGACGCGGCCTGGCCCGGCGCGCGCTGGCGCAGGAACTGCGGCGGCGCGGCGTCGCCGAGGAGACGGTCGAGGACGCCCTGGAGCGGCTCGATCCCGACGAGGAGACCGAGACCGCGCGCAGGCTGGTGGAACGCAAACTGGCCGGTACGCGCGGGGTGGAGCCGCAGGCGCGCATGCGGCGGCTGGTCGGCATGCTGGCCCGCAAGGGATACTCACCCGGCCTGGCGTTCCGCATCGTCCGGGAGGCGATCGAGGCCGAGGGCATACCCTCCGATGGGCTTCCCGACAGCTTCGAGTGAGCTATAGCACCATGCAAAAGTCGCTTGACAGGGCATCTTTGCTTGCTCGTTACCTCTCTGACGCTTAATCTCGACCGCAGTGAGGAGTTACTCCGCGCAGCGCGGATTGCCATAACGGTGAACCACGACGGACGAGGACTTTGGCCGGCCTTCGGGCCATATCGGCCACCCTTCGGGGTGTCCGGGCGATGTGACGATATTTGTCCTGGTGACGCCACCGGGCTCTGCCGTGCTGCGCGTGTGACCCCTGCCATGAGGTTGTCGTGAGGCGATAGGGGTGAGCGCGCATGGACACGATCGTGATCGTTCTTGCGGTTGCGGTGGTGCTGCTGGCTCTCGTGATGATCGCCGCCCTTTTCATAGTCGTACGCCGCACCGCCGGAGTCGCCGCGCCGTCCGGTCCCTCACCCGAGCAGCTCGCCGAGGTCAAGGCCGAGGTCAACGAGGAGCTCGAACGGGCCCGGCGGGAGGCCGAGGAGATCCGTACGAAGGCGGAGCGGGACGCGGGGGAGATCCTCCAGAAGTCCGAGTCGCTCGCCGAGAGCGCGGCGCTCACGCGCAAGGAGGTCGAGGAGGAGGCGCGCCTCCTCAAGACCGAGCTCAAGGAGCTGCGCTCCGACCTGGAGCGGCGGGAGAACCGGCTGGCCGAGCGTGAGCAGCGGCTCGACGAGGAGGCGCGCAGGCAGGCCGAGCGGGCCCGCAAGCTGGCCGAGACAGAGACGGAGCTGGCCGACCGCCGCGAGGATCTGGAGCGGGTGGCCGAGCGGCGCAAGGAGATCCTGGAGCGGGTCGCGGGCCTGACGGCCGACCAGGCCAAGGCCGAGCTGGTCAAGGAGATCGAGAACCAGGCCAAGCGGGAAGCGGCCCTGATCGTCCGGGAGATCGAGAGCGAGGCCCGCAAGGAGGGCGAGAAGCGCGCCTGCAAGATCGTGACCCTCGCCGTGCAGCGGGTCGCCACCGAGCAGACGGCCGAGTCGGTCGTGAGCGTCCTCCACCTCCCCGGCGACGAGATGAAGGGCCGGATCATTGGCCGCGAGGGCCGCAACATCCGGGCCTTCGAGTCCACCACCGGCGTCAATCTGATCATCGACGACACGCCCGAAGCGGTGCTTCTGTCGTGCTTCGACCCGGTTCGCCGGGAAACGGCCAGGCTGACGTTGGAGAAGCTCGTGCTCGACGGGCGCATTCATCCCCAGCGCATCGAGGAGGCCCACGAGCGCAGCAAGGCCGAGGTGCGGGACCTGTGCGTACGCGCGGGGGAGGACGCCCTGGTCGAGCTGGGCATCACCGAGATGCACCCCGAGCTGATCACCTTGCTCGGGCAGTTGCGCTACCGCACCTCCTACGGCCAGAACGTGCTCAAGCACCTGATCGAGTCGGCGCACATCGCCGGGATCATGGCCGCCGAGCTGCGGCTCGACCGCGACCTCGTCAAGCGGTGCGCTCTCCTGCACGACATCGGCAAGGCGCTCACGCACGAGGTCGAGGGCAGCCACGCGATGATCGGCGCGGAGATCGCCCGCCGGTACGGCGAGCACGAGGACGTCGTCCACGCCATCGAGGCGCACCACAACGAGGTGGAGGTCAGGACCGTCGAGGCCGTCCTCACCCAGGCCGCCGACGCGATCAGCGGCAGCCGGCCGGGCGCCCGGCGCGAGTCCCTTGAGGCTTACGTGAAGCGGCTGGAGCGCCTGGAGGAGATCGCCCAGTCGTACGACGGGGTGGACAAGGTGTTCGCCATGCAGGCGGGCCGGGAGATCCGCGTCATGGTCCGGCCCGACAACGTCGACGACATCCAGGCCCAGGTGATCGCCCGGGACGTCGCCAAGCAGGTCGAGGAGGAGCTGACCTACCCCGGTCAGATCCGCATCACCGTGGTCCGCGAGTCCCGCGCCACCGAGTTCGCCCGATAACCCCGGCCGCCGCGGCGGGGAAGCACCGTCGGCGCGGCCTTTGGTGGGCACTAACCGGATATGGGGCGAATGTGCTATACCCCTACGTATCCTCCGGTTTCGCCGGTGTTCCCCCAGCCCTCGAAGCAAGCGAGCGTACGGTCATGATCTCCTCCACCCCGTACCGGGGGCTCCTCGTGCTCGCGCTGGCGGCCACCGCGATCAGTGCCTGTACGGCGGAGACGGAGGCCCCCAGGGCCTCCCGGACTCCCGCGGTGAACATCGTGCAGCCGGGCGCGCCGGGCCAGGGCAGCAAGGTCCTGCCGGCCGGCGAGGTGCCGCGCTCCGAGGACCAGAAGTACACCGACGCCGACGTGCGGTTCATGCAGGGGATGATCCGGCATCACTCCCAGGCCCTGCGCATGACCGCGCTCGTCGCCGGCCGCAGCGAGAGCAAGGACCTTCCCCGGTTCGCGAAGCGGATCGAGATCTCCCAGCAGGACGAGATCGACCAGATGGTGCGCTGGCTCAGGGCCCGGCTCCAGCAGGTGCCCAGCGTGGGCTCCGGCGCCGGGCACGACCACGGCGGCGGGGAGCCCATGCCGGGCATGCTCACCGACGCGCAGTTCGCCGAGCTGGAGCAGGCCAAGGGGGCGCGGTTCGACCGGCTCTTCTACGAGGACATGATCCAGCACCACATGGGCGCGCTGACGATGGTCGAGCGGCTCTTCGGCGACGGGGGAGGCGGCGAATCGGAGATCAACCAGTTCGTCACCCACGTTGACGGGGACCAGCGCATCGAGGTCGACCGCATGCGCACCCTCCTCGCGCAGCTGAAGGGATAGCCGGCGGCGTACGGCCACCGATCGCACCGTCACCGGTCCAGGGACGGGGGCGTGGTGTAGCGGGTGGCGAGGACGCCGAGCTGGTCGATGACGGCCCGGTTCCAGCTGCCGTCCTCGAACATCCGGCGCAGCGCGTCGTTCACCTGGTCGCGCAGGGCGGCCGTGCTGGTGGCGATGCCGTACTTCTCGGTGGACAGCGGCCTGCCGCTGAACCGGAACCTGCCGGGATACCGCGCCGACAGCCCGGCGAGCACGGGCGCGTCGGCCACGATGGCGTCGGTGCCACCACGGGCGAGCAGCGGCGCGCAGGCGGCGGGCAGGTTCGCCTCGGCGAGGAAGAACCGCCGCCAGCGGGCGCCGAACCTCGCCACGAGCGGCGCGGCGGACTCCCGGGTGGCGCAGACCCGCTTGCGGGCCAGGTCGCGGGGCCGTCTGATCGACAGATCGTCGGCCCGGACGAGGACGTCGGTGCTGGTGACGAGGTACGGTCCGGCGATCGGCCGGGAGCCCGCCGGGCCGGTGACACCGACGACGAGGTCCGCGTCTGCCGTGCCGGCCGTGTAGACGATCTGGTCGTCGCGGTAGCCCAGGGCCCGGGCCACGTAGTGCGCGACCTCGACGTCGAAGCCGCCGAAGTGCCCGTCGGGCATCCGGGTGACCAGCCCCGGCTGCCCCGGGCGCACACCGATCACCAGCCTGCCGTCGCCCCCGCACCCCGCGAGGCATCCGGCCGCCAGGACGCCGATCACGGCGAGGCCACGCCACACGCGCTCAATATCGAGGTCGCGTACGCGCCGCCGCCAGCAGCGACACGGCAAAACTCCCTTGACCCGGGAGCGCGGGCTCAGCGGACGAAGGCGACCTCGCCGCCCGCCCGCTCGGCGGCGGCCGGATCGGCCGTGACCTTCCTGCTGCGCCGGCTGCGCCGTTCCAGCCAGGCGGCGAGATAGCCGAGCGCCAGGTTGATCGCGATGTAGACCGCCGCGATGACGATGACCGACGGGATCAGGTTGGCGTAGTTGGCCGGCACGACGCGGGCGCCCGCGTTGAGCAGGTCGGCGTACGCCACGACGAACCCGAGCGCGGTGTCCTTGAGCAGCACCACGAGCTGGCTCACGATGGCGGGCATCATCGCGGTGACCGCCTGCGGCAGCAGGATCAGTCGCATCACCTGGTTCTTGCGCAGGCCGATCGCGTAGCCCGCCTCGGCCTGGCCGCGCGGCACCGCCAGGATGCCCGCGCGGACGATCTCAGCCAGGACCGACCCGTTGTAGACCGTGAGACCGAAGACCACGGCCGTGAACTCGGTCACGACCAGCCCGGCCAGGCTCCCGCCGTACTGCGCGAAGAAGATCAGCATGAGCACCGGGACCGCGCGGAAGGCCTCGACGACCACCGCGGCCGGGATCCGCACCCAGCGGTGGTCCGACAGGCGGGCGATGCCGAACACGGCCCCGAACAGCAGCGCGAGCACCGCGGCGAGCGCGGCAGCGACCAGCGTGTTCAGCAGTCCGGGCAGGATCAGCTCGGTCCAGGTGTCGGCCCGGAGGAACGGCTGCCACAGCTCGCCCTTCCACTGGCCCTTCTCGTCGAACTTCGTCCAGACGAAGTACGCGACCAGCAGCAGGACGACGCCGAACGCGAGGGTCAGCGCGTTGTTGCGCAGGCGGGCGCGCGGGCCCGGGACGTCGTAGAGGACGGTGGCGCCGCGCTCGGTCATCGGACCACCGCCAGGCGCCGCGCCAGCCGGCCGGACAGCAGGTTCAGGGGGAGGGTCAGCACGACGAACCCGGCGGCGAAGCCGAGGAAGATGGGGATGATCGCGTCTCCGTGGGCGTCGAACAGGTTCTTCATCCGCAGCGCGGCCTCCATGACGCCGATCGCCGCGGCGACCGTCGTGTTCTTGACCAGCGCGTTCAGCAGGCTCCCGAGGGGCGCGATGACCGTGCGCACCGCCTGGGGGAGGATCACCAGGCGGAGCGTCTGCAGGAACGTCAGGCCGATCGCTCGGGCCGCCTCCGCCTGGCCGAGGGGCACGGTGTTGATCCCGGCCCGCACGACCTCGCAGACGAAGGCGGAGGTGTACGCCGACAACCCGATGATCGACAGCCAGAAGCTGTTGAGCGACAGGTCGTCGGAGAACTGGACGTCCATCACCGTGCCCAGGCCGAGGCCGCAGAACACGATGATCAGTGTGAGGGGCGTGTTGCGCAGCACGTTGACGTACAGCGCGCCCGCCCCCCGCAGCACCGGCAGCGGGCTCACCCGCATGGCGGCCAGCGCGATCCCCCAGACCAGCGAGATCAGCCCGCTGACCACCGTGAGCTTCACCGTCAGCCAGAACGCGCCGAGGATGACGGGAAGCTCGTCGACCACGGCCTCCACCGCCGGCCTCCTTCCAGTGCCCCTGTCGGTGTCCTAGTACCGGTCGACGGACGGCGGCGTCGTGAAGTACTTGCCGAACTCGCCGAGGTTCGTGTCGATGGCCTTGCGCCAGCTTCCGTCCTTGAAGAACTTCTCGATGGCGTTGTTGATCGCGTCGCGGCCGGCCTTGTCGTCCAGCTTGAGGCCGATGCCGTACCTCTCCTCGCTGAACGGCTGGCCGATCAGCTTGAACTTGCCGGGGAACTGGGCGGCGAACCCGGCGAGGATCGTGGCGTCGGTGGAGATGGCGTCGACCTGCTTGTTCTCCAGCAGCGGCAGGCAGGCGCCGTAGCCCTGCTGCTGGGTGAGGTTCTTGGACTCCCAGTCGGGGCCGAACTTCTCCGCGAGCCGCTTGGGCGACGACGATCCCTGCGCGCCGCAGACCTTCTTGTCCTTGAGTGACTCGACCCCGGTGATCGAGGTGTCGTCGGCGCGGACGAGGATGTCCTGCCCGGTGACGAGGTACGGCCCAGCGAAGGAGATCTTCTTCTTCCGCTCGTCGGTGATCGAGTAGGTCGCGATGACCATGTCGACCTGGCCCTGCTGGATGAACGGCTCGCGGTTGGCCGACTGGGCCTCCTTGAACGTGATGCCGCTCTCCGGCACGCCGAGCTCCTTGGCGACGTACTTCGCCACGTCGACGTCGAACCCGGCGTAGCCGCCGTCGGGCTTCTTCAGTCCCCAGCCCGGCTGGTCGATCTTGACGCCGATCACGAGCTTCTTGTCGTCCTTCGCCTTGTCGACGATCGAGCTCGCCCCCGAACCGCCGCAGGCCGTCAGGCCGGTGGCCAGGGCGGCGAGCGCGAGCAAGCCGGCTGCGAATCGCATCCGCATCACCTTTCGCTTCTTGTGGAGCATGTCGTGAGCTGGGATCAGTGCGTGAGGATCTTGGAGAGGAAGTCGCGGGCGCGCTCGGTGCTCGGCTTGGTGAAGAACTCCGAGGGCGACCCCTCCTCGACGATCTGGCCGTCGGCCATGAACACGATGCGGTTGGCCGCCCGGCGGGCGAAGCCCATCTCGTGGGTGACGACCATCATCGTCATGCCGTCCTTGGCCAGGCCGACCATCACGTCGAGCACCTCCTGGACCATCTCCGGGTCGAGGGCCGAGGTGGGCTCGTCGAAAAGAATCATCTTGGGGTCCATGGCCAGCGCGCGGGCGATGGCCGTCCGCTGCTGCTGGCCGCCGGACAGCTGGGCGGGATACTTCGCCGCCTGCGAGGCGATGCCGACCCGTTCGAGCAGTTCCATGCCCCGCTGCTCGGCCTGCTGCCGGGGGATCTTCCGCACCCTGGTCGGGCCGAGCGTGACGTTCTCCAGGATCGTCTTGTGGGCGAAGAGGTTGAAGGACTGGAACACCATCCCGACCTCGGAGCGCAGCCGGGCCAGCGCCCTGCCCTCCGCGGGCAATTCCCGCCCGTCGAACACGATGCTTCCGGAGTCGATGGTCTCCAGCCGGTTGAGCACCCGGCACAGCGTGGACTTGCCGCTGCCGGACGGGCCGATGACGACGACCACCTCGCCCCGGGCCACGCTCAGGCCGATGTCCTTGAGCACGTGCAGGGGACCGAAGTGCTTGTTGACTCCCTCCAGCCTGACAAGCGGATCGGAACCACTGATCTCCGTCATGGTCAACAACGTAGGGGCGTCAACGTCGCGCCGTCACTAACGGGCCGGTACCGAATAGATCACATCCCGGCTGCTCAGGACATCACTCCCGGTTTGTCCGGACGGTCCGCCCCATGCGGCCCGGGACGCGGTCCCGGTTGGCTCCTGCCGATCCCCTTGTCGCATAGGAGCGCAGATGCTGAAAAATCCGGATCTGTTCAGGAAGACCGTCGCGGCCGCGGCCATGCTGGCGTGGCCCGTCCTGCTCGGGCTGGCCTTCGTGACCTCGCCGCCGGGCACCGAGCACGATCCCGCCGTGTTCCGCGCGAGCCCCGTACAGGTGCAGACCAGCGCGCTGCTGTTCCAGTGGGCGACCGTCTGCCTGGTCCCGGTGGTCCTCGGGCTCGCCCATCTGCTGCGCCACCGCGCGCCGCGCACCGGCAACATCGGCGCGGCGGTCGGCCTGACCGGCGCGGTCACCGCCGCCTGCCTGTTCATGACCGACTTCTACGACCTGGCGCTGGCGCTCAGCCTCCCGGACGCCCCGGCCGCCCGGGTGACCGAGGTGGCGGGCGCGCTCGGCGGCTTCGTGTACGGCGTCCTCCTGCCGGGTTTCCTCACCCACGTGGGCCTGCTGGTGCTCCTGACGGGCCTGGCGGCGGTGCGGCGCGCGCCCTGGTGGGTCCCGGTGGCGGCGCTCGTGGGGATCTGCGGGCCGTTCCTCACGCTCGGGCAGCCGCCGGCCGTCCAGGCCATCGGGTCCCTGTTCCACCTCGCCGCCTTCGGCACGGTCGCCCTGAAGGTCCTGCGCATGCCCGTCGAGGACTGGCGGGCCGCCTGAGCGCCCGCCTCCGAGGGGCGCTCCGGAGAGCCCGTCAGAGGCCCGACTCCCTGGCCCGCATGATCGCCTCGGCCCGGTCGGCCACGCGCAGCTTCGCGAAGACGCTGGACACGTGGTTGCGCACGGTCTTCTGGCTCAGCCCGAGCCGGGCCGCGATCTGGACGTTCGTCAGGTGGCCGGCGACCAGGCCCAGGATCTCCCGCTCACGCGGGGTGAGCTCGGGGAAGCTGGGCTCGGGCGTCCTGCCGAGGCCGGAGAAGTAGCCCATGAGCCGTCCGGCGAGGGCGGGGCCGAAGATCGCCTCGCCCTCGGCCACGGCCCGGATCGCCCGTACGAGCTCGGCCCGCCGCGCGCCCTTGAGCACGTACCCGCGCGCGCCCGCGCGCACCGCCGCGAAGACCGCGTCGTCGTCGTCCGCCATGCTGAGCACGAGGACCCGCACGTGCGGGTGGTCCCTGGTGATCCGCTCGGTCGCGGCCACCCCGCCCATGCCGGGCATGGCGAGGTCCATCAGCACGACGTCGGGCTGCACGCGGGGAAGGAGGGCGAGGGCCTGCTCGCCGCTGGCCGCCTCGTCGGCGACCTCCGTCTCCTCCACCGGCCGCAGGAGCGCGCGGAGCCCCGCCCGGAAGGCCGCGTGGTCGTCAACCAGCAGCACGCGGATCGGCTCCATCGCCCGCCTCCCATCCTGACTCCCGGACCGTGTCCGGCATCGTGTCCCGCGCCGTGTCCGGCACTGTGCCCCCCGCCGTGCCCGGCGCGATGTCCCGGGTCGTGTTCCCGGCTCTGTTCCCGGCTCTGTTCCCGGCCGTGTCCCGCGCCGTGCCGGGGGCGGTGTCACGGGTGACGTTCTGGACCGGGAGGCGGGCCAGCACCCGTGTCCCGCCCCCAGGCCGCGGGCCGATGTCGCAGGTGCCGCCCAACTCGGCCGCCCGCTCGCGCATCGACGCCGTGCCGACCCCGGGCCGGGTGGACGCCGGGTCACCGGCGTCCACCGCGTACGGCTCACCGCCCTCGTCGGCCACCTCCACTTCGAGCACGCCCGGGTGGCCCCCGCCCGCCATGCCGAGCCGTACGCGCACCCGCCCGGCCCCGGCGTGGCGGCGCGCGTTCGCCAGCGCCTCGGCCGCGATCCGGTACGCCGCCACCTCCACGGCGGCGGGCAGCGCCGGGAGGGTCCCGTCGATCTCGACGCCGACCTCGGCGCCGGGCAGCCGGGCCGCGTGCGACCTGATCGCCCCGGCCAGGCCCAGCGTGTCGAGGGCCGGCGGCCGCAGTCCCTCCACCAGCGTCCGTACGTCGGCCATCGCCGTGCGGGCGTCCGTCATGATCTCTTCGAGCATCGCCAGGGCGTCCGGATCGTCCACCATGTCCTGCACGGCCTCCGCCCGCATGGTCAGCGCGGCCAGGGTCGGCCCGAGGCCGTCGTGCAGGTCGCGCCGCAGCCGCCGCCGTTCCTCCTCACGCGCCGCCACGAGCCGTTCGCGTGAGCGCTGCAGGTCGGCCGACAGCCGCACGGCGTGCACGGCGATCCCGGTCTGCCGGGCGAGGTCGGCGAGGACCCGGCGGTCCCTCGCGCCGAGTCCGCTCTCGCCCGGGCGCGGAGAGAGGACCAGGTCGCCCACCGGCTCGCCCCGGTGCGCGAGCGGCAGCCGTACGGTTCCGGGGGAGGGCACTCCGTAGGCGTGGGTCGGCCCGCCGGCGACCTCGACCGCGACGTGCGGCAGGCGCAGCGCCTCCGCCACCGACCGCGCCGCCGCGGCGAGCACCGCACCCGGCTCCGCCGCCTCCTCCAGGCGCCTGCCCAGCAGGGCCAGAGCCGCGTACGGATCGTCCCGCCTGCCGTACATCACGAGGTTGACGGCGCGTTGCAGCCGCTCGCGCAGCGGCGCGAAGACGACGGCGACCACCCCGGCGGCGGCCACCGACACCGGCAGCCCGCCGGCCGCGCGGAACACCGCGCCGAGATAGGTGACCACGAGCACGTAGCCGCCGAAGACACACGCCGACAGGAGCACGTAGACAAGCGTGCGGTTGATCACGAGGTCGATGTCGAACAGGCCGTGCCGCAGCACCGCGACCGCGGCGGCGGCCGGCAGCAGGCAGGCCGCGAACGTCCCCGTGACCTCCCAGAACGCGCTGGTGACGGGCCAGATGGAGCGCGGGTCGCCGTCGGTGAGCCCCGCGGCCAGCCGGCCCGCGACGATCAGCCCGGCGAGCCCGGCGGCGTACGCGAGCCACTTGAGCTGGGCCCTTTCGCCGGCGTCGCCGCGCCTGGCCCGCCGTACGAGATCGCCCGCGCCCGCGAGGAACAGCGCGCCCATGAGCGCGGTCGTCAGCGGCTCGACGAACGGGGCGACGGCGGCGAGCGCGGGCACCGCGAGGGGGTTGGGCAGCGGCGTGCCCCAGCCGATCTGGTGGCTCGGGCCGGGCAGGAGGGCGCTGACCGCGGTCATCACGGCGGCGACCGCGGCGAGCGCCCACAGGGCCGCCCGCCACCCGGGCGACGACGGCCGTCCCGACGGGAAGAACGCCGGCACGGCGGCGACCGACAAGTTGGCCGGGACCCAAAGCCACGTCTGCGGCCAGGCCATCGGGCCCGCGAGCGGCAGCCCGGCCAGCGCGTAGTGCCCGGTCGCGTCCAGCAGCGCGAAGCACAGCCCGCAGGCCGCCATCAGCCACCCGACGGCGTTGCCCGGACGGGCTGCGGTGATCAGGCCGCCGACCACCGCGCAGACGGCGACGGAGAGGAGGTGGTTCTGGGGGAACAGCCCGGCGCCGTTCCGGTGGCCCAGCACCAGGGCCGCGGCGACCAGGAGCAGGCTCAGCGCGCAGACCGCCCACGCCGTACGCCGCACCGCCCGCCTCCTTCGCGCGCCTCCGGCGCGCGCCCCGCCTCCTTCGCGCGCCTCCGGCGCGACCACTGGATCGGGCTCAGGCTAGCGACCGATATGCCCAGATGAATAGGACAATGTCCCAGGACGTCCTACGACGCCGGAAGCCGTTCGCCGGACGGCGTCGCCGTCCGGCTCACCGCGGGACCGGGAGACCGAGAAAATCGCTGTGGCCGGCGTGATGCTCGCTGCGGCCTGCGATCTGTGGCGCTTTCCGGACGGGGAGGCGCAGGACGAACCGGGCTCCCCGTTCGCTGTCCTGGATGGTCAAGGTGCCCTGATGCGCCTCCGCGATCTCCCGTGCGATCGCCAGTCCCAGCCCGGTCCCCCCTGCGTCCCGGTGGCGTGAGGCCTCCAGCCGGGTGAAGCGGTCGAAGACCCTTTCCCGGTCCTCCGGTGCGATTCCGGCGCCGTCGTCGAGGACCTCCAGCGTCGCCGTCGGCCCGTCGGCCCGCACGCTGACGGTGATCTGCGAGGCGGCGTGCCGTGCGGCGTTGTCGAGCAGGTTCACCAGGAGCCGGGTGATCCGCAGCCGGTCGCAGTCGACGATGACGTTCCGCTGAAGGTCCCTCACGATCTCCACTCGGTAGGTGCGGCGGTCGAGTTCGCTGTTGACCAGCCGGCCGAGGTCGGTCGGACGGAGGTCGAGGGGGGCGCGCGCGTCCAGCTTGGCCAGGGTCAGCAGGTCGGTCACGATCGCCTGAAGCCGGTCCACTCCGGCGAGCACCGCCGTGGCCGTCCTCGGCCAGTCGATGTCGTGCGGATGCATGAGGGCCTCTTCGAGCTGGGCCCGCATGGCCGTGAGGGGGCTGCGCAGGTCGTGGGAGGCGTCCGAGGTGAACTGCCGCAGTTGCTTGTAGGCGCCTTCGAGCCGGTCCAGGGTGTCGTTCACCGTTCCGGCCAGGAGCTTGATCTCCTCCTGGTGGTTGTGCGCCACAGGGACCCGGCGGTGGAGATGGGTGGCGGTGATCTCCGCGAGTTCCGTGCGGATGACGTCCACCGCACTCATGTCCCTCCTGGTGACGTAGAACGTCCCGGCGGCCGTCATCGCGGTCGCCAGCAGGGACATGCCGATCGCGAAGGAGAGCGCCTCGGTGCTCCCGTACCAGGGGACCGTGGGCACCGCCACATAGAGGATCCAGGGCCCGTCCGGCTGATAGACCTTGTACGAGAAGACGGTCATGCAGCCCTTCAGCCCGGCCGGAGGGCACAGCACCCGTTCGGCGTGCACGCTCGCGCTGGTCGCGTGGAAGGTGGCCATCGGGGGCCTGCCCGCGAGTTGCGGCGTCGCCGAGACGACCTGGTGCCGGGTGTCCAGGACCTGGATCGCGATGTCCCTGCCCGCCGGCAGCTCGGCGGGGAGGTACCCCTGTCTGATGAGGGGCACCGCTCGGTCCCACGCCCCGGTGACGCGATCCCGGGCCGCGTCGGCGTCCTTGCCGCCCACGAAGACGAGGAAGAGCACGCTGACCCCGGTGCAGAGCAGTGCCGCGGCGGCGGAGTAACCGACCGTCCTGCGGAGGAGAACGGATGATCGGTTCCAGTTCGACATCGGGTCAAGGCCAATCCGTGGGAAGCGTGGTCTATGCCTACAAAAGGGCACCACACAGCCATGAATCACTCAATAAAAGGACATTTGCACTTTTCACAAGCCTGGGTAATGGCGGATGCGAGCCCTGGTCATGTCAGGCGGGTCCGCACCCGCCCGAGCGCGCGATGTTCGGGTTCGGCGGGGGCGGGGAAGCGCCTACCCTTGTAGTGCGATGAGTGCGACCACACAGACTGTGACCACACCGGACGCCGAGGGCGCGACCCGGACCTACGAGGTGCGGACCTACGGCTGCCAGATGAACGTGCACGACTCCGAGCGGCTCTCGGGGCTGCTGGAGGACGCGGGATACGTCCGGGCCGCCGAGGGGCAGACGCCGGACGTCGTGGTGTTCAACACCTGCGCCGTACGCGAGAACGCCGACAACCGGCTCTACGGCAACCTGGGGCACCTGCGGCCGATCAAGATGGCCCGCGAGGGCATGCAGATCGCGGTCGGCGGGTGCCTGGCGCAGAAGGACCAGGGCGAGATCGTCCGCCGCGCCCCCTGGGTGGACGTCGTCTTCGGCACCCACAACATCGGCTCGCTGCCGGTGCTGCTGGAGCGGGCCCGGATCGCCGAAGAGGCCCAGGTCGAGATCAGGGAGTCGCTGGAGACGTTCCCCTCCACGCTGCCGAGCCGCCGTGAGTCGGCGTACGCGGCCTGGGTGGCGATCTCGGTCGGGTGCAACAACACCTGCACGTTCTGCATCGTGCCGTCGCTGCGCGGCAAGGAGAGGGACCGCCGTCCCGGCGACGTCCTCAACGAGGTGCGCACCCTCGTGGACCAGGGCGTCCTGGAGATCACGCTGCTGGGACAGAACGTCAACACCTACGGCGTGGAGTTCGGCGACCGGCTGGCGTTCGGCAAGCTGCTGCGGGCCTGCGGGGACGTCGAGGGCCTGGAGCGGGTCCGCTTCACCTCGCCGCATCCGGCCGCCTTCACCGACGACGTGATCGCCGCGATGGCCGAGACGCCGAACGTGATGCACCAGCTGCACATGCCGCTGCAGTCCGGCTCCGACCGGGTTCTCAAGGCCATGCGCCGGTCGTACCGGTCCGAGCGCTACCTCGGGATCATCGAGCGGGTGCGCGCCGCGATGCCGGACGCCGCGATCTCGACCGACATCATCGTGGGCTTCCCCGGCGAGACCGAGGAGGACTTCCAGCAGACCCTCGACGTCGTGCGGCAGTCGCGCTTCGCCAACGCCTTCACGTTCCAGTACTCCATCCGCCCCGGCACCCCCGCCGCGACGATGGAGGACCAGGTGCCCAAGGCCGTCGTGCAGGAGAGGTACGAACGCCTGGTGGCGCTCCAGGAGGAGATCTCCTGGGCGGAGAACAGGACACAGGTCGGGCGCACCCTCGAAGTGCTGGTCGCCGAGGGCGAGGGCCGCAAGGACGACGCCACGCACCGCCTGTCCGGCCGTGCGGCCGACAACCGTCTCGTCCACCTCGCCGCCACCGACGCCGCCACCGGTGCCGCCGTCGACGCGCGCCCCGGCGACATGGTCACCGTCGAGGTGACCTACGCCGCGCCGCACCACCTGGTCGCCGACAAGGTGCTGTCGGTACGGCGGACCCGCGCGGGCGACGCCTGGGAGGCCCGGCAGGCGGCGCCGCCGCAGGGCGGCGCGGTCAGTCTGGGCATGCCGACCATCGGCCGCCCGGCCCCGCTGCCCGCGCAGCCGTCCGCCTGCTCGGCCGTCTGAACCACGACCGACCCGGTTGATCTGATCCGCGAGGGCGGCCCGCGTAGGCGGGCCGCACGCGGTCATCGGGCGAGGCGGCGCAGGACCTCGTAGCAATAGGCGCGTCGCAGATCGTGGAACCGCAGGCAGGGGTCCTGGATCCGGGTGCGCGCCACGCCGGCCGCCTCGGCTCGGGACGCGGCAGAGGTCCCCGTGCCCGTGTCCCGGCCCGCCGTGCCCGCCGCGTTCCCGGCGGGTGTGGCGGCTCCGGTCGCCGGGTTCCGGGGCGTCGCGTCGCCCGCGCCAGAGCCAGTCGCGGTGTCCGCGCCAGAGCTACGAGCGGCGGTATCCCGGCCGGTCGAGCCCTGGGCGTCCGGCTTGTGCGTGACCGGCTTCGCGCTTCCGGGCGAAGCGGTCCGCGCGGATCGCCGCCGCTCCGGGTCTCTCGTCCCGGTACGGCCTGCCGTGCCGCTGGAGCCGCTCCCGCCGGGACGTGCGGCGGACAGAGGCGGGCCGGAGGGGCCGTCCGCCCGGACGACCCGCCCGAACGATCCCGGCGAGCCGGTCTCGTGGCCAGGGGGCAGTAGGGGCAGCAGGGGCGGTAGCCCCCGCTCAGCCGCCGCCGGCTGTCGCTCCGCCGTGCCGTCTCCGGTCGCCCCGCCTCCCTCTTCTTCGGCGGACTCGCCGGAAACTCCCGGCGCGCTTTCCGGAGCCGTTTCCGGCCGCTGCGATGCGGCATCCGATGAAAGGTCCGCGGAGACGGATGACGGCGTATTCCAGGACTGCGAGAAGAAGGGGCCGGCGGCGGGGAGGCCCGGTGCCGCGGAGCCGAGAGGTCCTTCTCGTCCGAAGCGCTGGCCTGCGGCGGCCGAACGGGCGGCGGAGGACGCCACCGGGTCCTGACCGGGCAGGACGGCCAGGACGACGCCGAGTCCGGCGATCGCGGTCACACCGATCGCGCCCGTCAGAGCGAGAACGGTGTTACCGCCACGCCGATGCCGTGGGGTGGGGGAGTTTTCCGGCAAGGTCGTTTTCTTCCATGTGGCGGTGTGTCGGTTTCGACTCCCCAGTCTGCCCACGCGGTACGGAATTCAGCGCCGATTCCCCCGATTTCCGGGAACTCCAGATGTGCCATTTCCAGCGCAATTCGGCAAATATCCAAGATATGCGGTGGGCTCGGGCGGTGCACTTCGCCCTCCGGAACGATCTCCGGAGGTGTCCTCCGGGGGCCAGCTCCCGGCCTAGCATCGGCGGTGTGTCCGTACGTGAACTCGTCGTCCTCGGCACCTCCAGCGCCGTGCCCACGCGCCACCGCAACCACAACGGCTACCTGCTGCGCTGGGACGGCGAGGGGTTCCTGTTCGACCCGGGAGAGGGCACGCAGCGGCAGATGCTGCACGCCGGGGTGAGCGCCCACGACGTCACCTGGATCTGCGTCACCCACTTCCACGGAGACCACTGCCTGGGCGTTCCCGGCGTCGTCCAGCGGATCGCCAGGGACAAGGTGGCCCACGAGGTGCGGGCGGCCTACCCCGCGAGCGGCGAGACGTACTGGCGCAGGCTGCGCAACGCGTCGGCCTTCGCGGACACGGACGTGATCACTCCCCGGCCGGTCTCCGGCGAGCTGACGCGGTGGCCGTCGGGGCCGGTGACGCTGACCGCGCGCCCGCTGTCGCACCCCGTCCAGTCGTACGGCTACCGCGTGGACGAGCCGGCCGGGCGGCGCATGCTCCCCGGCGAGCTGGCCAGGCGTGGCGTGCGCGGGCCGATGATCGGTGAGCTTCAGCGGCGCGGCTCGCTGACCCTCCCCGACGGGTCGGTGGTCACGATGGAGGACTGCAGCGCGCCCCGGCCGGGCCAGAGCGCCGCCTTCGTGATGGACACCCGCCTCTGCGACGGCGCGTTCGCCCTGGCCGAGGGCGTCGACCTGCTGGTGATCGAGTCGACGTTCCTGTCCGGTGAGAGCGCGCTGGCCGCGCAGTACGGACACCTGACGGCGGAGCAGGCCGGGCGGATCGCGGCGGCGGGCGGGGTGCGCCGCCTGGTGCTCACCCACTTCTCCGAGCGGTACACGACGGCCGACGAGCCCAGGTTCGTGGACGAGGTGCGCAAGACCTACTCGGGCGAGGTGGTCACGGCCCGCGACCTCATGCGGGTGCCGGTGCCCAGGCGGAGCGCCGAGGCGGGCGGCTGACCACTCACCAGAGCCAGCGGGCCACGAAGTAGCCCACGCCGTACGGCGCGTCCTCGCGCAGCAGTTCGGCGGCGGGCGGCGGCGCGCCGTGCGCCGCACCGGCCAGGACCTGGAAGGCGGCCCGGCCGGCCACCCACAACTCCGCGGCCCGGGCCGGGTCCAGCGCCAGGAGCGCGCCGGAGTCGCCGGACCCGAGCGCCGCGGCGAGCAGGTCGTCGTACGGCACGGCGTCCGGATGCACGTAGCCGGGCGACTTCTCCACGCGCCGGGCCGAGCCGTCGCCCATGACCAGCAGCGCGACCCGTTCCGCCGAGCCGGCCAGGCGGCGGCCCAGCGCGGCGCACTCGGCCGTCGGCGCGTCGGCGGCGACCGCCTCGAACCGCAGAGGCAACCGCCCCTCGGGAGCGCCGGCGGAGTGTTCCAGCAGCCAGCGGCCGATCGTGAGCGACAGCGGCAGCACCGGTTCCCCGCCCGCCGGGCCGACCCTGACGTCGGGCCCCCAGGGGCGCAGCGACCCGGCGGCGTCGCCGGGAAAGGACGCCGGGGAGCCGTCGCCGCCGATCACCACGAGCACGTCCGGACCGGCTTCGACGAGGGACCGGACCGCCTCGGCGCAGGCGGCGCGCAACCGGTCGAGTTCGGCCGCGGCGGCCCCGGCGACCTGCGGGACGAGCAGCGGAGGATGCGGGCAGACGGCCGCGGCGACCAGCACCCGATCACCCTACCCGGCTCGCCTGCCCCACAGATTGGACGTATGGGCAGAATGGACGTATGGACAGCAGCACGGTCGCGTTCGCCACCGTCCCGACCCGGCTGGGCGACGTGCTCGCCGCCGTCACCGCGGACGGGGTCGCCGCCACGCACTTCCGGGACGGCGGCAGGGTGAGGGCGCGCATCTCCGCCCGCCTCGGCATGCCGGCCGCCGACGACCCGGCCCGTACGGCCGCGGTCCGCGAGGAGCTGGCGGCGTACTTCCGGGGCGAGCTGAAGGAGTTCCGGGCCCCGGTCGACTGGCGGCTCATGTCGCCCCTCCAGCGGCAGGTCCTCGGCACGCTGCACGCCACCGTCCCGTACGGCGAGGTGGTGACGTACGGCGAACTGGCGGCGCGCAGCGGCACGGGGGTGCCGGCCCGGGCCATCGGCTCGATCATGGGCGGCAACGCGATCCCGATCATCGTGCCGTGTCACCGGGTCGTGGCGAGCAACGGCCTCGGCGGGTTCAGCGGCGGCGACGGCGTGGAGTCCAAGCGGTGGCTGCTGACCCTCGAAGGCCATCTGCCGCCCACCCTCGACTGGGACCTGTGACCTCCCCGTTCCTGGGACACTGGAGGGTGTGGGGCAGCTACCTGTGATCGCCGTCGTGGGCGCCACCGCGGCGGGCAAGTCCGACCTGGCCGTCGAGCTCGCGCTCCGCCTGGGCGGCGAAGTGATCAACACCGACTCCATGCAGCTCTACGAGGGCATGGACATCGGCACCGCGAAGCTGTCGCTCCAGGAACGGCGTGGGGTGCCGCACCATCTGCTGGACATCTGGCCGGTGACCCGGACGGCCAGCGTGGCCGAATACCAGCGGCTCGCCCGGCCGCTGGTCGAGGACCTGCGCTCGCGCGGCAGGGTGCCCGTCCTGGCCGGCGGGTCGGGGCTCTACGTGCGGGCCGTCCTCGACGACCTGGAGTTCCCCGGCACGGACCCGGACGCGCGGGACCGGCTGGAGAAGGAACTCGCCGAGACCGGCCCGGCGCCCCTCTACGACCGGCTGAAGAGCCTCGATCCGGTGGCCGCCGAGAACATCCTGCCGAGCAACGGCCGCAGGATCGTCCGCGCGCTGGAGGTCATCGAGCTGTCCGGGCGGCCGTTCTCCGCGACCATGCCGTCGTACGACGCGGTCTACGACAGCGTGCAGATAGGCGTCGAGGTGCCGCGGCCGGTCCTGGACGAGCGGATCGAGCTCCGGGTCGCCCGCATGTGGGAGGCCGGGCTGGTGGACGAGGTGCGCGAGCTCGCCGGGCGCGGCCTGGCGGAGGGCAGGACGGCCGGGCGGGCGCTCGGATACGCGCAGGTGCTGCGGTACCTCGCCGGGGAGTGGACCGAGGAGCAGGCGCGGGCGGAGACGGTGCGCGCCACCCGCAGGTTCGCCCGGCGGCAGGAGTCGTGGTTCCGGCGGGACCCGCGGGTGGTCTGGCTGCCGTTCGACGCGCCCGGCCTGGCCGACCGCGCGATCGGCGCGATCACCGGAGCCTCGTAGACTCACCGCATGCGGTTTGTGAAGGGACACGGCACCGAGAACGACTTCGTCATCCTGCCGGACCCGGACGCCCGGCTCGACCTGACCGCCCCGCAGGTCGCGGCGCTGTGCCACCGGCGTACGGGCATCGGGGCGGACGGCGTGCTGCGTGTCGTCCGCGCCAAGCTGTGCCCGGAGGCGGCCGAGCAGTCCGATGAGGCCGAGTGGTTCATGGACTACCGCAACGCCGACGGCAGCATCGCCGAGATGTGCGGCAACGGCCTCCGGGTCTTCGCCCGCTACCTGGTGGACGCGGGCCTCGCGGCGCCCGGCGAGTTCGCCGTCGCGACCCGCGGAGGGGTCAAGCGCGTACGGCTCGGCGTGTCGGGCGACGTCTCCACCGACATGGGCAGGCCCCGGGTGCTGGGGGAGAGCCGCGCGGTCGTCGGCGGGCGCGAGTATCGCGGCGTCAACGTGAACATGGGCAACCCCCACCTCGCGTGCCTGGTCGAGGAGCCGGTGTCGGGGCTCGACCTCGGCCGGGAGCCCGAGTTCGACCGGGAGGTCTACCCGGAGGGCGTCAACGTCGAGCTCTTCAACGCCGTGGGCGGCCGTACGGTGTCCATGCGCGTGCACGAGCGGGGGTCGGGGGAGACGCGCTCGTGCGGCACCGGCGCCGTCGCGACGGCCGTCGCGGCCGCCCGCGCGGCCGGCGAGACGACCGGGACCTGGGAGGTCCGGGTGCTCGGCGGCACGGTGACCGTCACGCTCACCGAGGACACGAGCCACCTGGCCGGCCCCGCCGTCCTCGTCGCCTCGGGCGAGTGGCCGGCCGCCCTCTGATCGTTCCGGACGCTTGCGGAAGGTTGTTCTGATCCTTCACTCTGAGTCTCAGATCCGAACCTGGGAGGGTGGATGGATCCGCGTGACGCGGTGGTGCGGACGAAGGCGGCGATCGGGCGTCTCGGCGGGGGCTTCATGCTCTCGCGAGAGGTCAAGGCGCTGTGCGAGCGGCACGGCCTCGGCGGCCGTGAGATGTACTTCCGGGGCAGGTGCGGGGTCCTCGGCGAGGTGGACGCGGACGTCGTGGTCGCCGCGGTCGTCTTCTTCCACGCCGGACACGTCCGCGAGTCGTGGGAGGGCGGGCGCAAGCTCCCGGCCGAGGAGGCCGCCGCGCTCTACGCCTCCGCCTGCCACGACTGGGGGCGGCGCAGGCTCGCCGGGCTGCGGGACGCCGACCGGCTGTCGGAGCTCCTCGCCGTCGTCGCGGACCGCTCCGACCCCTTCTGCGCCCCGCTGTTCGCCGGGTGGCGGGCCATGCCCCGCCCGGACGGCGGGCCGGCGCTGACGGCCCACCTGCTCCACGTCGTACGGGAACTGCGCGGCGCCCTGCACGCGGTGGCCGTGGTGACCTGCGGTGTGGGCCCGCTGGACGCCACGCTCGTCGGCGGGGACGGTGTCGGGGCGCCCGTCTCGTACGACAGCACGGCCGGCTTCGCCCGGTTCCTCGGGTGGCCCGGGCCGTACCCGGAGCCCTCGCCGGAGGCGGCCGAGCGCAGGGCCAGGGCGGAGGAGCTCACCGACGACCTGCTCGCCCGCGCCTTCTCCGTGCTCGGCCCCGCGGAGCTGGCCGAGCTCACCGGGCTGCTCGGGGAGGCCTCCCAGGTGGCTCTCACCCGCTGAGGCGGAAGCCGAGCCCGGCGGCGTGCTGCTCGGGTCGCCGCGTTGTTCGGGTCGGCGTGCTGTTCGGGTCGGCGCGCTGTTTGGGTCATGGTCGGCGACCTGGCAGACTGGCTGCCCATGGACGTGGACATCTGGGCCTGGGTCGGCGGCACCCAGCGTGAACTGCACGAGGCGGGCAACACGGGGCTCGCCATGGCGCTGGGCGACGTGCCCGCGCAGGCGCTCGAGGGCCGATTCGCCCAGTTGGACGTCGTGGCGCCGGCCATCACGCAGCACGCCGAGTCCCTTGAGAAGCCGTGGCTGGAGCTCTTCGCCCGCTACTGGCACCTGCTGGGGCGGGTGGGCGACCGCGCCATGGGCGGGGTCGCGCTCGACGACGCCGCCTCGCTGGCGGAGTTCGCGGAGCGGGGCGACGTCAGCGACTGCCCCGCCGCCCCCGGCGGAGTGGAGGTCCTGGCCATCACCCAGGCCAACACCGACGGTCCCGGCTACGCCGCCACCCGGCTGAGCTCGCTCGGCGCCGCCCTCGACGGCGTGGGCCCCGACTCGCTCGCCTTCTCCGGCCTGGTCACGCAGTACGTCGCGGCGCTCGTCGACGCCGGTCAGGCGGCCGAGGGCGTCACGTACGCGGAGGCGGCCGTCGAGCGGCTGCGCGGGGCCGGGCGCGAGGCGAGCTGGGAGCTGGGCGCCGCCTCCGTGCGCGCGCTGCTCGCCGCCGGACGTCCCGACGACGCCCTGACCGCGCTGGACGCCTCGACCGGCTTCAAGCCCGACGACCCGGTCGCGAAGGGCCGCCGTGAGGCCCTGCTCCGGTCGCTGGTGCTGGCCACGCTCGGCCGTACGCAGGAGGCTGTGGAGGCCCTGCCCGACCTCGACGTGGTGGGGGACCACCCGCGGGAGTGGGTCGAGTGGGCGCACACCGTCCGCATGCTGGTCACGGGCGGCGGCTCGATCGCCAACAGCTGGCAGCTCGGCCGCATCCTGCGCCAGTGGATGACGTACTTCGAGACGATGGGCGGCCACCGCGCCCGCTTCGAGCTCGCTCTCACCGCCGGGCACCTGGCCGTCGCGCGGCAGGGCCTGTGGCAGGCCCGCCTGCTCGCGGACGAGGCGGAGGCGGCCCTCGCCGGCCTCCGCGCGACCGAGGGCCTGGCGGATCGGGTGGCCGAGCTGCGCGCGGCGGCCGGCGCCGCCGCGGAGGCCCCGGCCCCCGGCCCCCGCGACGAGCTGGTGGCCTACTTCGACGCCGCCGACGGCAGCACGGCCGACCCCGAGCGGTGGGTGGGCTGGCTGTGGCCGCTGTCGGGCACCGACCTGGAGGCCACCCGTCGGCACACCACCACCCTCGGGTTCCTCGGCTACCCAGGGGTGGGCGCCGACATCTACTGGAAGGCGGTCGCCGAGGACGGCGACCCGGCCGCCGCGGGCGAGGAGGACCTCGCCTACCTCACCGGCCTGCTGATCGAGGCCCATCAGGACGAGCGGGTGGAGAGCCTCGCGGCCCGGCTCCCGGAGACCGCCTCCCACCTCGCGCTCGCCCGGCTCCACCGCGCGCGGGAGCGGTGGGAGGAGACGGCGGCCGAGGCGGAGCTGGCCGTCGCCAACGGCGGCGGGCTGGAGGCGCGCCGCCTGTGGTCGGGCGCCGTCCAGCAGCTCGGCGACAACGCCAAGGCGGCCGAGATCCTCAAGCCGCTGCTGGAGACGGGCGAGGCCGAGGAGGAGGACGTCTGGCGGGTCATCGTCATGTCCACCGCCGTGGAGGACTGGGCGACCGTACGGGCCGCCGCGACCGGACTCGGCATGCCGATCGAGCCGGGCGAGGGCCCGATCGAGGAGGAGTGGCACCTCGTCCGGGTGATCCTCCCGGCCCCCGACGGCAGCCAGCGGGAGGTCCTCGCCGTACGGACCGGCCCGGCCACCGCCCGCCTCGCGATCCCGCAGCCGCGGGGCATGGAGTACAACGCGGGCGACGTGGTCGTGATCGACCCCCGGCCGCTGGAGCCGATCCCGGAGGGCGAGGAGGAGCGGGAGAGCTTCGTGATCCCCTTCGCCGGGGTGACGATGCTGCGTCCCGGCGGCTACACGAGCTGGTTCTTCGACGGCGCCGCGCCGACGGAGGACGAGTGGACCGAGTTCAACGAGGTCCTGGCCGAGCGCGGCTGGCCGATGTGGGTCTACAGCGACGAGAACTACCGCGTCACCCACCCGGCCAGCGGCGAGCAGCTTCCCGGCGTGTTCGGCTGGATCGCGATCCCGCCCGCCGTACGGCCGGCGGATCTGGACGCCGTCCTGGACGACGTCACCGAGCAGTGGTCCCACCCGCTGGCCTGGCTCGACCTCGCCCGCGAGGTCGGCATCGAGGCCGAGCGGCACGAGCGGATCTCCAAGGAGTACGGCCTCTGACATCCCGCTCACCGGCACGGCCGCGCCCTCGTGGGCGCGGCCGTGCCGTGCGTCCGGGCACTTCCACCCGCGCCGCCTGGTTCTCCTCCGTGCCGCCGCGTTCTCACCGCGCGCTGCTATGTCTTCACCGCCCGGAACGTCCGGTGATTGTAAAGATCACCGGACGGTCACGATATGGCGAGCAGAAGGCATTTTTCCCCATAAGTGGGGCGATTGGGGCCTAGCCTCAGTCCTGTTGTCAAACAGGATCCGTGTTGCGAGTTGCGCAACGCCTGTGCGTGTGCCCTGAGGAGTCGTTGGCCCCCCGCTCTTCATCCACGGCGTGCGAGCGGCAGCCTCCGCGCCGTGCTGTGGCGTTTCCGGGCGTCCACGCCGCCTCGCGGGCGACCGCGAAGTGAGGGGAAGTCACAGTGGGCACAGCCGCGATCGAGGTTCGCGGGCTCTGGAAGATCTTCGGTCCCAAGGCCGGCAGGATCATCGGCAGCCCCGACGCCGATCTCGAACCCGCGCAGCTGCGGGCGAAGACGGGCTGCACCGCCGCCGTCAGGGACGTCAGCTTCCAGGTGCGGCCGGGTGAGGTCTTCGTCGTCATGGGCCTGTCGGGCAGCGGCAAGTCGACGCTCGTACGCTGTCTCACCCGGCTGATCGAGCCGACGGCGGGCGAGCTGCGGATCGACGGCCAGGACGTGTGCGCCATGTCGGCCAGGCAACTGCGGGATCTGCGCCGCCACCGGGTGAGCATGGTCTTCCAGCACTTCGGGCTCCTGCCGCACCGCAGGGTCGTGGACAACGTCGCGTACGGCCTGGAGATCCAGGGCATGGGGAAGGCCGAGCGGCACGAGAAGGCCGGCCGGATCCTGTCGCTGGTCGGGCTGGAGGGGCACGAGGACTCCTATCCCGAGCAGCTCTCCGGCGGCATGCAGCAGCGCGTCGGCCTGGCCCGCGCGCTGGCCGTCGATCCGGAGGTGCTGCTGTTCGACGAGCCGTTCAGCGCGCTCGACCCGCTGATCCGGCGCGACATGCAGGCCGAGGTCGTCCGGCTGCACCGCGAGGTCGGCAAGACCATGGTCTTCATCACCCACGACCTGTCCGAGGCCCTGAAGCTGGGCGAGCGCATCGCCATCATGCGGGCCGGCGCGATCGTGCAGGTCGGCACTCCCGAGGAACTGGTGGGGGCGCCCGCGGACGACTACGTGGCCGACTTCGTGCGGGACGTCCCCCGGGCCCAGGTGCTGTCGCTGCGCTGGATCTGCCGCGACCCCGAGCCGGGCGAGCCGCTCGACGGTCCCGAGCTTCCCGCCGGCACCGTCATCCACGACGCGGTTCCGGCCGCGATGGGGTCGGACCGGCCGATCCGCGTCGTCGACGGCGGCGAGCTGGTCGGCGTGGTGAGCCGGGTCGACATCCTCGGCGCGGTGCGGCCCAGGACCGAGGCCCCGCAGGTCTCCGCGGGCGTGAGCGGGGAGGCGTAGTGGTGAGCGCACCTGTGCGGACGGCGGCGCCCCCCGCGCCGCCCGTGCCCGGTCCGGCGCGGGTCCGGCGCCTCGTGCGATGGGCCGCGCCCGCCGCGGGAGTGGTCGCGGTGGTGGCGCTCTACGCGGCCTTCCGCGGCACGGCCGTGCTGCCGCACGACGACGACGCCGCCCTGTTCCACTGGCTCAACGACGCCCGTGACTGGGTGGACGCCAACCGCAACAGCAGCCCGATCTTCCTGTATCTCGTCAACTACATCCGGCTGGGCGTGGCGGAGCTGTACACGCTGGTCCAGGGCGGGCTGGTCGCGCTGGGCTGGCCCGGGCTCATCGGTCTCGCCGCCGGTCTCGGCTGGCTGGCCGGCGGGTGGCGGATCGCGCTCGTCGCGGCGGCGGGCTTCGCCGGCGTCGGCGTGCTCGGCTTCTGGGAGGCGAGCGTCGACACGCTCGCGCTGACGCTGTCGGCGGTGGCGCTGTCGCTGCTGATCGGCATCCCCCTGGGGATCTGGGCCGGCCGCTCGGGTCGCGTCCGCCGGATCGTCACCCCGGTGCTCGACGTGATGCAGATCATGCCGACCTTCTCCTACCTGTCCCCGATCCTGCTGCTGTTCCTGATCGGGCCGGCGTCCGCGACGATCGCCACGATGATCTACGCGATGCCGCCGGCGATCAGGATCACCGCGCTGGCCGTCCAGCGGGTGCCCGGTGTCACGGTGGAGGCGTCGGAGTCGCTCGGCGCCACCGGCAGGCAGACGCTCATGAAGGTGCGCCTGCCGCTGGCGCTGAACACGATCATGCTGGGCGTCAACCAGACGATCGCCGCCGCGCTGTCGATGGTGCCGCTCGTCGCGCTGATCGCGGCGCCCGGGCTCGGCGTCGACCTGATCCGGGCGCTCGCGCGGGTCAACGTGGGCGCCGCGCTGGTGCCTGGTGTCGCGATCGTGCTGATCGCCATCGTGCTCGACCGGGTGACCAGGGCGGCGGCGCGGCGGCGCGAGGGCGGGCGCCGGGCGAGGGCGGTCCGCTGGGGTGGCCTCGCCGTCCTGACCGCCGCCGGGATCGCCCTGACCCCGGTGCTCGCGCCGGAGTTCCCCGAGCAGTGGCAGGTGCAGGTCGTCCGGCCCATCAACGACGTGGTCGGCTGGATCGAGGCGCACTGGTACGTCTTCACCGGCTTCCTCAACGACACGGTGGCGTACGGACTGCTCAACCCGCTGCAGGACGTGCTGACCAGCGCTCCCTGGTGGCTGGTGACGGTGGCGGTGCTGGCGTTCGCCTGGCGGGTGAGCGGTCCCGCGGCCGGTCTGGTCGCCGCGGCCTGCCTGGTGGGCGTCGCCGCGCTGCACCTGTGGGAGCACGGCATGGAGACGCTGACGATCGTGCTGGTCGCCTCGCTGATCACGATCGCGGTGGGGCTCGCGCTCGGCGTGGCGGCGGCGAGGTCCCGGTGGTTCGCCGCCGGGCTGCGGCCCGTCCTGGACGCCGCGCAGACGATGCCGTCGTTCTCCTACCTGCTGCCGGCCGTGGCGCTGTTCGGCAACGGCCGCTTCACCGCGATCGTGGCCTCGCTCATCTACGCGGTGCCGGTGGTCGCCCGCCTCGTCGAGGACGGCCTGCGGGCGGTGCCCGCCACCGTGATCGAGGCGGCCAGGTCGGCGGGCTCCACCGACCGGCAGCTGCTGTGGAAGGTCCAGCTGCCGATGGCGCGCAGCTCGCTGCTGCTCGCGGCGAACCAGGGAATCGTCATGACGCTGGCGATGGTGGTGATCGGTGCGCTCGTCGGCGCGGGCGCCCTCGGATACGACGTCGTGGCCGGAATCGCCCAGCAGGAGGACTACGGCAAAGGCTTCGCCGCCGGCGTCGCCCTGGTCCTCCTCGGCGTGATGCTCGACCGGATCACGCAAGGCGCCAACGGGCGCCGCTCTCCCCACAAGAAGAGGAACGCATGAAGAAGCTACGCCTGATCGCAGGGGTCATCGCTCTCGGCCTCGCCGCGACCGCCTGCGGAGGCGCCAAGGTAGAGGACGACTCGAAAGCCGCCCCGAGCGCGAGCGCGGCGGGCTCGGCGGCCGCGTCCGCGGCGGGCACCGTCAAGATCGCCGTGAACCCCTGGGTGGGCTACGAGGCCGACGCCGCCGTGGTGTCGTACCTGCTGGAGCACGAGCTCGGCTACAAGGTCGAGAAGGTGACGCTCGCCGAGGAGCCGTCCTGGCAGGGCATGGAGTCGGGTGACGTCGACGTCGTCCTCGAGAACTGGGGTCACGACGACCTCAAGAAGAAGTACATCGAGGAGAAGAAGATCGCCGTCGAGGCGGGCAGCACCGGCAACAAGGGCGTCATCGGCTGGTACGTGCCCGAGTGGATGGCGCAGAAGTACCCCGACATCACCGACTACAAGAACCTGAACAAGTACGCCGACCTGTTCAAGACCTCGGAGTCGGGCGGCAAGGGCCAGCTTCTCGACGGCGACCCCTCCTACGTCACCAACGACGAGGCGCTGGTCAAGAACCTCAAGCTCGACTACAAGGTCGTGTACGCCGGCAGCGAGGCCGCGCTGATCAAGGCCGCCAAGCAGGCGACCGACCAGAAGAAGCCCCTGCTCATGTACTTCTACGAGCCGCAGTGGCTGTTCAACCAGGTCAAGCTGGTCAAGATCAACCTCCCGGCCTGGGAGGAGGGCTGCGACAGCGACCCCAAGAAGGTCGCCTGCGACTACCCGCCGTACGACCTGGACAAGATCGTGAGCAAGAAGTTCGCCGACACCGGCGGCAAGGCGTACGACCTCGTCAAGAACTTCCAGTGGACGAACGACGACCAGAACGCGGTCGCCGACGACATGACCAACAACGGCATGTCCGCCGAGGACGCCGCCAAGAAGTGGGTCGAGGCCAACACGGCCAAGTGGCAGGCCTGGATGCCCAAGTGACCTGAGCACCTGAGGGTCGCCTCCCGCGCCCCGTCCGTACGGGGCGCGGGGAGCCCTTCCCGGCCGCGATCCGCGGAGATCGCGGCCCATCCGGCCCGTTGTGGAATACTCTCCCGGTGTCGCCGCGGCCTCACCGCTCGCGGTCGCCGCCCGTACGACATCAGATGAGGTCAGATATGAGGATCCGTCTCCTTACCGGTGTGCTGTCGCTCGCGCTGGTCATGACCGCCTGCAGCGGCGGGAGCCCGAGTGGGAGTTCGGACGCCGCCGGAGCGGGAGCGGCGGGCGGCACGAAGACGGTGAAGTTGGCGATCAACCCCTGGATCGGCTACGAGGCCAGCGCGGCGGTGGTCGCCTACCTGCTGGAGCACGAGCTCGGTTACAAGGTGGAGAAGATCGAGAGCGGCGAGGCGGACTCCTGGAAGGGCTTCGAGAAGGGCACGGTCGACGTGGTCCTGGAGAACTGGGCCCACCCGGAGCTGAAGAAGGAGTTCATCGAGCAGAAGAAGGTCGCCGTCACCGCGGGGGAGAACGGCAACAAGGGCGTCCTCGGGTGGTATGTCCCCGAGTGGATGGTCAAGAAGTACCCGGACATCACCGACTGGCACAACCTGGTCAAGTACAAGGACCTGTTCAAGACCGACAAGAGCGGCGGCCTGGGGCAGTACCTGGCCGGTGACAAGTCCTTCGTGACCAACGACGAGGCGCTGATCAGGAACCTGCACCTGCCGTACAAGGTGGTCTACTCCGGCAGCGAGGACGCCCTGATCGCGGCGGCCCGCAAGGCCACCGAGAACGAGACCCCGCTGCTCATGTACTTCTACGAGCCCCAGTGGCTGTTCAACCAGCTCAAGCTCGTCAAGATCAGCCTTCCTCCGTACGCGATCGGGTGCGACGCCGACCCCAAGACGGTCAAGTGCGACTACCCGCCGTACCTGCTGGACAAGATCGTCAGCGTGAAGTTCGCCAGGAACGGCGGCAAGGCGTACGAACTGATCAAGAACTTCGTCTGGACCAACGACGACCAGAACTCCGTCGCGTTCGACATGGCCGAGAACAAGATGAGCGCCGAGAACGCCGCCCGGAAGTGGGTCGAGGCCAACAAGATCGTCTGGCAGGACTGGATCCCCGTCTGATTCCCGGAACCTGAGCGAAGGGCGTGGCACTGTGCCACGCCCTTCGTCGTTCCGTCTCCGGCGTGCCGGACTCGCCGCGGCGACCCCTACCCGCCCTTCCAGGCGGCCGTGAGCGGCCCACCGTGGCCGCCCCTTGTAGATCTCCGGGCGCGCCTCCTTTGCCAACTTTTTACGCTTTGCTATATCTGAGGGGGATATTCCAGATATTTCTCTACCTAGGGGTAGCTTTGAGCGGGCGAGGTACCCGATTGGTCGCCGCTGCCGCAGCGGCTGTGATGTTGCTGACGGGATGCGGGCGGATAGGCGATCTCGCCGCGGAGCCCGCCGGTCAGAGCGGTGGCGGGAGCAGTGGCTCTGGCGAGGATCACGGCGTCAACCCGCTCGACAACCCCGACGGCACCGGGCCCGGGCTGAAGGCCCTCACCGAGGACAAGGACCGGGCGAAGGCCCGTGACCTCATCGGCAAGGTGGCGACGAAGGGCCGCGGCGCGAAGACCGGCTACGACCGGGACAAGTTCGGCTACGCCTGGGCCGACAACGTGGACGGCATCCCCTGGGGGCGCAACGGCTGCGACACCCGCAACGACATGCTCAAGCGGGACGGCGACGGCGTCGAGTACCGCGGCGGGTCGAACTGCGTCATCGTCACCATGAAGCTGTACGACCCGTACACCGGCAAGAAGATCGACTGGAGCAAGTCGGACGCCGCGAAGGTCCAGATCGACCACGTCATGCCCTTGTCGTACGACTGGCAGATGGGCGCGTCGCGGTGGAGCGAGAGCAAGCGCAAGCAGATCGCCAACGACCCGCTCAACCTCATGCCCGTGGACGGCTCCACCAACAGCTCCAAGGGCGACTCCGGCCCGGCCACCTGGCTGCCGCCCCGCCGCGACATCCGCTGCTCCTACGCCGTGCGGTTCGCCCAGGTCGCCCTCAAGTACGACCTGCCGGTGACCTCCGCCGACAAGGACGCGATGCTCGAACAGTGCAAGTGACCCGCCCGGCTCACCGGTAGACGCCTTCCCGGCCGGCGCTGCCGCGTGTCATCCTGCGAGCTGGTCGCACAGGCGGGCGCATTCGCGGGCGAAGCGGCTTCGGCGGCTCGGCCGGCCCGTGGGGGCGTGCGCCGAAACGGCCGGGATTTCGCCGCGGGCGCCCACCCAGGCCGCCACGTCGGCGGCGAGCGCCACCGCCTCGGTCTGGGTGACGTTCGGCCGCTCTCCGGCGGAGGGCAGCAGATCCGGCAGCAGGGCCCGCAGGATCTCCCACACCTGCTCGTGCGCTCCCTGATGCGCGGCCTCCCGCAGGGACGCCAGCACCGGCCGGGTCTCGAACCAGGTGCGGCGCAGCAGCAGCGCGAGCTGACGGCCGATCGCCTCGGCGGGCAGGTCTCCCCGGCTCGTCATCCGCAGCAGCACCGGAACCGGGTCGGGGCGGCGATCGGCCAGGAAGTAGGCCATGATGAGCGCGGTCGCCTCCCCGAGCGGGCCGTCGGCGTCCGCCACCGCCTCCAGGTACGCCGGATACACCCCAGGGTGGTTCCACTGGTGGAGCAGGTGGGGCAGAAAGTTGACGGAGACGACCTCGCGATGCGACGGGAGGATCGACGGCCACGAGGCCATGACGTGGCCGTGATCGTCCCAGCGCCACTTCGACGGCTCGCGCAGCAGTTCGTCGATGAGGTGGTGCCCGGTCGGCTCCGCTCGCAGCACCGGCACCAGCCGCACCTGCTCGGCGTGTCCCGGGTCACGCTCCTCGAACAGGTACTCGTGCGCGTTCTCGATGTAGCCCCACTTCAGCCCCGCCTCGGGATCGGGCAGGCCGCCCTGGGCGAGCCAGGCGGCGACGGCCGGGGCCGCCTGTGATCGCACGTGCGCGGCGCGTTCGGCGGAGAAGGGATGGGTTCCCCTCGGCAGCCGCAGCAGCGCCTGCTGCAGGTCCGCCGGCAGCGGTTCCACGCCCGCGGCGGCGCACAGCTCCAGCCGGTCCACCAGCACGCGGGGGTCCAGGTGCCCGGTCATCACCGTCGGCGTCGCGAGCAGGACGGGTGGCAGCGTCCCTTCTCTCAGCGCCTGGTAGATCTCGTCGAGCCGGTGCAGCAGGAACATGTGCGGCGGGGAGACGTGCGCGGGTTCCGGCAGCCGGCTCCGCCGGCGGAGGTCCACCGCGGGGTCCGGTCTCTCCGGCTCGCCGAACAGCCGCCGGAGGGCCGAGTACGTGATGCCCACAAGGAGCCCCAGCCCGGCGGGTTCGGGATCGGGCACGCCGGGATCGGTACCGGGAGCGATCACCTCCTTCGCCAGGGCGGCGATCCAGGCGTCCGGATCGAGCCAGCTCTCCATGTCGTACAGGTGGGGAGAGAAGTCCTGGAAGACCGGGGCGAGCGTCGCGCGCAGAGCCGCGCGGTCCCGGCCCGCCCGCTCGACGAAGCCGGCGAGCCACTGCTCACGCGCCACCCACTCGCGAAGATCCCACGTGGTGTGATCCACCGACGGTGCGGGGAACGGGCCGGGCTCGGGGAGGACGGGCAGCGGAGCGGGAGTGAACGGCTCCGGCGTCCCCTCGGCCGTGACGTCGCCCCCGAACACCGCGGCGAGTTCCCGGCCGAGATCGGCGGGCAGCAGCGGTACCGCGTCGGCGATCGACTTCGCCCCCGCGCGGAACGCGGCGGCGTGTCTGAGCGCGATCCGGACGGCTCGCCGCCGTACGTCGTCGGAAGTGTGCGCCAACGCCGTGACGAGCGCGGGAGCCAGTTCGCCGGCGCGGGTGGGCCTCCGCCGCACCTCCTGGTCCAGCCGGCTCAGGCCGGCGCGGGCCAGCTTGGCCTCGGGCCTGAAGGTCAGCGCCTCGATCGCCTCCTGGACGTCGGCGTCGTCGTGGGGGCCGGTGCGGTCGACCTGGGTCAGGGCCAGCTCGGCGACCGGGCCGGGGGCGGCGGGGAGCAGTCGCAGATAGTCCCGGACCCGTCCGGCCGCCTCCTGCGGCGCCGGTTCGACCAGTTCGTGCAGGCGCACGAAGAAGCGCAGGTCCGCGGCGTCACCGCCGCGCAGGAACCGGCTCACGCAGCCGTCCAGGAGCTCCGCCCGCGACACGCGTCCGGTACGCAGGAGCCGCCCGATCAGGGAGAGCCAGGGGGTGGGCGAGGGCGTGAGCCGTTCCTCGCGCAGGGCTCGGCCCGCGCCCTCGGCCTCGAAGATCAGCGGCAACAGCGGGCCGAGCAGCGGATCGTCGTCCGCCGCCGGGCCGGTCAGCCACGCGACCACGAGCGGGTCGTGCGCGGGCGGCGTCACGCCGGAGGCCCGCAGCAGCGCGAGCACCAGCGGGGCGATCCGGACGTCGTCCGCCCTGCGGATCTTCCCGGCGAGCCGGGCCGCCACGTCGGCCTGCCAGCCGGCCGGACGGGTGACCAGCACGCGGACCACCTCGGCCGGGTCCGGGGCGGGCCCCCACTCCGGGTAGAGCTCGCGGCGGGTCAGCCAGGCCGCCGCGGCGGCGGGCCCGGAGATCGTCCCCGCGCCCGCGATCCGCAGCGGCGCGCCCAACTCGGCGAGGGCGCCCCGCACGGTCCGGCGGCGCTCCCAGGCGGTCCACCAGTCCTCGTCGAGGTCGTGAACCCCTCGGCTCCCATGGGTCATCCGTGTGGCGGTGTCCCGCATCTCCTTGAGGAGGCCCGGCAACCGTCTCGCCACCTCGGCGCGCTCGGCCTCGGTGAGCGCGATCACGCAGTCGGCCAGCGTCTTCGTCTCACGCGCGGCGACGAGGTCGCGCACCTCCTGCCAGGCGCTCATCGGGCCGTCTCCACGCCGGTCTCCACGCTGGATGGTCCAAGCGTGGTCCTCGCGACGATCCTGGCCGCGAGCACGTGCTTGCACGGCCCGCGTGAGCCGCGGTGGTCCCACCACCAGGGGCAGGTGCACGAGCCGTCGGTCAGGCCGACCTCCCGCACCCCGCCGTCGGTCCGTACGCGCGCCGTGTCGCCCGCGATCTCCACGGCGCCGGCCTCGGCCAGCGCCCGCGCGGACGTCAGCCGCGGGTTGAGGTGCTGCACGTGCTCCCTGTCGTAGGGCAGTTCGCGGTGGAAGTGCGCCGCCTCGTTCAGGTCGTAGCCGACTCGCCCGGCCGTGCCGAGCTGGGTGAGGGCGGCCCGCACGCGTGTGGTGGACAGCCCGGCGCGGTCGGCGAGCAGGCCGATCTCCACCTCGGGTTCGAAGTTGAGCAGCATGCCCACCACGTCGGCGTCGGCCTCGGCCTCGTCGGTGGCGAGGTCGGCCAGCACCGCGCCCTCGCCGGAGAAGCCGCGCCAGCGCTCCGGAGACAGGACCAGCGTGTAACGCATTCCGGGCAGCTCCAGCTCCCACGCGCTCGACGCCGGGCCGCCGGGCGCGGCCGGGCCGTAGACCTTGAGGCTTCTGACGAAGCGGAGCAGGGGCAGCAGCGTCGCCAGGCGGCCGACGCCGGACAGGCACACCGCTCCCGGGCTGGGCCGGTCGGTGACCCGCAGGTCGCGGCCCGCGGGCGCGACCCACAGGTCGGCCGCCGCCCGCTTGGGCAGGGACCGCAGGAACCGCACCGCGCTCATCCCCTGGAGTTCGGCCCGAAGGTCCATGCGCGCCGCGATCACCTGCACCTCGGCGAAGCCCCGCAGCCACCGCTCCGGCAGCGGAACCTTCTTCTCCACCACCGCGCCGTCCAGCGTGGTCACGGTGAGCTCGTCGGCGCCGACCCCGAGGTGCAGCGGGTCGCGCGCGCCCACCCGGGCCAGCGCCTCCCGCAGCGGGCCGTTGACGTCGACGTTGGTCGTCCCCCGGTCGAACACCTCGCCGTCGAGGGCGCCGCCCAGCAGGTCGAGCCGGGCGTACACGCCGCCGCAGGCGGAGAACGACTCGAAGCGCAGCCGGTCGCCGCCGCACGTGACGACCGGGTCGCGCGTCCATCCCGGACGCGGCTGGTGATAGCGGGTGAGGGCCACGTCGGCCACGCCCAGCAGGGCCGCCGCCGCGGGCGCCGCCTGGGTCACCACCCCGCTGAAGAACCTGGGCGCGAGGGCCGGGCCGCTCAGGGCCCTGCCGCCGGACGTCGACAGCCCGAGACGTCCGTCCACCAGCATCGAAGGCGCGGCGTAGCTGTACGCCTGCGTCGCGTTTGTCATGTGCCGGAGGCTAGAGATCACCACCGACAATTCGCGCCCGCGGAGCCCGCCGGGCGTTCGGCCGGCTCCGCGGGCGGGGATCAGAGGCAGCCGCCGTGAGGGTCCTTCACCTCGGGCGCGGCGTCGTCGACCGTGACCTCCAGCTGGGCGGTGGAGGCCACCAGGCTGCCCACGGGCGCTCTGGCCTCCCGCGCGTCCACCACGACGCCGCGCTCGCCGAGCAGCTCGTACGTGGCCGGGTCGAAGATGATCTCCTCGCGCACGCCGCGGGAGACCCGGCCGACGCCGATGCCGGTCCGGCCCGCCGCGTCCTCCACGTCCTCGCTGACCGTGACCCCGGGGATCGTCGCGGCGGCCTTGAACAGCGCCGCCCGCTGCGGCGCCGGCACGTACGTCTCCCGCAGCAGGTCGCCCACGGCCGTCCACGCCCCCGCGTCGGACGGGAGGTCGCCGTGCGGCCGGGCGTACAGGTGGGACCGCATCTTCTCCGGGTCCGAGGGCAGCTTCTGCAACATGGTGTAGGCGGTGTCGCTCACCTTGTCACAGGCCGGTAGCCCCAGCCACTCCGTGCCCTTCTCCCGGTACGCCTCCGGGGGGATCGGCCACCCCGGATAGGCGCGGGGCTCCAGATGTTCGATCTTGAGCGCGCCGTCCCTGGTGCCGTCGGCGGACAGCCAGATCGTCCGCTTCGTCCGGTAGAGGTAGCGGGACTCCTTCTCGTTCTCGCCGACTATGGAGGCTTCGTACATCGTCTGCGAGCCGACCTTGACGAACTGGTCGTCGCGCGGGGACAGGTCGGTCACGGCGCGGGCCGCCCTGCCCAGCACCTCCTCCGCCGACATGGCCGACAGCTTCGGCAGGGTCACGACCACCTCGCCGGCCCGGGTCGGGGGGGCGGGCCGGCCGGGCCCGGTGGCGGCGACGGCGACGACGCCCGCCCCGGCGAGCAGCGCGGCCCCGCCCATCAGGAGCGCGTACGGGCGCGGGCGGACCGGCGGCCTGCCCGGGCCGGTCAGCCGCCGCCGTACGGCCGCCTTGGCGGCCAGGGAGTAGGGGGGCGCCTGCGGCCGCTCACGGGCCACCAGGTCGATCTCGTCGATCACGGTCAGTCCTCCTGGGGAAGATCGAGATGGCGGCGCAGCTTCGCGCGTACGCGGTGGAGGCGCGAGCGCACCGTGCCGATGGGGATCCGCAGCGCCTCGGCCGCCTCCTCGTAGGAGAGGTCGGCCCACGCGACCAGCAGGAGCAGGTCGCGTTCGGCGGAAGAGAGCCGCGCCAGGGCGGCCGCGAGCGCGGGCCGCAGCGCGGCGGCGCTCGCCCGCTCCGCTCCGCGCTCCTCCTCGTGGGCGCCGCGTTCGCCGGCGTCGTGCGGGGCGCGGGCCAGTGCCCGCAGACGGCGGACCTCCGCCCGGCGGTGCCCGGAGATGAGGTTGCCCGCGATGCCGTACAACCAGGGCCGGGCGTCCGGCCGGGACGTGTCGTAGCGGTGCCGCTTCCGGAACGCCACGAAGAACGTCTCCGCGGTCACGTCGTCGGCGTGCTCGGGGCCGAGACGGCGGCCGGCGTAGGCGTGGATCTCGTCCGCGTGCCGGTCGAAGACGCCGGCGAACCGCTCGGGCGCGCGCAGCGACGCCTCGATCAGCCGGGCGTCGCTCGGCTCGTCGTCGCGCGGCTCGTCGCCGTTCACGCCGGGATACGTCGCCGGGGCGTGCTCCGGCCCGCTGTCTTTCGCCTCGTCGTCGCCGGGCCGGGGACCCGCCGCGGCCGAGGGGAGGCGTGTGCCGCCGGGGACCGTCCTCACCACCCGTTGTATCCGTTCATAGGGGATTTCCTTCCACGGGCGCCGACGCGCCCTTCACCCCTACTCCGCCGGACGGCCCGGGCCGGTTCCGTGGTTCTCGGAGCCGGTGTCCGAGGCGTTGTCAGCCGGAGGGCAGCGTGTCACCCGGTCCTCCGGCGACCACCCCGGGCCGCCTGTTCTGCCCGTCCGCCTGTCGCGTGACCAGCGGCCTCTCGGCGGGGGGCGGCACGGCGGACGCCGCGGGGGGCGCCGCCGCGGAGACCGGCTGGTCGAAGATGTCGATGTCGACCTCCTCGCCGCCGACCGTCAGCGTCTCCCAGGCTCCGCTGACCAGCAGGGTCCGCAGCGTCTCGGTCCGCAGCTCGCGCAGGTGCCGGAGGAGGGTCGCGTCGTCGGGCATGCCGGGAATGCGTGGGGACAGGCGGTCGCGGATCTGCCGCAGGCGCTCCATCAGGGCCTCGATGTCCGCGTCCCTGTCCGAACCGGCGCCGCCCTCCTCGATGCCCTGGACGATCGTGTCCTTGATCGCCCGGGTGACCCCCTGCTCGTCGGTGGTCACCATCGCGTTCCACGCGCGGCTCTTGTGCCGGTACTGCAGCATCGACATCGCGGCCTCGTGCCGTACGAAGTCGGCGTCGCGGAACGGCCTGCCGCGCCAGTTGCGGTTGAGCGACCGGGCCAGCGAAATGGCCGACGCGAGCCCGCTGTTGAGACCCCGCCCGGGCCAGAAGTGGATCGCGTTGGCCGCGTCCCCCAGGAGGAAGCCGTACGTGCCCGGGGTGGTGGACGTGGGGGAGTACAACCGGGCGGTGAACCGCGGCCGCTGCACCATGTCGAGCCGGAAGGCGGTCACCGCGCTCACGTCGCCGTCGGCGACGCCGAAGAGCGCGAGCCCCTCCTTCGCCCGCCTCCACAGTGCCGAACCCCTGATCAGGGCGGGCAGGAACAACGTGTGGTGGGTCGAGCAGTGGAAGTCGCCGTCCTCGGTGCGCTCCATGAGGCAGGGACTGGAGGCGACGCACTCCTCGAACACGTGCCGGACGGGGTCGATGCCGACGACCTCCGCGGCCTCGTCGTCGGTGAGGCGCATGTTCAGGAAACCCTCGCCGCGCAGCGAGTTCAGGAGGAACCGGTTCTGCGCCACGGTCAGCAGCACGATCGCGGGGTCCGGCAGGGCGGACTTCACCCGTATCCCGAGCACCACGTCCTGCACGTGCCGGCCGTCGAGCGAGAAGATCGAGTCGTCGGCCCGGCCGAACCTGTCGGTGAAGTGCTCGCGGGTCCGCGAGCGCCCTCCCTCGCAGATGGCCAGCACGTGGTCCCTGGCCACGGTGTCGTGGCGCTCCGCGGGGTCGAATCTCTCCGGCACCAGGCGGATGCGGGCGGACCTCTCGTTCGCCATCTCCAGCAGGGTGTCCTCGATGTAGGCGATGCGGATGTTCCGCGGGCCGTGGCCGCGGATCGAGTCCGGACCGGCCGGCCACATCTCGCTGTAGGACCCCTCGGTGAACAGCCGCGCCTGGACGTCCTCCGGAAGGTTCAGATACTGGCGGCTCTGCACCGTCACGACCTGCTGCCGCCGGTTGTTGCCCTGCGCGGCGTTCTTCCACACGATCCGCGACCCGTCCTCGGTCCAGCGGCCGTCGTAGATCGTGATGGCGACCCGGTGCCCCATGAGATGTTCGAGGAGCAGGGCGAAGGCCAGCCCGACGGGCCCGCCACCGGAGACGGTGACGTGCAGGACCTGGTCCGGTTCGACGTCCGGGACCGACCGGCGGAACCGCTGCATCAGGGAGGTGTCCATGACCGTCTCGGAGTCGTCGAACGCCTCGAAGCGGAACGTCTCCCCTCCGATGGCGATCGTGTCGCCGGGCCGGAGCACATGCGTGGTGACACGCCTGCCGTTGACCAGCGTCCCGTTGCTGCTGCCCCGGTCGCGCAGCACGTATCCCTCGGCCTCGCGGCGCACCTCCGCGTGGAAGCGGGAGGCCCGTTCGCTCGTGATCACGACACTGTTGTCGCCTCTGCGGCCGAAGGTGATCGGCTTGTCGTCGATCGGGAAACGCTGGCCGGCCAGGGGACCTTCATGCCCGACGATCGCAGGTGGCACCGGTCCGCCCCCTCTCCCTCGGAAACGCCGATGCGATCATTTATCGTGACACGCTTCCCGGCTGCGGCAAAGCGTTCCAGTCAGGACGGGCAGGCCGCCGCCTCTCATCCCTGTGCGGTTGAGGCGGAAGCGGGCGTCCCGCGGACCCGCAGGGACGCGAGGAGTTCGGCGCTGGCCCGCGTGATCTCCTCCACGGCGTGGTCGAACGCCTCGGCGTTGTGCGCGGCGGGCGCGCGGAACCCGGAGACCTTCCGCACGTACTGCAGGGCCGCCGCCCGGATGTCCTCCTCGGTCACCTCGTCGGTGAAGGGCGGGCGCAGGGTCTTGATGCTTCGGCACATGAGCCCATACTGGCCCATCCGGCGCGGTCCGGTCAGGAGCGTCGAGCCACGAACGTCGAGTCATGAGCGTCGACGAGTCACGAGCGTCGAGTCAGCAGCGTCGGGTCAGGAGCGGAAGACGGCGGTGCCGAAGTCCTCGGCGACCTTGCGCAGCATCGCGGCCAGTTCCTCGCGGTCGATCGCGTCGATGCGCTCGGCCGGGCCCGACACCGACAGCGCCGCGAAGGTCCGCCCTCCGTCGTGGACCGGCACGGCCATGCAGTGCACGCCGCTCTCCTCCTCGCCCAGGTCCAGCGCGTACCCCCGGGCGCGGACCCGGCCGAGCTCCGCCAGCATCTCCTCCGTCACCGTGATCGTCCGGTCCGTACGGCGGGGCAGGCCGGTGCGCCGGAACACCGCCGCCGCGTCGGCGCGCCCGGCCAGCAGCGCCTTGCCCACGGCCGTGCTGTGCGGCAGCACCCGGCGGCCGACCTCGGCGAACATCCGCAGCCTGCGCGGCGAGGGCACCTGGGCCACGTAGACGACGAAGTCCCCCTCCAGCACGGCGAGGTTGGCCGTCTCCCCGGACAGCTCGACCAGCCGGGTGAGGTAGGGCTCGGCCCAGACCGCCAGCATCCGCTCCGCGACCCCGCCGATCCGCACCAGCGCGCCGCCCAGGGCGTACCGCCGGTCGGACTCCTGCCGGACGTACCCCCGGGCGAGCAGCGTCTGTAACAGCCGGTGGATCGTCCCGTACGGCAGGCCGGTCCGCGCCGCGATCTCCGACAGACCGGCCTGGCCGCCCTGCTCCGCCAGGGCCTCAAGGACGTCAAGCGCCCGGTCGACGCTCTGCACGCTCACCGCTTCGTCCTCGCCTTCCCGGCTCCCGGAGATCGTCCCAGCACGCCGGGATCGAGGCCGCGCAGCGAGGCGTCGAGCACCTCGGCCGTGTGCGCGACCCGGATCTCGCCGCCGCCCGCCCTGCGGACCGCCGCCGCGATCTGCATGGAACATCCCGGGTTGGCCGACACCAGCACCTCAGCGCCGGTCGCGAGCACGCGCTCCGCCTTGCGGTCGCCGAGTTCCCTGGCCGCCCGCGGCTGGAAGAGGTTGTAGGTGCCCGCCGACCCGCAGCAGATCGCCGCCTCGGCGACCTCTCGCAACTCCAGCCCGGGCACGGCGCGCAGCAGGTCGCGCGGCTGCGCGCGTACGCCCTGGGCGTGGGCCAGGTGGCAGGCGTCGTGGTAGGCGACCGAGACCGGCAGCGGGCGCCGTTCCGCGGCCGGTCCGAGCTCGGCCAGGAACTCCGCCAGGTCGCGGATGCGCAGCGCCCCGGCACGCGCCGCCCAGGCCGGATCGTCCGCGAGCACCTCGGCGTAGGTCTTCATGCTCGACCCGCAGCCGGCGGCGTTGACGACGACCGCGTCCACATCCGCCCGCCCGAACACCGCGACCGTGCGGCGGGCGAACCGCCTCGCCTCGGCCTCGCGGCCGGAGTGCAGCGACAGCGCGCCGCAGCAGCCCTGCCGGGGCGGGATCACCACGTCGCAGCCCTCCAGCGCGAGCACCCGCGCCGTCGCCGCGTTGACCTGCGGGAAGAACTCGCCCTGCACGCAGCCGGTGAGCAGCCCGACCCTGGCCCTGCGCGGCCCCCTCGCCCGCACCAGCGGCGGCAGCCGTACGGGCCGGGGGACGACGGCGGGGGCGAGTTCGGCCATCGCGCCGAGGGAGGGGTTCACCCGCTCCAGGAACGGCTGGAGACGCCTGCCCAGCCGCATCGGCAGCCGCATCGCCCGCAGTCTGCGCCGGTAGGGGAACAACGCGAACACCAGGGCCCTGACCGCCCGCTCGTCCGGGCGGCGCACGTGCTCCCGCTCGACCACGGCCCTCGTCTGCTCGATCAGCCGGTCGTACCGCACCCCGGACGGGCACGCGGTGACGCACGCCATGCAGCCCAGGCAGGCGTCGAAGTGCCCGGCCATCGCGCCGGTGAGCGGAGTGCCCTCGGTGTGCTGCCCCATCAGGTGGATGCGCCCGCGCGGCGAGTCCATCTCCTCGCCCCACAGCACGTACGTCGGACAGGTGGGCAGGCAGAACCCGCAGTGCACACAATCCTTGATCAGCTCGGGGTCCATCAGATCCCTCCGACGAAGCGGCCGGGGGACAGCCGGCGGCCGGGGTCGAACCGTTCCTTGACCCGGCGCATCAGCGGCAGCGCTCCGACGCGCCCCCACCGGTCGAGGCGGCGTGCGGCCTCCCGTGGGGCGCAGAGCACCACCACGCGGCCCTCGTCCTCCATGTGCGCGCGCAGTTCACCGGTGAAGGCGGCGACGAGGCCGGGCTCGGTGTCCGGCGGCAGGGCGACGTGGAGCACCTGCGCGGCCAGGGAGCCGCGTACCGCCGGACGGACGTCCGCGGCGCGGGCCGCCCAGAAGGGGCCGACGAAGCTCCCCGCCAGCCGGGAGGGGATGTTCCGCACCTCCAGCAGGATCTCCCCGCCGCTGGACGCCCCACTGTCGGATGCCGCGCCGGTCAGCACCGCGGCTTCCGCGTCGCGCGGCCCGGCAGGCTCCGGCGCCTCGGCGGGCGGCCCGGACCCGGCTCGCCAGGACGGCTCGGGCAGGCGTCCCCACCATGGAGGCGGCTCCTCGGTCACCTCCGCCGTGCCGCCCATCAGCGCGGACAGGGCCTTGGCACGCTCGGCCGCGGCGGTGCCCTCCAGCAGGACCGCCACCGTGCAGGGACCGTCCACGTCGGGCCAGTCGACCTCCACGGCGCTCGGCTCCAGCGGCGACTCGGTGCTCGCCGGCACCATCGCCCGCAGCGCGGCGGCCACGTCGGTGGAGGTGGTGTCGAACGTCCTCCCCTCGTACACATAAGGCTCGACGGTCTCCGTCACCGGGCGCGCGACGGACGCCGTCACCCAGGCGCGGGCGGCGGGCAGGGGACGCAGGCGGAAGGTCGCGTCCGCGATGACGCCGAGGGTGCCGTACGAGCCGGTGAACAGCTTGCCGAGGTCGTATCCCGCGACGTTCTTGACGACCTTCCCGCCGGACCTGGCGATCGTGCCGTCGGCCAGCACGACCGTGATCCCGATGAGCAGGTCGCGGGCCGTTCCGTGGCGGAACGCGCGCGGCCCGGCGATCCCGGTCGCCAGCAGCCCGCCGACCGTGGTGCCCGGCACCGGCACGTCGAGCGCGAGTTCCTGGTTCTCCGCCGCGAGGGCGTCCGCCAGTGCCTCCGTGGTCACCCCGGCCTGGACCCGTACGACCAGGTCGCCCGGGGTGTACTCCAGCACCCGGTCCATGCGGCTCAGTTCCACGAGCACGTCGCAGCGTTCCGGCGGGGTGCCCCAGTGGAGCTTGGTCCTGGCGCCCGTCGCGACGGCCGCCAGGTCGTGCGCCGCGCAGGCGCGCAGGACGGCCGCGATCTCCTCGGCCGACTCGGGCAGCGTCACCCAGCGCGGCCGGACGCCCGCGACCTCGTCCCCGTCGCCCGCCTCGCGCACCGCGACGCCGGTCGCCGCGAGCGCGTCCGGCGTCCGCTCGCCGCGCATCAGAACTGCTCCGCGAGGCCGGCCTCGACCAGCGGGTGCACGCCCGTGCGCACTCCCGGCGCCTCCCCGCACAGCCGGGGGGTGGGGAAGACCTTGCCGGGGTTGGCCAGGCCCTCCGGGTCGAAGGCGCACCGGAGAAGCTGCATCGTGTCCAGGTCGTCCTCGGTGAACATCCGGGGCATGTACCGGGATTTGTCCACTCCCACGCCGTGCTCCCCGGTGATCGAGCCGCCGTGCTCGACGCACAGGTCGAGGATGCGCCCGCTGACGGTCTCGGCGCGCTCGCGCTCACCCGGAACGGCGTCGTCGAACAGCACGAGGGGGTGGAGGTTGCCGTCTCCCGCGTGGAAGACGTTCGCCACCCTGATCCCGTACTCCTCCTGCAGCCGGTCGATGCCCGCGAGCACGCGCGGCAGCGCGGTCCGCGGCACCACCCCGTCCTGCACGATGTACGCCGGGCTGATCCGGCCGACGGCCGCGAACGCCGACTTGCGGCCCTTCCAGATCGCCGCGCGCTCCTCGCCGGAGGCGGCCGTCCGGATCTCGAAGGCGCCGCTGTCGCGGCAGATGCGTTCGACGGCCGCGAACTGGTGCTCCACCTCGGCGCGCGGCCCGTCCAGCTCGACCACCAGCACCGCTCCCGCCCCGGCCGGGTAGCCGCAGTGGACGGCGGCCTCCGCCGCCTCGATCGCCAGCGCGTCCATCATCTCGATCGCCGCCGGGACCACGCCCGCCGCGATGATCGCCGACACCGCGTGCCCACCGGCCTCGATGCCGGTGAAGGCGGCGAGCAGGGTCGTGACCGCCTCCGGCGCCCTCGACAGTCGTACGGTGATCTTCGTCGCGATGCCGAGGGTGCCCTCCGAGCCGACGAACGCGCCGAGCAGGTCGTAGCCGGGATCGCCGGCGGACAGCTCCACGACGTCCCCGTCGGGCGTGACGATCTCGGCGGCGAGCACGTGGTTCACCGTGAAGCCGTACTTGAGGCAGTGGGCGCCGCCCGAGTTCTCCGCCACGTTCCCGCCGATCGAGCAGACCTGCTGACTGGAGGGGTCGGGGGCGTAGTAGTAGCCCTGGTCGCGGACCGCCTCGGTGATCGCCAGGTTGGTCACGCCGGGCTCCACCACGGCCCGGCGGTTGGGGACGTCGATCTCGACGATCCGCCGCATGCGGGAGGTGACGACCAGCACGCCGTCTGTGCGGGGGAGCGCGCCGCCCGACAGGCCCGTGCCCGATCCCCGCGCGACGAACGGCACGCCGTGCTCGCGGCACAGCCGTACGACGGCCGCGACCTGCTCGGTGGTCTCGGGCAGCACGACCACGCCGGGGACGGCCCGGTGGACGGTCAGCCCGTCGCACTCGTAGGTGCGCAGCCGCACCGGGTCGGTCACGACGGCGTCCGGCGGGAGCACGGCGGTCAGCCGCTCCGTCAGCCGTTCGAGCACGGACATCGGCTCCCGCCGCCCCTCACGTCGTCCCGCCCCTCACGGCATCCGCGCGTACGCGGGAAGCGTGAGGAACTCCGCGAAGTCGTCGTCAAGGGCGACCTCCTTGAACAGTGCCGTGGCCTGCCGGTAGAGCTCCTCGTCGTAGCCCGGTCCGGCGGCGATGCCGGCGAGCTCCTCCTCGATGATCCGCTCGACCAGCTCGCGTGTCACCACCTCGCCCGTGTCGGCCAGCGTGATGTCGTTGTGGATCCACTGCCAGACCTGGGACCGGGAGATCTCGGCGGTCGCCGCGTCCTCCATGAGGTTGTGGATCGCCGCGGCGCCGTTGCCGCCCATCCAGGCCGCGAGGTAGCGCAGGCCGACGTCCACGTTGCCGCGCAGCCCCGCCTCGGTGATCTCGCCGGGGGTCTTGGACACCGACAGCAGGTCCTCGGCGGTGACGTTGACGTCCTCGCGCAGCCGGTCGAGCTGGTTGGGCCGGTCGCCGAGGACGCCGTCGAACACCTCGCGGCAGATCGGGACGAGGTCGGGGTGGGCCACCCAGGAGCCGTCGAAGCCGTCGCCCGACTCGCGCGTCTTGTCGGCCCGCACCTTCTCCAGCGCGACCCTGTTGACCTCGGGGTCGCGGCGGGACGGGATGAAGGCCGCCATGCCGCCGATCGCGTGCGCGCCGCGCCTGTGGCAGGTGCGCACCAGCAGTTCGGTGTAGGCCCGCATGAACGGCGCGGTCATCGTCACCGCGTTGCGCTCGGGCAGCAGGAACTCCCGGCCCCGGGTGCGGAACTTCTTGATGACGCTGAACAGGTAGTCCCAGCGGCCGGCGTTGAGGCCCGCCGAGTGCTCGCGCAGCTCGTAGAGGATCTCCTCCATCTCGAACGCCGCCGGGTACGTCTCGATCAGCACGGTCGCCCGGATCGTGCCCCGGGGGACGCCGAGCAGCTCCTGGGCCCGGACGAACACGTCGTTCCAGAGTCGCGCCTCCAGGTGCGACTCCATCTTCGGCAGGTAGAAGTAGGGCCCGCGGCCCTTGCCGAGCTGCCGCGCGGCGCAGTGGAAGAAGTAGAGCCCGAAGTCGAGCAGTGACGCGGACATATCGGCGCCGTCCACCAGGATGTGCTTCTCCGGCAGGTGCCAGCCGCGCGGGCGGACCACGACCGTGGCCAGCTCCGCGTCCGGCCGCAGCGCGTACGTCTTGCCGCCCGACTCGAAGTCGATCGTACGGTCGAGGGCGTCGCGCAGGTTGAGCTGCCCGTTCACCGTGTTCTCCCACGTCGGGGAGTTGGCGTCCTCGAAGTCGGCGAGCCAGACCTTGGCGCCCGAGTTGAGCGCGTTGATCGTCATCTTCCGGTCGACCGGACCGGTGATCTCGACCCTGCGGTCCTCCAGTCCCGGCGCGGGCGGGGCGACCCGCCACTCCGACGTGCGGACGTGGGCGGTTCCCGGAAGGAAGTCGAGCGTGCCCCCCGCGGACAGCTCCGCCTGCCGTGCCCGGCGGGCGGCGAGCAGCTCCCGCCGCCGGGGATTGAACTCGCGCTGCAAGGTGGCCACGAAGCCGAGGGCCTCGGGGGTGAGGATCTCGTCGAACCGGTCCAGCAGGGGCCCTGTGATCTCGACGCCTTCCACCATTTCCACCCTCCGGAAAAGTAATTCTGAATGGTGGAATCGACGCTACGTCAGGGTGCGGCCGGGGGTCAACGTGAGGGCCGCACCAGGGATGCCCTAGGGCCTTCCCCGATGGGAGAGGGCGCACGCGTGCCGGAGGATCGGGAGCATGAAGAACACAACCCTGGCCGTCGCGGGGGCCGCCCTGGGCCTGAGCCTGACCGTCGCGGCGTGTGGCGGGCCGCTGGGCTTCGGCGGGCAGCAGGCCGTGCAGTCCTACGACGTGGCGGACGCGGTGACCCTCGTCGACACGCACACCGGGTCGGGCGACATCGTGGTGAGCGAGAGCGACAGGTCCGGCATCCACGTGACCGAGACCCTGCACTGGTGGGGGAACAGGCCGAAGACCGAGGACGGGCACTCCGTGGACGGCGGCACGCTCGAGCTCAAGTACAAGTGCGGCCGGTGCTCGGTGGACTACAAGGTGGAGGTGCCGAGAGGGCTGACCGTCAAGATCGACACCGGTTCGGGGGACCTGACCCTGCGGAACCTGACCGGCCAGGTCGAGGCCTCGACCGGCTCCGGGGACGTCGACGCCCGTGGTCTCGCCGCGAAGGAGGTCAACGCCAAGACCGGGTCGGGCGACGTCACGCTCCGCTTCACGGCGGCCCCCGCCGAGGTGCACGCCGTGACGGGCTCGGGCGACGGCAAGGTCTGGCTGCCGGACGGCGCCTACAACGTCGACGCGACGACGGGGAGCGGCGAGCGCCGGGTCGACTTCGCGGAGAACGACTCGGCGCCGCACACGATCGTCGTCAGGACGGGCTCGGGCGACGCCGAGGTACGCAAGCTCTGACCGCCCCCGCGACCGACCCTGTGACCGACCCGACGACCGGCCCTGCGGCCGGTGCTACGACTGGGCTGACACCGGCTTGTTGCTGCGGAAGACGCCGTGCGGGTCCCGGCGGCGCTTGATCTCGCGCAGGCGGGCCAGCGTCTCCGCGTCGAAGGCGGAGGCGGCGGTCTCGTCCGCGTGGAGGTAGGTGAACGGCTTGCGGCCGGTCGTGTGCGGCGCCATGGAGCGGGCGATCTCCGCCAGCCGCGCGTGCACCGCCCGCCCGCCCTCGGGCGACATGATCGGCCCGATCATGCCCAGGAGGTACGGCTCGGCGACGTGCCCGCAGGCGCCGCCGGCGGGGGCCGGCCGGCGCAGCGCGCCGCCCAGGTGACGCACCTGCACGGAGGCCAGCGGCGCGATGTCGCCGAGGGCGGCGAGCAGGTCGCCCGCCACGACGTCGTCGAGACCGGTCAGCAGCTCGCCGCGGCCCGCGCCGGGCACCGGATGCGTCGGCTCGGCGCAGATGCCGCCGAGTGCGTCCAGCGGCATGGCGGCACGGCTGTCGAGCAATACACCGGGAACGTCCTCGAACCGCCGGAGCAGGGCGCGTCCCTCCTCCTCGTCGCCGAGGAACGTGGTGTCCACCGCGACCGCGGCCAGGCCGCGCAGCGGCTCGGGGACCTGGGGCACCGGGGGGAACCTCACCATCGTGAACCAGACGGTCAGCTCCGCGGGGGCGCCGGCCGTCACCTCCCGGAACGCGGCGAGCAGCTCGGGCGCCCGGTCGGCGGGCCACAGCATCCGTCCTCCGTACAGCCGGGGGGCGGGGTGCAGGTCCAGCTCGACCGCGGTCACCAGCGCGAAGTCTCCGCCGCCGCCGCGCAGCGCCCAGAACAGGTCGGCGTCGGAGTCCGCCGTGACGCGGGCGGGCACGCCGTCGGCGCCGATCGTCTCGAAGGCGCGCACGCTGTCGGCGGCCCAGCCGTACCTCCGGGCGAACCAGCTCAGCCCGCCGCCGAGGGTGTAGCCCACGACGCTCACCACGGGAGAGCTTCCGGGCAGGCCGGTCAGCCCGTGCTTGCCCGTCGCCGTGAGCAGCTCGCCCCACTGCACGCCGGCCTCGACCCTGGCGACGCGGCGCTCCGGATCGACCTCCACACCGCGCAGCCGGCCGGTGCGCACCAGGATCGTCCCGTCCAGGTCGGTCGTGGCGCCGTGCCCGCCCGGCTGGGCCGCCACGGCCAGGCCCGCCAGCGCCGCGTGCCGGACGACGACGGCGGCGTCGGCAGCGTCCTCGATCTCCACGACCGCCCGGACCCGCTGGTCGACCGCCCGGTTCCAGGGCAGCCGGGCGGTCTCGAACGTCTCGTCGCCGGGCACGTGGACCCGGCCGCGCACCACGCGCCGCAGATCGGTCTCCAAGGTGGACATGCTCGTCCTTCCGCTCAATGTTCCGGGGAGTCGGAGGACATCCTGACCGGGAAGGCTTGCGGGCGATTAGGAAACGGCTAGTCGCGCGCTGTTCGTGCGGTGGCGAGTCCGGCAATACGCTACGAACCGGACCCTCCGCTCTCTTGGGGAAAAATGGACTTTCGCCTGTTCGGCCCGCTGGAGGTCGTCGACTCGTCCGGCCGTGCCGTCGACGTCGGCACACCCAAGCGGCGCGCCGTGCTGGCCATGCTCGCCCTGGAACCCGGCCGCGTCGTCGCGCTCGACCGCCTCATCGACGAACTGTGGTCGGGGGAGGCGCCGGCCAGCGCCACCGGGACCCTGCAGGCGTACATCTCCCAGCTCCGCCGGACGCTGGAGCCCGGCAGGGCGCCGCGCACGCCGCCGCGGGTCCTGCTCACCCGCGAGCCCGGCTACCTGCTGGACATCGCGCCGGGTCAGGTGGACCTGGTCCGCTTCGCCGCGCTCGCCGAGGACGGCCGCCGGATGCTGGCGAGGGGCGCGCCCGGCGAGGCGGCCGACCTGCTGCGACGCTCCCTGGAGACGTGGCGCGGCGAGCCGCTCGCCGAGTTCACGGCGTACGAGTTCGTCCAGCCGGTGGTCGCGCGGCTGGCGGAGCAGCGGGCCGCGGTGACGGAGGACTGGTTCGAGGCCCGGCTGGCGCTCGGCGACGCGGCGTCGTGCGTGCCCGACCTCGAACGCCTGGTGAAGGATCACCCGTACCGGGAACGGCTGTGGGGCCTGCTCGTGCTCGCCCTCTACCGGTCGGGCCGGCAGGCCGACGCCCTCGCCGCGCTGCGCAGGGTCCGGGCGCTGCTGGACGAGGAGCTGGGCCTGGAGCCAGGCCCAGAACTGCGCCGGCTGGAGCAGGCCGTCTTCGGCCAGGCGCCCGAGCTCGGCGGCGCCGGGCCCGCCTTCCTCGGCCCGGCCGCCGAGCCGGGGACGGCGGTGCCGCCCGGGACGGTGGCGGTGCCCGTCGTCCACGCCGGGCTGGTCGCCCGGCGCGAGCAGACCGGCCGCGTCGCCGCTCGGCTCGCCGACACGCGGCGGGGGCGCGGTGGCGTGCTGCTGGTCGCCGGGGAGGCGGGCCTCGGCAAGACCCGTCTGGCCGAGGCCGCGGCCGACGAGGCGGCCGCCCTGGGGATGACGGTCGCCTGGGGCCGCTGCGCGGAGGACACCGGAGCACCCGCGTTCTGGCCCTGGCTGGGGGTCCTGCGCGACCTCGGCCAGGACCGGCGGGCGGACGTGGCGGACGCGCTCGCCACCCTGTCCGGAGGCCCGCCCGGTGACGCCCCGGCCGAGGCGGCGGGCGCCGCGGCGGGCGGCGACGACCCCGGCAGGGCACTGTTCGAGCTGCACGAACGCGTGACCGCCGTGCTGGGGGCGGCGGGTCCGGCGCTGCTCGTCCTCGACGACCTGCACTGGGCCGACGCGTCTTCCCTGCGCCTGCTCGCCTTCGCGGCCGGGGAGCTGCACCGGTCGCCGGTGCTGGTGCTGGCGACGATCCGCCCCGAGCCCGGCGGCGACCCGGAGCAGCTTCGCGACACACTGGCCGCGCTCGCCCGCGAACGCGGCGTGGAGCGGCTCACCCTGCCGCCGTTCACACGGGAGGACGTCGCCGCCTACCTCGCCGGGCGGGACCTGCCGGGCGGGCGGCTCGCCGCGCTGCTCCACGAGCGCACCGGGGGCAACCCCTTCTACCTGCGCGAGCTGATCCGGCTGCTGGACAGCGAGCACCGGCTGGACGCCGCGTCCCTCGGCGTTCCCGAAGGAGTGCGCGAGGTCATCGGCCGCCGCGTCGGACGGCTGCCGGAGGAGACCCGCGCGTTGCTGGAGGCGGCCGCCGTGCTGGGCCGGGAGGTGAGTTTCGACGCGCTGGAGGCCGCCTGCGGCCTGGGCGCGGAGGAGGTGATGCTGCGCCTCGAACCGGCCGTGGCGACAGGCCTGCTCGTCGAGGTGCCCGGCGGCTTCGACTACCGGTTCTCGCACGCCCTCGTGCGCGACGCCCTCTACGCGGGGCTCGGCCGGGTGCGCGCGGCGCGGCTGCACCTGCGCACCGGGGAGGCGCTGGAGAGCCTTCCGGGCGTGGAGGTGTCCGTCCTCGCCCACCACTTCGTGGCGGCCTCCCGGGCGGGCGGCGCCGCCAAGGCCGTGGAGTACGCCGTCCGGGCCGCCCGGCAGGCCGCGGCCCGCTGCGCGTACGACGAGGCGGCGGACTGGTGGGACAGGGCCCTCGCCGCGCTCGGCCCGGGGGACCCCGCCCGGCGCTGCGCGCTGCTGGTGCGCCGCGGCGAAGCACTGCGGGCGGTCGGCGACGTCGCCGGGGGGAGGAAGGCGCTGGAGGAGGCGATCGTGCTCGCCGCGGATATCGGCGAGCGCGCGACGCTGATCGAGGCCGTCACCGCGTTCGGCGGCATGTCGGTGTGGAACTGGCGCCACTACGGCGTCGTGGACGGCGAGACGGTCGCCCTGCTGGAGCGCCTGCTGCGGGAGCCGCTGGGCGACGTGGAGCGCGCCACCCTGCTGGGCACCCTCGGCCTGGAGCTGTACTACTCCCCGCGCAGGGCCGAGGGGGAGCGGCTGGCGGCCGACGGCGTGCGGCTGGCCCGCCGCACCGGCGACCCCCGCCTGCTGGCCCGCTCGCTCAACAACTACCTGGTCGCCGCCTGGGTCACCGAGAGGGAGGACGAGCGCCGCCGCGCGGTCGAGGAGATGCTCGCCCTGCCCCTCGACCCGCCGGCGGAGGCCGTCGCCCGGGTCTTCCGCATGGCCCACCTGCTGCGGGCCGGCGAGCTCGCGGAGTGGGACCGCGACCTGGCCCGCTGCGCGCGGCTGGCGGACGAGATCAGGCGGCCCGAGATGACCGGGATGGCCCGCATCGCCGAGGCAGCCGGCCGCACGATGCGCGGCGACTGGGCGGCTGCCGAACGCCTCGCGGAGGAGTTCACCTCGCTGATCGCGGGTTTCAGCATGTGGGGCCTCGACTACCCCGGCTTGATCACCCTTTACACCTGCCGCCGCGAGCAGGGCCGGGCGGGGGAGGTGGCCGACCGGCTCGTGTCCCGGGCGCACGACCCCGACATGGTGCCGCTGCGCCCGGTCGCCGCGCTGGCCGCCCTCGACGCGGGCGACACCGCCCTCGCCCGGAGGCTGGCCGAGCGCTGGGGTGGCGAGATCCGCGACGACTGGACCACAGAGTTCCTCGTCGTCGTGTGGGGCCACCTCGCCGCCCGGCTCGGCGTGCCCGATCCCGCCGCCCTCTACCGCAGGCTCGCGCCGTACGGGGAACGGCTCGTGGTGAGCGGCATGGGCGGCGCCGGATGGGGCTCCACCCACCTGGTCCTGGCCGGACTCGCGGACGCCACGGGCGGGCGCGACCTCGCCCTGGGTCACGCGCGGCGGGCGCACGAGACGCACCTGCGCCTGGGCCTGGACCACTGGGCCGGACGGAGCGCGCGTCTCCTCGGCGAGCTGGGTGACTGAGCCGCCGTCACTCGGGCTGTCGTCACCCGGGTCGTCGTCACTCGGGCCGTCGTCATCCGAGGACCGGGTGGTTGCCGGCGAGCACGCCGTCCGGGTCGCGGCGGCGCTTGATCTCGCGCAGCCGGGCCAGGATCTCGGCGGGGAAGGCGGACGCGGCCGGCTCTCCGTGGCCGAGGAAGGTGAAGGGCCTGCGGCCGCTCGCGGCCCTCGCCACCGCCGCGGCGACGGCCGACTGCCGTTCGCGGATCGCCTCCTCCATGCCGGGCGCCGCGAGCACGCCGAGCGCGCTCAGCAGGTACGGCTCCGCGATGTGGCCGCAGGCGCCGCCCTTCTCGTCCACCCGGGCGAGCGCCCCGCCGAGGTGGCGGATCTGCACGGAGGCGAGCGGCGCGACGGTGCCGGGCCCGGCGGCGGCCAGCATCGCCGCCGCGGTGGCGTCGTCGAGCCCGTGGAGCAGTTCCGAGCGCAGCAGCGCGGGCGTCGGATCGGTCGGCTCCGCGCAGATGTCCGCGAGGTTCGCCACCGGCATCCGGCCGCGCGTGTCGAAGATCGGATCGGGAATCCGGTCGAACCGGTGCAGCAGGGCGCGCGCCTCGTCCGGGTCGCCGAGGTAGGTGACGTCGACTGTCACGGCCGACAGGCCGCGCAGCGGCTCGGGCAGCTCGGGCAGCGGCGGGAACTGCAGCAGGTGGAACCAGACGGTCAGCTCCTCCGGCGCCTCCGCCGTGACGGCGCGGAAGGCGGCCAGCACCTCCGCGGCCCGCTTGGCCGGCCACAGGATCCGCCCGCCGTACAGCACGGGAGCCGGGTGCAGGTCGAACTCCATCGCGGTCACCACCGCGAAGTCGCCGCCACCGCCGCGCAGGGCCCAGAACAGCTCCGGGTCGCTGCCGGCCGTGACGGTCGCCTGCTCGCCGGAGGCGTCCACGACCTCGAACGCGCGCACGCTGTCGGCGGCGAAGCCGTACCTGCGCCCGAACCAGCTCAGGCCGCCGCCCAAGGTGAAGCCGGTGGCGCTGACGACCCCCGTGCTGCCCGCCAGCGGCGTCAGCCCGTGCTCTCCGGCCGCGGTGAGCACCTCGCCCCACGAGACGCCGGCCTCCACCCGCGCCACCCGCTTCCCGGGGCGTACGGTGAGCCCCCGCAGGTTCCCCGTACGCAGCAGGATCGCGTCGTCGAAGGCGGCGGGGGCGTGCCCGTTCGGCTGGGTGGCGACGCGCAGCCCGGCGAGCCCCGCGTAACCGACCACGGCCGCGACGTCCTGGGCGTCCCGCGCCTCGACGACCGCCGCGACCCGCTGGTCGACGGCCAGGTCCCAGGGGCGGCGGGCGCCATCGAAGCCCTCGTCGCCGCGCGTCAGCACCCGCCCGCGCACCACCCGGCGGAGATCGGCGCCGAGCGCCTCGATCTGGTTCATGTCTTCCCCTCCACGTCGTGGGTTCCTCCTGCGGAACCACCGTGCGGAACCACCGTGGAACACGGGGATTGGGGCAGGGATGAGCGCTGCTTGAAGACCGTCCAAGTCGCTCCCAAGTGCCGCGCCCGACATTGACAGAAATGGACCGTTCCGGTTGGGCTTGTCCTGGCTCTACGCTTACATCCGGCGATCAGGGGAGAGCGATCGGAGCACGTGGCCATGAACTCGCTGTCCTTCCGGCTGCTGGGCCCCTTCGAGGTGATCGACGGTGACGGCCGCGTTCTCGACCTCGGCCCGCGCAAGCAGCGGGCGGTGCTCGCCGTCCTCGCCCTGGACCCCGGAAGGATCGTGTCCCTCGACCGGCTGATCGACGAACTGTGGGCCGGGGAGCCGCCCTCCAGCGCCACCGCGACGCTGCAGTCGTACGTGTCGAACCTGCGCAAGGCGCTGGAGCCGGGACGCAGACCGCGCACGCCCCCCGCCGTGCTGCTCACCCGCGAGCCCGGCTACCTGCTGTCGGTCGCGCCGATCCAGGTCGACCTCGCGCGCTTCGTCTCCTGGGTGGAGGACGGCCGCAAGGCGCTCGGCCGGCGCGAGCACGCCGCCGCGCTCGGGCTGCTCGACCGGGCGCTGGAGACGTGGCGGGGCGAGCCGCTCGCCGAGTTCGCGTCCTACGAGTTCGCCCAGCCGGTCATCGCGCGCCTGGGCGAACTGCGGGCGGTGGCGGTCGAGGACCGGTTCGACGCCCGGCTCGCCATGGGCGACGGCGCGTCCTGCGTGGCCGACCTGGAGCGGCTGGTCGAGGCGTATCCGTACCGTGAGCGGCTGTGGAGCCTGCTCGTCCTCGCCCTCTACCGGTCGGGCCGGCAGACCGACGCGCTCGGCGCGCTGCGCCGGGTGCGCGCCCTGCTCGACGAGGAGATGGGCCTGCAGCCCGGCCCGGAGCTGCGGCGGCTTGAGCAGGCCGTGCTGGAGCAGTCGGCGGCCCTGGACGCGCCCGCGCCCCCGGAGGCGGCCCTGACCACGTCCGCGCCCCCACAGGCGCCCGCCGTGACGCGGCGGCCGGTCGCCGCCGCGCCGTCCCCGCACTCGCCGTCCCCGCAGCCCTCCGCGCAGGCGTTCATCGCCCGCGAGCAGGAGCTCGCCCGTCTCGGCGAGCGGCTCGGCGCCGTACGGCGGGGCCGCGGCGGCGTGCTGCTGGTGACCGGTGAGGCGGGGATCGGCAAGACCAGGCTCGCCCAGCTCGCCGCCGAGGAGGCCGAGGCACGCGGCGTCGCGGTCGTCTGGGGCCGTTGCGTGGAGGCCGAGGCCGCTCCGCCGTTCTGGCCCTGGCTGCAGGCGCTGCGCGAGCTGGGGGAGCGGGGCCGGGCCGCGGCGCGGCTCCTCGCGGGCGAGGGCGCCGACGCTCCGGCCGACCCCGAGGCCGCGCTCTTCGAGCTGTACGAGGGCGTGCTGGCCGCACTGGCGCGGTCCGGCACGCCGACGCTGGTGGTGCTGGACGACCTCCACGCGGCGGACGCGGCCTCGCTGCGGCTGCTCGGTTTCCTCGCCGCCGAGCTGCACCGCAGGCCCGTGCTGGTGCTGGCCACCGTACGGCCGGAGCCGGGCAGGGAGCCCGAGCGGCTGCGTGACGCGCTCGCCGCCCTCACCCGCGAGCCCGGCGCGGAGCGCCTCACCCTCAGGCCGTTCACCGCCGAGGACGTCGCGGCGTTCCTGCGGCGGCACGACCTGACCGACCCCGCGCTCGCCGGCCTGCTCTACCGGCGCACCGGCGGCAACCCCTTCTACCTCGGGGAGCTGCTGCGGCTGCTCGGCAGCGAGCACCGGCTCGACGCCGCCTCGCTGGGCGTGCCGGAAGGCGTCATGGAGGTCATCGGGCGGAGGGTCGCGCGGCTGCCCGGGCCCACCACGGAACTGCTGCGCCGAGCCGCCGTCCTGGGCCGCGACGTCAGCCTCGACGTGCTGGAGGCGCTCACGCGGACCCCCGCGGAAGAGGTGATGTCGCTGCTGGAGCCCGCCGTCGCCGTCGGCATCCTGGCCGAGGCGCCGGACGGCTTCGACTACCGCTTCTCGCACGCGCTGGTGCGCGACGCGCTCTACGCCGGGCTCGGCCGTCTCGACAAGGCCCGGCTCCACCTGCACGTGGCGGAGGCCCTGGAGTCCCTGCCGTCGGCGCTCCCCGGCGGCGACGGGACGGCGCGCCTGCCCGTCCTCGCCCACCACTTCGCCATGGCGGCGCGCGTCGGCGGAGCCGACAAGGCCGTCGGCTACGCCGCCCGGGCGGCCAGGCAGGCCACCGCGCAGCGGGCGTACGACGAGGCGGTGGAGCTGTGGGAGAAGGCGCTACTCGCCCTCGGCAGGCGCGACCCGGCCCGGCGGTGCCGCCTGCTGATCGAGCTGGGCCGGTCGCTGCGCGTCGTCGGGGACGCCCTGCGGGCACAGGCGGCACTCGAGGAAGCCATCGAGCTGGCGGAGGACACGGGCGACCGGAAGGCCCTGGTGGAGGCCGTGGCGGTGTTCGGCACCCTCAGCGTCTGGAACTGGCGGTCGTACGGCGTGGTCGACGACCACACGGTCGCCCTGCTCGAAAAGCTGCTGGCGGGCCCGCTGGACGACGCCCACCGGGCGGCGCTCCTCGGCACCCTCGGCATCGAGCTCAACTACGGGCCGCGCCGGGCGGAGGGCGAGGCGATGGTGGTGGAGGCCCTGGAGATCGCCCGGAGGATAGGCGACCCCGCCCTGCTCGTCCAGGTGCTCAACAACTACATGATCGCGTCCTGGGTGCCGGAGCGGGAGGACGAGCGCCGCCGCGCCGCCGATGAGATGCTCGCGGTGCCCGGCCTGCCCGCCACGGCCGAGATCGTGGCCCGGGTACGCCGGATGTCGTGCCTGTTCAGGGCGGGGGAGCTGGCCGAGTGGGACCGGGATCTGGCCCGCGCCAAGCACCTGCTGCAGGAGGTCAGAAGCTCTGAGCTGACGGCCATGGTCCGCATCGCCGAGGCCGCGCGGCTGACCCTGGAGGGCCGCTGGGACGAGGTCGAGGACCTCGCCGGCGAGCTCGGCGAGGTCTTCGGCGACAGCAGCATGTGGGGCCTGGGCGTCGTGCGGCCGACCATGCTCTACGCCTGCCGGCGGGGACAGGGCAGGGTCGCCGAGATCCTCGAGGAGATCGTCACGGCGGCGTCCCAGCCGCGCAACGACCCGCTGCGTCCCGTAGCCGTGCTCGCGGCTCTCGACGTGGGCGACCGCGAGCTGGCCGCGAGCCTGGTCGCCCGATGGGGCACGACGATCCCCGACGACTGGTCGGGGGAGTTCGTCGCCGTCGTCTGGTCGTACGTGGCGGCTCAGCTCGGCGTCCCCGATCCCGAGGGCCTGTACGACAGGCTGGCGCCGTACGGAGACCGCCTGGCCCTGCACGGCCACGGCACGGCCGGCTGGGGCTCCATCCACCAGGCGCTGGCGCTGCTGGCGGAGGCGACGGGAGACCGGGAGCGGGCCCTGGACCACGCGCGCCGGGCCCACGAGACCCACCTCCGCCTGGGACTGGACTACTGGGCCGGGCAGAGCGCGCGACTCCTGGATCGGCTCCGGGCATAAGGGAGTGCGTCACTCCCGGGCCTCGTGTCACCATCGACAGAAGACGCCCGTGCGGGAAGGCATCGGGGCGTCCGACTGTTCTGTCTAGTAGAGATGACATATATGCGATACGAGCCCGAAGACCTCGCCGTGGGCGACTACGACCTGGAAGAGCGCCAGGCGCTGCGCCGCGTAGTGGGTCTGTCGACAGAGCTCGAAGACATCACCGAAGTCGAATACCGCCAGCTCCGGCTGGAGCGCGTCGTGCTGGTGGGCGTCTGGGCCGGCGGCACGGCCGCGGACGCGGAGAACTCGCTGCAGGAGCTGAAGCTCCTCGCCGAGACCGCCGGATCACAGGTGCTGGAAGGTCTGATCCAGCGCCGTGACCGGCCCGACCCCGCCACCTACATCGGTTCCGGCAAGGCGGTCGAGCTGCGTGACATCGTGGCCGCCAGCGGGGCCGACACCGTGATCTGCGACGGCGAGCTGACCCCCGGTCAGCTCCGCCAACTCGAAGAGGTCGTCAAGGTCAAGGTCATCGACCGCACCGCGCTGATCCTCGACATCTTCGCGCAGCACGCCAAGAGCCGGGAGGGCAAGGCCCAGGTCGAGCTGGCGCAGCTGCAGTACCTGCTGCCGCGCCTGCGCGGCTGGGGCGGCAACCTGTCACGTCAGGTCGGCGGCCGGGCCGCCGGCGGCGTCGGCATCGGCGGCCGCGGCCCCGGTGAGACCAAGATCGAGCTGGACCGGCGGCGGATCCGCGAGCGCATGGCCAAGCTGCGGCGGCAGATCAAGGAGATGTCCACCGCCCGGCAGACCATGCGGCACCGCAGGCAGGCCCGCGAGGTGCCCGGGGTGGCGATCGCCGGATACACCAACGCCGGCAAGTCGTCGCTGCTCAACCGGCTGACCGGCGCGGGCGTGCTGGTCGAGGACGCGCTGTTCGCGACCCTCGACCCCACCGTGCGGAGGGCCCGCACGCCCGAGGGCCGGCTGTTCACGCTGGCCGACACCGTCGGGTTCGTACGGCACCTGCCCCACCAGCTCGTCGAGGCGTTCCGCTCGACGCTGGAGGAGGTGGCCGACGCCGACCTGATCCTGCACGTGGTGGACGGATCGCACCCCGACCCCGAGTCGCAGATCGCCGCCGTCCGCGAGGTGCTGGCGGAGATCGAGGGCGCGCGGGACATCCCGGAGATCATCGTCGTCAACAAGGCCGACGCCGCCGACCCGGTCGTGCTGACCCGGCTGACCATGAAGGAACGGCACAGCATCGTCGTCTCCGCCCGGACCGGGTCCGGGATCGGCGAGCTGATGGCGATGATCGAGCGCGAGCTCCCCCGCCTCGACCACGAGGTCAGGATGCTGGTGCCGTACGACAGGGGCGACCTCGTCGCGCGGGCGCACAGCGAGGGCGAGGTGCTGTCGCTGGAGCACACCGGCGACGGCACGATCCTGCACGCGCGGGTCTTCGCCGACCTTTACGCGGAGCTCGACAGGGTGGCGAAGCCCGTCGAAACCGTCTGATCCGGTCCGGACCGCTCTGGTCCGGACCGTCTGATCCGCTGGATCCGCGCCCTTCCCGGCGAGCCGCCTCGGCGTGTCGGTGGCCCGTCAAGGCATGCCCTTGGTATGATAAGGAAAGCCCAATGGGACCTTATGGCGTGGGTGGAATATGTCTCCAGGCAGCGTGGTCACCCTTCCGCAGACGCTCGCGGACACGGGGTCGGAGCTGGGCGTCCGAACCTCGCCACGGCGCGTGAAACAACTGGTAAGTCTCGGTGCTGGCGAGGCTGACGTGGGTTCTTGTCGATAACCCTGTACATCGAACCCACCCGTGAAATACCGTAACTGAACTGAATCGCCCGGGTTCGACACCCCGGCGGTAGGGTCATCGCACAACAACCCCGTGCGCGATGAGGCAGGAGACCCCCAATGACGTCCGAATACGAAGCGGACACGGCGGGCCCGGAGCCCACCGGCTGGGGCCGCTCGACGTCCAGGGGTGACCGGCAGGTGGTCGGATGACCGTTCGCCTTCTCACCAACATCGGCCGCCTGTGGACCGGGCACGATGTGTGCAGCAACGCCGCGATCCTGGTGCACAACGACCGCATCGCCTGGGTGGGCCGCGCCGCGGACCTCCCGCAGAGCGTTCCGGGGGTCGTCGACGACATCGTCGACGTCGACCACGTGGAGAACCTCGGCGGAGCGCTCGTCACGCCCGGCCTCATCGACGCGCACACCCATCCCGTGTACGCCGGCAACCGGTACGCCGAGATGGCGATGCGTTCTGGTGGCTCCAGCTCCTCGGCCATCGCGGCGGCGGGCGGCGGCATCGGCTCGACCGTCACGGTGACCCGCGGCACCGACCCCTGGACCCTCTGCAACGGGGTGCGGGAGCGGCTGCGCGAGTGGCTGCTCAGCGGCACCACCACCGTCGAGGCCAAGACCGGCTACCACCTGACCCGCGACGGCGAGCTCGCCGACGTGCGGCTCCTGCGCGAGCTCGAGAAAGAGCCGATGATGCCGCGGGTCCACGTCACGTTCCTGGCCGCCCACGTGGTGCCGCCCGAATACTTCGGCCGCCAGCGCGACTACGTCGAGGCGGTCGCCTCCTGGTGCGCGGACGCCGCCGGAGCCGGGGCCGACAGCGTCGACGTCTACTGCGACGACGGCCACTTCACCGCCGAGGAGGCCCGCTGGGTGCTGGCCTCCGGCCGCAACGTCGGGCTCCTGCCGCGGGTCCACGCCGGCGCGTACAACCGCCGCGGCGCCGTCCAGCTCGCCGCCGAGATGGGCTGCGCCTCCGCCGACCTGCTCCACCACGCCTCCGACGAGGACATCGCCCTCATGGCGAGGTACGGCGTGCCCGCGGTCGTCTGCCCGGGCGCGGCGCTCCAGGTGGGGCATCTCCCGCCGGTGCGCCGGATGCTGGCCCAGGGCGTGCCCGTGGCGCTCGGCAGCGACCACAACCCCGGCCACTGCGGCATCACCTCCATGTCCCTGGTGATCAGCCTGGCCGTGGCGGCGTTCGGGATGAGCGTCGGTGACGCGCTGCGGGCGGCCACGCTGGGCGGCGCCCAGGTTCTCGGCGCGCCGGACCGCGGCATCCTCGCCCCCGGCCGTCTCGCCGACATCGTGCAGTGGGACGCCGACCACGAGGGCGCCTTCGCCTGGTCGTTCGGCCTGAAGCCGCGGCGCGTCTGGCGGGGCGGCGTCCCCGTACAGTGAGCCCTGCGCACTGAGTTCTGTGCGTTGAGTTCTGCGCGCGTAGCGTCCTGCGCATTGAGTTCTGTGCATTGAGTTTCGCGCGGTAAGGCCCGGGCTGTGAGCCGGCTGCGGGCGGCGCCGGCGCACCCGGCCCGGCCGGGGAGGCGCTGCGCCACCGGCACGCCAAGCCCTCCGGCGGCGCCCGCCATGAGAGTTTCACGGAAAGCGGTTCCCGGACTGTCGGCGGACGGTCCCCGCCGCCACGTCGAAGAGCACGGGAAACGCACATTTCAACGGGGTCGAAGACCTCACTCCGGCATCCCGTGGACACGCTTCCGTACCCCGAGAGAGCGCTTTCTTCTATCCTTGTTCAATGGAACTCGCCGAGATCCGCACTTACCCCATCAAGTCCGGCAAAGGCATTCCCCGCCTCTCTGCCAAGGTCTTGCCCTGGGGTCTGGAAGGCGACCGCCGCTGGGGTGTGGTCGACCCGATGGGCGAACTGATCTGGGTGGGCGAACACCCCCGGCTCCTCTCGGTCTCGGCCGTGGAGACGCCCGAAGGCGGTCTCCACCTGTCGGCGAAGGACATGGGCGAACTCAAGGTTCCCCCGGCCGCCGGCGACACGATCTCGCTGAGCTGCTCCACCCTCGACCGAGCCGTGCTCGCCCACGCCGACGCCCACGAATGGTTCACCCGCCTGCTCGGCAAGCCCGCCCGCCTCGTCTGGCTGGACGAACCCGAACGCCGGACCCTCGCCGCACACACCGGCGGCCTCTGGGACGGACCCCTCCATCTCGTCTCCAGGAGTTCGCTCCGGCGCCTGGACGACTGGATCGCCGAAGGCGCGATGGAACGCCAGGAGCCTCCCCCGCACCCCCTCGACGTCGCGCGCTTCAGGCCCAACCTCATCGTCGAGGGCGCGGAACCCTTCGCGGAGGACGCCTGGACGTCGGTCCGCATCGGCGAGATCGACTGCCGCGTCTCGATGCTGTGCGACCGCTGCGCCGCCACCATCTGGGACCCGATCACTCAGGAGCGCGGCAAGGAGCCCCTGCGCACCCTGGCCAAACACCGCCGCTGGGACGGAAACACCTGGTTCGGCGTCCGCCTGGTGCCCACGAATCTCGGCGAGTTGCGAGTAGGAGACGAAGTTCAGCCAGGCTAGGGCGATCACCGCCGGGTAATCTCGCGATATGTCACCATCCGTCGCGGTCGTCACAGACTCCACGGCGTATCTCGGCGCAGAGGCGACCGGCAGATGGAACGTGACCGTCGTACCGGTTCAGGTGATCCTCGGGGATCACGAGATCGACGACGTGACCCCGTTCGACGCCGGGCTTCTCGCGCACGCCCTGCAGGGCCGCTCGCCGATCGTCACCTCCCGCCCGTCTCCCGAGCGGTTCGCCGAGGCGTACGAGCGGGCGGCCGCCGCAGGCGCCACCGAGATCGTCTCCGTCCATCTGTCCGGTGCGCTGTCCGGCACCGTCGACTCCGCCCGCCTCGCCGCCCGGGAGGCGCCCGTACCGGTCCAGGTGGTCGACAGCCGGTCGATCGCGATGGGACTGGGGTTCGCGGTTCTCGCCGCCGCCCGGGCGGCCGGAGCGGGAGCCCCCGCCGCCGAGGTGGCCGCGGTGGCGAGTGGCAGGGCCGCCGCCTCCGAGACGGTCTTCTACGTCGACACACTCGAATATCTCCGTCGTGGCGGACGCATCGGCCGCGTGGCCAACCTCCTGGGCTCGGCGTTGTCGATCAAGCCGCTGCTGCGTCTCGCCGACGGCGAGATCACCGTGCTGGAGAAGGTCCGCACCGCGAGCCGCGCCCTCGCCCGCCTGGAGGACCTGGTGGTGGAGGAGGCCGGCGAACGGCCGGTCGACGTCGCGGTGCAGCACCTGATGGCGGCCGAGCGGGCCGAGGCGCTCATGAAGGGCCTGACGGCGCGGCTGCCCAGGTTGGTACGGATGTGGGTGGTCGAGATCGGGCCGGTCCTCGGCGCCCACACCGGGCCCGGAGTGCTCGGCGTCACCATCGCCCCCGGCGTCGCGGACTGATCCACGCCGTACGCGCGGTCGCCGCCGCCCTCGCACGTCGCGTGCGGCGCGTGTCCGTAGTGCAGGGGCGTCGCGTCGCGTGGGCGGCGCTTTTCGCGGTGCCGGTGCGGGTCCGATGGTTGTCCACAGAACCGCGTTCGGGAGCCGCCGGGCGTACGCCGCGTGTCTACCGTCCATGGCGTGCTGAGCAAGGAGTTCCGCGGAGCCGTACGCGATGTCGCCGTCGGTGAGTCTCGCCTGCTTGGGCTGCTGCGACCGGCGGATCCGGTCCCGCCGTCCGCGCGCCTGCGATCGGTGCCGTCCCCGCCCGGCCCGCCGCCGTCGTTCGGCGCCCCTCATCCGGCGGGAGAGACCCGCGAGCGTGATGACCACGATCACCGGGGGGCGGTCCTGCCGCCGGAAGAGGAGGACGGCGAGCCGTTCGCGCAACCCGTGCTGGAGCGGGCGTCGCTGGGCCGGGCCCTGGCGCGGATGGATCCAGGGGTGCCAGGTCTGCGGGTGCTGGTGGCCGCCGGTCTGCTCGCCGTCGTCGTCACCGGGGTGGTCGTGTGGCGGTCACGGGCGGTGGCCGAACCCGTCGCACCTCCGCTCCCGGCCGCCGCCAACCTGAAACCTGGCCCAGGCGAGCCTCCTGCGACATCTGCGACCACGGAAACGGGCCCGGGCCGGGATCCGGCATCGGAGCAGACCGGAGACCAGCGCGCGACGGCCTACACGCCGGGGGCCGGTGGATCCGGCGGTCCGTCCTCCGGGCCGGCGGCGCGGGTCGTGGTCTACGTGACCGGCAAGGTCCGCAGGCCAGGGGTGTTCGTCCTTCCGCGGGGCGCGCGGGTGGCGGACGCGATCGAGGCCGCGGGAGGCGTCCGCAAGGGAGCGAGCCCAGGTGGCGTCAACCTCGCCCGGCACGTGGTGGACGGCGAGCAGATCACCGTGGGGAGCCCGGCCCAGTCCGGCACGGCGGCCGGCCTGGACGCCCCGCCGGGAGGGGTGGAAACGCCGGGAGGCGCAGTCGTCAACCTCAACACCGCCACCGCCGCGCAACTCGACGCGCTGCCCGGGGTGGGGGGTGTGATCGCGCAACGCATCGTCGACTACCGCGACGCCCGCGGGGGCTTCCAGAGCGTCGACCAGTTGAAGGACATCCCCGGCATCGGGGAGCGGAAGTTCGCCGAGCTCCGCGACAAGGTCACCGTCTGATGCCCGCCGAGCCTTTCCGCCGTCTCTCCACCGCCCTTCCGGCCGTCTTCGGTGAGACGCCCTCCCACAGGGCGTCGTCCTCGGGGGACGGCGGAGGCGAGCCCGGCCTGCCCAGGGCCGAGGCCGGTGGCCGTGCCGACCGGAGCAGCCCGGCAAGTACCGGTCCGGCAAGTACCGGTCCGGCAGGCTCGGTTCCGGTGGGCTCGGGTCCAGGAGGTTCGGGTCTGGTGGGCTCGGGTCCGGGAGGCGCGGGTCCGGTGGCTCTGGTGGCCCCGGCGCTGGCCGCGTGGCTCGCGGCGGTCGTGCTGCTGACCTGCCCGGTCGCGGCCGGGGTGGCGGTGGCGCTGACCGCCGCCGTCGCGGCCGCCGTCCTCCGGACGACGGCGTCCCGGCGACGACGGCGGGCGGGAGGGCCGGGCACCGCCGCGCGGGCCGGGCTCGCCGTGCTCGCGTCCATGGCGGTGACCGCGACCGTGGTGGCGTTCAGGGTGCACGGGGTGACGACCGGGCCGGTGCCGGATCTGGCCCGGCGCGAGGCGGCGGTCTCCGTGGAGGCGGAGATCACCGACGACCCGCGCATCCGGCCGCACCCGGGTGGCGTGACCCGCCGCGACACGGCCGTGGTGCGGGCGAGGCTCCTGCTCGTGTCGGCCCTTCGGGAGCGGTACGCCGTGGACGTCCCCGTCGTGCTGCTGGGTCCCGCCGCCGGATGGCGCGCACTGCTGCCGAGCCAGCGGGTCCGGCTACGCGGAAGGCTGAGCCCGGCGCGACCGGGCGAGCCGGTCGCCGCGGTGCTGCTCGTCCGCGGGCTGCCCGAGCCGATCGGCGTCCCGTCCGCCGTGCAGCGTGCGGCCGAGGTGCTGCGCGCGGGTCTGCGCGAGGCGAGTGACGTGCTGCCGGACGATCAGCGCGGCCTGCTGCCGGGACTGGTCGTCGGCGACGTGTCCCGCATGGACGAGGAGGTGCGCCTCGACATGACGACCGCGGGCCTCAGCCACCTGACCGCGGTGTCCGGGACCAATCTGGCGATCGTCGCGGGCGCGGTGCTCGCACTGAGCCGCCTCGCCGGGCTGCCCCTCGCCGTCCGGGCGGTCGTCGCGGTCATCGCGATGATCGCCTTCTCGATCGTGGCCAGGCCGTCGCCGAGCGTGCTACGAGCTCTCGCCATGGGGATGGTCGCCGCCGTCGCCCTCGGCACGGGCCGTACGAGGGACGGTCTGGCCGCCCTGTCCGCGACCGTGCTCGGGCTGCTGGTGTTCGATCCCGGGCTGGCCCGTGAGTGGGGGTTCGCGCTGTCGGTCGTCGCCACGGGCGGCATCCTCGTCCTCGCGCCGCGCTGGCGGGATCGTCTGGAGCGCCGCATGCCCCGTATGCCCCGTCTGCTCGCCGAGGCGCTGGCCGTGACGGTCGCGGCGCAGGTGGCGGTCACGCCGCTGCTGGTGCTGATGTCCGGGCGGCTCGACCTGGCCGCGGTCCCGGCCAACCTGCTCGCCGAACCCGCCGTGGCCCCGGCGACCGTGCTGGGGTTCGCCGCTGCGGTGACCGCCCCGATCAGCATGGACCTGGCCCGGCTGCTGGTGCGTCCGGCCGGATGGGCCGTCGGCTGGATCATCGCGGTGGCGCGGCGGGCCGCCGACCTTCCCTTCGCCACCGCCGAGTGGCCGGGGGGAGCCCCGGGCCTGGCCGGGCTGGCGGCGGTGGCGCTGGTGGGCTGGGTCGTTCTTCGGGGCCGCGCGCGAAGGCGCTTCGCGGCCGCGCTCGCGGCGGGGGCGCTGCTCACCGCTCTCGTGGCGGTGCCGGTGGTCTCGCCGTGGCCGCCGCCCGGATGGTTGCTCGTCGCCTGCGACGTGGGGCAGGGAGACGCCCTGGTGCTGGCCGCCGGTCCCGGCCGGGCGGTGGTGGTGGACGCGGGACCGGCGCCCGGCCCCGCCAACCGCTGCCTGCGTGCCCTCGGCGTGCGGCAGGTGCCGCTCGTCATCCTCACGCATCCGCACCTCGACCATGTCGGCGGGCTCCCGGGCGTGCTGCGGGGCCGGGCGGTCGGCGCGGTGGTGGTCAGCCCGGGCCGGGTGCCCGAAGGGGAGGCGGGCCGGGTCTCCCGGCAACTCCAGGCGGCCCGGATCCTGGAGTGGCAGGCCGTGCGCGGTATGCGGTGGCGGTTCGGGCCCACCGAGATCACCGTGCTGGCGCCGGAGCCCGGCATCGCGCCCCAAGGCACCGGAGAGGGCTCGATCGCCAACAACGCCAGCGTCGTGCTGCTCGTGCGCTGGTCAGGCCCGCCGCGAACGGCCACAGCCCACACGGGCAGAGAGCCTGAGGGCCCCTCGGGGGAGCCAGGAGCCTTGGTCACCCCTGCGACGGAGGGGGCACAGGCAGGCGGCGCACAGGCAGGTGAGGCACAGGAAGGCGCGGTGCAGGAAGGCGCGGTGCAGGAGGCGGAGGGCGCACCGGAGAGGCGAGGGGACCAGGGAGCGCCCCTGGGCGCGGCTCTGCTCGCCGGGGATCTGGAGACGGAGGCGCAGGAGGCCCTGCTGCGCAGTGGCGTCCCCCGGGTGGACGTGCTGAAGGTGCCCCACCACGGATCGTCCCGGCAGGCGCCGGCGTTCCTCGCCGCCACTGGGGCCCGGGCCGCCCTCGTCAGCGTCGGCGCGGTCAACGACTACGGGCACCCCGCCCAGGTGACGCTCCGCCGCCTGCGCGGCCTCGGCATGCGCCCCTATCGCACGGATCTGTCGGGAGACATCGCGGTCGTCGCCGACCACGGTCGTCTCGCCGTGGTCGTACGCGGCAGATGACCCCCGCTGCCGGCTGGACATCGGCTGTGCCGCGGCGGCGCGCCGGCAACGGAAGCCGTTCGTCGGCCACAGCTCGGGGGTACGTCCTCCAGCTCCCGCAGGGCCGCGCCGTACAGGGTGCGGTCGGTGCCTGGGCCGCCCTGCTCGCCGCCGAGATGTCCGGTGGCGGGACAGGGTGCGCCAGGCTGTGGAACTCCTCGATCGTGTGGGCCGGACCTGCGAGACTCACCGCGATGCGTCTCGGTTCCAGAGTGAGCGCGGGGGCCTTCGACGCCGCTCTTTGATCCGCGCTTGCTTTCCTGCCCGGTGTCCTTGGGACGAGTGCGGGGATGGTGCCGGTGTGCGCTCGCCTGTCGGGGAGCGGGCGCGCACTCCAGGCATGGCCCCGGCGGCGGAACCCGGAGAGCACCGGCCCGTTCCGCCTGCCGATGAGGACGTGCCGTTCCTCCCCTGACCAAGACAGACGGAACCGAGCAGCCTCGCCAGAGCGACCTTAACGGAGAGTGACCAAGTGACGACACCGGTCAAGAGGATCACGATGTCCAAGCCATTCTGCGCCCTCGCCGGCGTGGGCCCCTACGCCATCGCCAAAGCCAACGAGGTCTACGAGGACATGGCTCTTCGCGGCCGCAGGCTCGTCGGCAGGATGACGAGGGAGGCCGCGCAGGAGTTCCAGGAGACCGCGCACGAGCTGGAGGACCTCTCCAGGACGGCTCGCCGGACGCAGGAGATGGAGGAGCGGGAGAAGGCCAGGGAGACCGCCGCCCAGACGCCGGCCCAGACGCCGGCCGGCCAGGCCCGGGGTCGCACCGCGGCCACCCGGGCCTAGCATCAAGCATCTCGGCGGGCGGACCCGGCCATGTCGGCGGTGACGTCGATGGGGGGCCTCCGGTGACGGCCGCGGCGGGGCGCTCGTCACCCGGCCGCCCGGCTCGCTCCCATCGGGCGTGAGCCGGACGGCCGATGCGGGGCCGCGACGAGCGCGCTGGGCGCCGGGTGTGCCGCCGGACGGCGGGTGGCGCCGCGAACGCGCTGGGCGCCGGGTGTGCCGCCGCCGGGCCGGCGTGGCATGCTGCGTGCCATGGCGAACGCAGCACCCGTGACCCTGGTCGTCGGCGACGAGGAGTTCCTGGCCGATCGGGCGGTCCGGGCCGTCGTGGCGGCGGTCCGCGCCGAGGACCCGGGGGCGGAGGTGCACGACCTCCAGGGGGGCAAGGTGGAGCCCGGGGAGCTGACCGGGCTCACCTCGCCCTCGCTGTTCGGCGACAGGTCGATCATCGTGATCCGCGCCGCGCAGGACCTGCCCAAGGACGTCGTCGCCGAGGTGGTGAAGTACGCCGCGCGCCCGGCCGACGAGGCGGTGCTGGTGCTGGCCCATCCCGGCGGGGCCAAGGGAAAGGCACTGGTCGACGGGGTGAAGAAGGCGGGCGCCGACGTCGTGACCGTGGCCAAGCCGACCAAGGCGGGGGAGCGGCTCGACTTCATCAAGGCCGAGGTCCGCAGGGAGGGCCGCACGATCTCGCCCGCCGCCGCGCAGGCGCTGCTCGACGCGGTGGGCAGCGACCTGCGGGAGCTCTCGGCGGCGTGCGGCCAGCTCGCGTTCGACACGCAGGGCAAGAACATCGACGAGGCGGCGGTCGCGAAGTACTACCGGGGGCGGGCCGAGGTCAGCGGTTTCACGATCGCGGATCTGGCCGTGGAAGGCCGGTTGGGTGAGGCGCTGGAGCAGGTCCGCTGGGCCCTGGCGACGGGCGTTGCTCCGGTGCTGATCGTCAGCGCCCTGGCGGGGGGCCTGCGCTCGCTCGCCAAGGTGGGAGGCGCGCCCCGCAACCTCCGCGGCGGCCAGCTCGCGAGTCACGTGGGCATGCCGCCGTGGAAGATCGACCGGGTGAAGCGCCAGCTCGGCGGCTGGGGCCCTGACGGCATCTCCGCCGCCCTCCAGGCGGTCGCCGTCGCGGACGAGCAGGTCAAGGGTGGCGGCGCCGATCCGGGGTACGCGCTGGAGAAGGCCATCCACACGATCGTCGCCAGCCGCACCGCCCGCTGACGGACTCGCGGGCAGAGCCGATCGAGCGACCCCCGCCCCAGCGCGATGCCGACGTCACCGCGTACAGAGGGCAGGGGGGCGTCGGAAACGCGAAAACGCCGCATCTCCCGATCAGGGAAGATGCGGCGTGCGCTCGGTGCGGAACTACTTGGCGCCCTGCAGAGCCGCGGCGCGCTTGGCGATCGCGGACTTGCGGTTGGCGGCCTGGTTCTTGTGAATCACGCCCTTGCTGACGGCCTTGTCGAGCTGCCGGGACGCGGCCTGGAGCGCGACGAGGGCGTCGTCCACGTTGCCCTGGTCGGCGGCCTCGCGGAACTTGCGGACCGCGGTCTTCAGGGACGACTTGACGGCCTTGTTGCGCAGCCGGCGCTTCTCGTTCTGCCGGTTCCGCTTGATCTGGGACTTGATGTTCGCCACGAAGAAAGCCTCAGTGTTAAGTCTTGGTCGGATGGGGCGCGCGGGCTCGTGAGAGGGCGCGCCACACGCAGTTGGACAGGATACCAACAGCCCGGGCCATCGCTCAAATCCGCGACGACGGGCCGCCCTGTGTTCATGCTATCGCGGCACGACGGCCGTGGTCCGCACATCGGCCCGCCCGAGCGACTCGGCGGACCCTCCTCCGGCTCGTCCGCGCACCCAGGCAGTCTCGTACTCCCTCCAGTCCTCCTCCGTGGCCGCGAAGTCGACGTACAGGGCCAGGCCGAACTCGGTGCGCGGGCCGTGCTCGCCGAGCGCGAGCCGGGCGCCCTCGGCCGCGGCCTCGACGCTCTCGGCCCGGTCCGCGTACGGGATGCCGTGGTCGTGGTAGGCGGGCGCCCCGATGAGGAGGGTCTTGTCCTCGGGCACGAGATCGAGGGCGAGCGAGGTCTGCCGCGCGACGTAGCCGCCGTACAGGGACGGCAGGGGCGTCCCGGAGTCATACGTCATGATCGCGACTTGGTCGGTCAGGCCCACGACCTGCCGGAAGTAGTCCGGCGTCCAGTACTTGTCGTGTCCGATCGCCAGGGCGGTGGGGGCGCGCATGCCGGTCAGCGGCTCGATCTGCTGGGTGGCGACCGACAGGAGCCGGGCGCCGATGGCCTGCCGCGTCTCCCGCAGCACGCCGAGGAACGGCCCGTCCCCGTCGGAGACCGGTTCGAAGTCGTAGTGGATCCCGTCGAAGCCGAGGGTGACAAGGTCACGGGCGCCCGCCACGATCCGGGCCCGCGCCGCCGCGTCGGCCAGGCTCAGGTGGGCCTTCCCGTTGTCGTTGACCGTCTGGCCGAGCCAGGCCGACACCCGGACACCGGGCAGATTCTTGCGCCACCATTTCAGGAAATTTCCGGCGTTGGTGTAGCGGTCGGGCGGCAGGGTCCCGTCGTACTTGAACGGCCCGCTGTGGACGTACACGTCCCTGATCCCGCTCGCGCGCAGCCGTACGGCGAGGGCCCGCACGTCGGCCTCCGTGCGGCGGCCGTCCACCCAGGCGTGGCCCATCCACAGGGCGTCGTGCCCGGTGGTCCGCGTCCAGGCGGCGGGTGTCCCGGCGAACTGGACGCGCAGCGCGGCCGCCGCCGCGAGGCCGAGCGCGAGCGGAACGGCCGCGACGAGGGCGGTCCAGCGGAGAACGCGTCTGATGGTCCGTCTGGTGGTCAAGGCAAGCACCCGGACATGCCACCATGGAGGGTGGCTGGTCCGCCAGCCGAGAGAGGGCCCGCCGAGCGCGAGGCGAGGGCGGCCCGATCGACCAGCAGTCACTCGAAACCCGTATGACCACACCCTGTTGAAACGGACTCCGGTGCGCACTCAGCCTGGCCAGACCGACCCCGCGTTGATCCGCAACTTCTGCATCATCGCGCACATCGACCATGGCAAGTCGACACTCGCCGACCGCATGCTGCAGCTCACCGGCGTCGTGGACGACAGGTCGATGCGTGCGCAGTACCTCGACCGCATGGACATCGAGCGGGAGCGGGGCATCACGATCAAGTCGCAGGCCGTGCGGCTGCCCTGGAACGGCCACGTCCTCAACATGATCGACACGCCCGGCCACGTCGACTTCACCTACGAGGTGTCGCGCTCGCTGGAGGCGTGCGAGGGCGCGATCCTCCTCGTGGACGCGGCACAGGGCATCGAGGCCCAGACGCTGGCCAACCTCTACCTGGCCATGAACGCCGACCTGCACATCATCCCGGTGCTCAACAAGATCGACCTGCCCGCCGCGCAGCCCGACAAGTACGCCGAGGAGATCGCGGGCCTCATCGGCTGCGACCCCGGCGACGTGATGCGCGTGTCCGGCAAGACCGGTGCGGGCGTCAAGGAGCTGCTCGACCACGTCGTGGAACACGTCCCGGCGCCCGTCGGCAACCCGGACGTCCCCGCCCGCGCGCTGATCTTCGACTCCGTGTACGACACCTACCGGGGTGTGGTGACGTACGTCAGGGTGGTGGACGGGCACCTGTCCAAGCGCGAGCGCGTGCTGATGATGTCGACGGTCGCCCAGCACGAGCTGCTGGAGATCGGCGTCATCTCGCCGGAGCCCATGCCGTCCGACCGGGGCCTCGGCGTCGGCGAGGTGGGCTACCTGATCACCGGCGTGAAGGACGTGCGCCAGTCGCGGGTCGGCGACACGGTCACCAACGCGGTCAAGCCCGCCGCGGAGGCGCTGGGCGGCTACGAGCATCCCAAGCCGATGGTCTACTCGGGGCTCTATCCGATCGACGGCGACGACTATCCCGAGCTGCGCGAGGCCCTCGACAAGCTGCGGCTGAACGACGCCGCGCTCGTGTACGAGCCGGAGACGTCGGCGGCGCTCGGCTTCGGCTTCCGCTGCGGCTTCCTCGGCCTGCTGCACATGGAGATCGTGCGGGAGCGGCTGGAGCGCGAGTTCAACCTGTCGCTGATCTCGACCTCGCCCAACGTCATCTATCGGGTGATCATGGAGGACGGCAACGAGCACGTCGTCACCAACCCCTCGGAGTTCCCGGCCGGCAAGATCGGCGAGATCTACGAGCCGGTGGTGAAGGCCACGGTGCTCGCGCCGGCCGAGTTCATCGGCGCGATCATGGAGCTGTGCCAGGGCCGCCGCGGGCAGCTCCAGGGCATGGACTACCTGTCGGAGGACCGGGTCGAGATCCGCTACACACTGCCGCTCGGTGAGATCATCTTCGACTTCTTCGACCAGCTCAAGTCGAAGACCCGGGGGTACGCCTCGCTTGACTACGAGCCGTCGGGCGAGCAGGCGGCCGACCTGGTCAAGGTGGACATCCTGCTCCAGGGCGAGACCGTCGACGCGTTCAGCGCCATCGTCCACCGCGACAAGGCGTACGCCTACGGCGTGGAGATGGCCAAGAAGCTCAAGGAGCTGATCCCGCGGCAGCAGTTCGAGGTCCCGATCCAGGCCGCGATCGGCGCCCGCGTCATCGCCCGTGAGAACATCCGCGCGATCCGCAAGGACGTCCTCGCCAAGTGCTACGGCGGTGACATCAGCCGGAAGCGCAAGCTGCTGGAGAAGCAGAAGGAGGGCAAGAAGCGGATGAAGATGGTCGGCCGCGTGGAGGTCCCCCAGGAGGCCTTCGTCGCCGCCCTCTCCTCCGAGGCCCCGGACAAGACCAAGAAGTAACTCCCTGTCTGGTTTCATGACAACTTAATGGGATCGCGCGGAAACATGACCATCCGTTAACGTTTGGCCATGCGTATCCTCTCTGTGAACGTGGGCCGGGCCGTCGACGCGGAATGGGCCGGCGACCTCCGGCGTACCGCCATCGACAAGCGCCGCGCCGAGGGGCGAGTCGCCGTACACGGGAACGGCCTGGCCGGGGACGAGCGCGCCGACACCGCCAACCACGGGCACCGGGACCAGGCGGTGTACGCGTACGCCCGGGAGGACTACGACTGGTGGGAGCCCCGGATGGGCCGGGACCTGCGCGACGGCCGGTTCGGGGAGAACCTCACGACATCGGGGACCGACCTGACCGGGGCGCTCCTCGGCGAGCGCTGGCGGGTCGGCACCGCCGTCCTGGAGGTCACCTATCCCCGCATCCCCTGCGTCGTGTTCCGGAACTGGCTCGACGAGCGCGGCTGGGTCAGGCGCTTCACCGAGGCGGGCCGCACGGGAGCGTACTTCCGCGTGATCGAGGAGGGCGAACTCGGCGCCGGCGACGAGATCGCGGTGCTGGACCGGCCCGCGGACGGCGTGACCATCGGCGAGGCGTTCCGGGCCTACCACGGCGACGGGGACCTGCTGCGGCGGATCCTCGCCCAGCCCGGCCGCAGCGAGAAGTGGGACAGGGTCGCCCAGCGCGTGCTCGGAAGCCGCACCGAGGCCCCCGCTTCCTGATCTCCATCGTGCGCGTCGGCGCCTGCTCGCCTACCTCGGCCGTACGGTGTGACGGCGGCCGCGCGAGCACGTGAACCGGTCACCTCTCGCCGGACGGGCGGGAGGTGAAAGTTACAGCCGGTGCGCCACGGCCGCGCGGCCCGCCTGGGGCTCCCGCGCCCAGATCAGGCCGGTGCGGCCCGGCTCGTGCCCCGGCATCGCGCACACGGGTGTCTTGACCGTTCCCCGCGCATGGGATTGGCTCCGCGCCGTGGCACCGTCCGCGGTCGCCACCGGACCTTCGCCAATGGGATACGCAATGGCCAGCACGTGATCGGCGACGATCACGGGCGGTTGTTAACGCTAACATCCCCGTCAGTTGAAGCGCACCCGCTGAGGAGCGATGCCGATGGACAGGAAACGCATCCGCACGACGCTGGTCCCCGCCGTCACGGCGGCGCTGGCCCTCGCGTCGGGCGCCGTGGCGCTCACCACCGTGAGCCCGGCGCAGGCACTGGAGAACGGGGTGGCCAGGACCCCGCCGATGGGCTGGAACAGCTGGAACACCTTCGGCTGCAACATCAACGAGTCGCTGATCAGGCAGATGGCCGACGCCATCGTCAACAGCGGCCTGCGCGACCTCGGCTACCAGTACGTGGTGGTCGACGACTGCTGGTTCAACCCCAACCGCGACTCGTCGGGCAACATCCAGGGCGACCCCTCCCGCTTCCCCAGCGGGATGAAGGCGCTCGGCGACTACCTGCACAACAAGGGCCTGAAGTTCGGCATCTACCAGGTGCCCGTGGACAAGACCTGCGCGCAGTACTTCAACAGCTACCCCGGCGCGACCGGCAGCCAGGGCCACGAGGCGCAGGACGCCCGGCAGTTCGCGGCCTGGGGCGTCGACTACCTGAAGTACGACTGGTGCTCCCCGAACGGCACGATCAACGACCAGGTGGCCACGTTCGCCAAGATGCGCGACGCGCTGAAGGCGACCGGCCGGCCGATCGTCTACAGCATCAACCCCAACAGCATCCACTCGAAGACCGGCCCCCAGCGCAACTGGGGCGACGTCGCGAACATGTGGCGCACCACCGAGGACATCACGAACAAGTGGGACACGGGCCAGACCAACGGCTATCCCATGGGCATCCAGAACATCGTGAACGTCACCGTCCCGCTCGCCTCGTACGCCGGTCCCGGGCACTTCAACGACCCGGACATGATGGAGATCGGCCGGGGCGGCATGAACGACACCGAGATGCGCAGCCACTTCGCGCTCTGGGCGATGATGGCCTCCCCGCTGATCGCGGGCAACGACATCCGCTCCATGGACTCGGCGACGCAGACGATCCTCAAGAACAAGAACCTCATCGCGATCAACCAGGACTCGCTGGGCCTGCAGGCCACCCAGGTGTCCAACGACGGCACCCGGCGCGTGCTCGCCAAGAAGCTCGCCAACGGCGACGTCGCGGTCGCCCTGTTCAACCAGGGCGGGTCGACCACCACGGTCTCGACGACCACCTCCGCCATCGGCAAGTCCGGCGGCACGGTGACGCTGACGGACGCCTGGACCAACGCGACCAGTACCACGAGCGGCACGATCTCCGCCAGCGTTCCGGCGCACGGCACCGTGGTCTACCGGGTCAGCAGCCCCGGGAGCAGCCCCAGCGCCAGCCCGAGTGCGAGCCCGAGTGCCAGCCCCAGCGCCAGCCCGAGTGCGAGCCCGAGCGCGAGTCCCAGCGCGAGCCCGTCGGCCTCGCCGTCGACGTCCCCGGTTCCCGGCGGATGCTCGGCGACGATCAAGACGATCAACAGCTGGGGCGGCGGCTTCCAGTCCGAGGTGACGGTGCAGGCGGGCAGCTCGGCGGTCAACGGCTGGACCGTGAAGTGGACCTGGCCGGGCGGCCAGACCATCAGCAGCCTGTGGAACGGCCGGCAGAGTTCGTCCGGTTCCTCGGTGACGGTCACCAACGAGTCCTACAACGGCTCGATCGCGGCGGGCGCGTCCACGACGTTCGGCTTCACCGCCAACGGCAGCGCGGCCACCCCCACCGCCACCTGCACCAGCCCCTGACCTCCTGACGTCACGGCCTGGGGAGGGGGTGCCCCCCTCCCCAGGCCGGATCACCTCAGGACGGAGTAGAGGGCGGAGGTGAGGGAGGCTTTGGCGTCGTCCTGGTCGATGGACCACAGCATCGAGCCGCCGAGGCCCTGGAGGCGGATGTATGCGGCCTTCCGCAGCATGACGGCGGGGGGTCGTCGTAGGACCAGAACTCGTTGCCGTCGTAGAGCCACAGGGCGCCGGTGAGCAGGTCGCGGTAGCGCCTGCCGGGCTTGCCGACGAGGTTCTTGTAGTCGTCGCTGCCGGCGGCCCAGGTGCCGGGTGCGGGGCCGGCGGCGGGGGCGTAGCGGCCGTCGCCGCCGGAGGTGACCCCGGTCCAGCCCTGGCCGTACGCGGGGACGCCGACGACGATCTTGCGGGCGGGCGCCCCGCGGCCGACGTAGTCGCGTACGGTCTGGTCGACGCTGTACTTGACCGGGCCGGGGTCGCGGCGGTCGGTGAGCAGGTTGGCCTGGTGCCCGGTGCGGTTCTCCCACGGCCCGTGCAGGTCGTAGCCCTGGACGGTGGCGAAGTCGAGCAGGCCGAAGACCTTCTTCACCTCGAAACCGGCGTCGATCTTGGCGGCGGCGGCCGGGAGGAAGGCGGTGAGTTCGGCGCGCCGGTCGTGGGCCCGCATCTGGCGGCGCAGTTCGGCCAGGAACAGGGTGAAGTTCTGCTTGTCCTCGGCCCGGATGACGTTGCCGTCGTTTCCGGAGGAGCCGGGCCATTCCCAGTCGAGGTCGATGCCGTCGAACACGCCGGCGGCGGCGCCGCTGGGCAGGCCGGGCAGGTCGCCCTTGAGCCACAGGTCGACGCACGAGGCGGCGAGCCGGGCCCGGGAGGCGGGGGTGAGAACGGCGTCGGAGAAGTACTTCGATCCGGTCCAGCCGCCGATGGAGATGAGGACCTTGAGGCCGGGGTGGCGGGCCTTGAGCTTCCTGAGCTGGCCGAGGTTGCCCTTGAGCGGCTGGTCGTCGGCGTCGGCCACACCGTTGACGCTCTGCTCGGCGGGCACCGGCCGCTGCCAGTCGGCCCAGGGGTCGGCCGAGTAGCAGGTGCCCTCGGGGCCGACGAAGCCGAAGGCGTAGTTGAGATGGGTCAGCTTCGCCGCCGCGCCGCTGGCGTCCACGTCGCGCACGTGGAAATTCCGGCCGTAGATCCCCCACTGGATGAAGTAGGCCACCCGTTTGTAGCGGTCCCCGCCCGTCGTGGCCTGGGCCTGGGCGGGCGCGAGCCCGGCGGCCAGGGTGGCGGCGACCGCCACGGCGAGGGTCCTTCTCATGAGCACGCCGGCCTCCCGGGATAACTTATAGGAAAGTTTCCTGTAAATTGCGCCGATCGTAGACCCCTCTGATCACCCCGTCAACGGCACCGCGCGAGTGACGGCAGACTGGAGGCGTGCCTTCCGTGCTTCCCGACGGCGATCCCGTCCCCGCGAGCGGCGCGCTGCCGCCCGGAGCCCTCGACGGGCTCGGCTCCCGTCCGTTCGGCTTCTACGTGCACGTGCCGTTCTGCGCGACGCGCTGCGGCTACTGCGACTTCAACACCTACACGGCCGCGGAGCTGGGGCCGGGCGCCGCGCAGCGCGACTACGCCGCCACCGCGATCGAGGAGGTGCGGCTGGCCCGGCGCGTGCTCGGGGACGCCGCGCCGCCGGTCGAGACCGTCTTCTTCGGCGGAGGCACGCCGACCCTGCTGCCCGCCGCCGACCTCGTACGGATCCTGGACGCCGTCGGCGAGGAGTTCGGCCTGCGGCCGGGCGCCGAGGTGACGACCGAGGCCAACCCCGAGTCCGTCGACCCGGCCTACCTGAAGGAGCTGCGGGAGGGCGGCTTCACCCGGATGAGCTTCGGCATGCAGAGCGCGGGCGAGCACGTCCTCACCGTCCTCGACCGGCGGCACACCCCCGGCCGGCCCGCCGAGGCCGTACGGGAGGCCCGCGCGGCCGGGTTCGAGCACGTCAACCTCGACCTGATCTACGGCACGCCGGGGGAGAGCGACGACGACTGGAGGGCCTCGCTCAAGGCCGCTCTGGCGGCCGGTCCCGACCACGTCTCGGCGTACTCCCTGATCGTGGAGGACGGCACCCGGCTCGCCGCCCGCATCCGGCGCGGCGAGCTGCCGATGCCCGAGGACGACGTGGCGGCCGACCGCTATCTCCTCGCCGAGGAGACCCTGACGGCCGAGGGCCTGAGCTGGTACGAGATCTCCAACTGGGCGGCGGGGGACGAGGCCCGCTGCCGCCACAACCTGCTCTACTGGACCGGCGGCGACTGGTGGGGGGTGGGCCCGGGGGCGCACAGCCACGTCGGCGGCACCCGCTGGTGGAACGTGAAGCACCCCGCCGCGTACGCCGCCCGCCTGGCGGACGGAACCTCCCCGGCGCACGCCCGGGAGGTGCTGACGGCGGAGGACAGGGCCGTCGAGCGCGTCATGCTGGAGCTGCGCCTCGCCTCGGGCTTCCCGCTCGCCGACCTCGCCCCCGAGGCGCGTACGGCCTGCGCGCGGGCGCTGGGGGACGGGCTGCTGGAGACCGAGGCGTTCAAGGCGGGCCGGGCCGTCCTCACGCTGCGCGGCCGGCTCCTCGCCGACGCCGTCGTACGCGACCTGACCCCTTGATCCGGCTGACCCCTCAGTCCGACTGATCGGGGGCGGTGACGAAGTCGATGAGCTCCTCGACGCGGCCGAGCAGTTCGGGCTCCAGGTCGGCGTAGGTCGTGACCCGGCCGAGGATGTGCCGCCACGCCTCCTGGGGGTCCATCCGCCAGCCCAGCGCGGCGATCACGCCCTCCTTCCAGGGCACGCCGCGCGGCACGTCCGGCCACGCCTGGATGCCGAGCGCCCGGGGCTTGACCGCCTGCCAGATGTCCACGAAGGGGTGCCCCACGACGAGCACGTCCGCGCCGGAGACCCGGGCGGCGATGCGGCTCTCCTTGGAGCCGGGCACCAGGTGGTCGACGAGCACGCCCAGCCGCCTGCCCGGCTCCGGGCCGAACTCCCCGACGATCGCGGGCAGGTCGTCGACGCCCTCCAGGAACTCGACGACGACCCCCTCGACACGCAGGTCGTGTCCCCAGATCTTCTCGACCAGCGCGGCGTCGTGGACGCCCTCGACGTAGATGCGGCTCTCCTTGGCGACCTGGGCGCGCAGCCCCCCGACCGCGATCGACCCGGAGGCGCTCCGCAGCGGGCCGGACGGCCGGGCCTGGGGACGGACCAGCGTCACCGGCCTGCCGTCGAGGAGGAACCCGGCGGGGGTCAGCGGGAACACCCGCCGCCGCCCGAAGCGGTCCTCCAGCGTCACGGCCTCCTTGTCGCAGTCCACCACCGCGCCGCAGAAACGGCCCTCGGCGTCCTCGACCACGAGATCGGGCTCGGCCGGGATCTCGGGGATCTGCCCCCGCCGTGGCCGCCGCCAGTCTCCGGAAAGCACGTCCCGCCCGTACATGCGGGGAACGCTAGCAAATCCCGGGCCGCCGGCCCGCCGGTTGCGCCCGGATTCACGGCGTGTTGCCCCTGATCGTCTGCTCGTTATCGCACGCCGAGCGGTGGTAGCCGTACACTTGGCACTCGGGAACACAGAGTGCCAGAGTCGGTGTTTCCAGGGCACAGGGAGGTGACACATTGCTCGACGACCGCAAGCTCGCCGTCCTGCGCGCCATCGTCGAGGACTACGTGTCCACCAACGAGCCGGTGGGGTCCAAGGCCCTGGCGGACAGGCACAACCTCGGCGTCTCCCCGGCGACCATCCGCAACGACATGGCGGCGCTGGAGGAGCAGGGCTACATCACGCAGCCGCACACCAGCGCCGGGCGGGTCCCGACCGACAAGGGATACCGCCTGTTCGTGGACCGGCTGTCGCAGATCAAGCCGTTGTCGGGGGCGGAGCGCAGGGCCATCGAGACGTTCCTCGCCGGGGCGGTCGACCTCGACGAGATCGTCATGCGCACGGTACGGCTGCTCGCGCAGCTCACCCGGCAGGTGGCCGTCGTACAGTATCCCTCGCTCACCAGGTCGTCGGTCCGCCACGTGGAGATCGTCCCGCTGGCGGAGCGCCGGGTCATGCTGGTGCTGATCACGAACACCGGGCGGGTCGAGCAGCGGGTGGTCGATCTGCCCGAGGCGCTCGCCGAGGACCGGATCGCGAACCTGCGCTCCGTGCTGAACGGCTGCCTCGACGGGTGCTGGCTCTCGCAGGTGCCCGAGACCGTGGCCGGCATCCCCGAACGGCTGCCGCCGGAGGAGAGGCCGGTGGTGGCGACCATCATGTCCGTGCTCCTGGAGACGCTCGTCGAGCGGCACGAGGAGAAGATCGTCTTCGGCGGTACGGCCAATCTGGCGGGCGCCGACTTCAGCGTCGGCCTGCGTGACGTGCTTGAGGCGCTGGAGGAGCAGGTCGTGCTCATGCGCCTGCTGGGCGAGACCGGCGGGCTGTCCGAACTCACCGTCAGAATCGGATCCGAGAATCCCTACAGCGGGCTGCGCGGCACCTCTATCGTGGCCGCCGGATACGGTTCGGGCGACAAGGAACTGGCCCGGCTTGGAGTGCTGGGCCCGACACGAATGGACTATCCGGTGACGATGGGTGCGGTGCGCGCGGTGGCGCGGTACGTGGGCCAGATCCTGGCGGGGTCATAAGTGTCCAACGACTACTACGCGACCCTTGGCGTCCGGCGCGACGCCAGCCAGGAAGAGATCAAGAAGGCGTATCGCCGTCTCGCCCGTGAGCTGCATCCGGACGTCAACCCCGATCCGGAGACCCAGGAGCGGTTCAAGGAGATCAACCAGGCGTACGAGGTGCTGTCCGACGCGGGCAAGCGCCGCATGTACGACATGGGCGCCGATCCGTTCGCGAGTGGCGGCGGGCCGGCCGGGGCGGGCGGCTTCGGCGGGGGCTTCCCGTTCAGCGACATCATGGACGCCTTCTTCGGTTCCGCCGGCGCCGCGCGGGGTCCCCGCTCGCGTGCCCGCCGAGGCCGCAACGCCACCATCCGGGTCGAACTGGACCTGGCGGAGTCCGCCTTCGGCACCACCCGAGAGATCGTGGTCGACACGGCCGTGGTCTGCGACGTCTGCCAGGGCTCCGGGGCGGCGTCCGGCACCCACCCCGACACCTGCGACATGTGTCACGGGCGGGGCGAGGTCTCCCAGGTCACCCGCTCGTTCCTGGGCCAGGTCATGACGTCGCGCCCCTGCCCCCAGTGCGGCGGGTACGGCAGCGTCATCCGGCACCCCTGCATGGAGTGCTCGGGCGAGGGACGGGTCAGGACCCGGCGCACGATCAAGGTGCGGATCCCGGCCGGCGTCGAGGACGGCACGCACATCCAGCTCGCGGGCGAGGGCGAGGTCGGGCCGGGCGGAGGCCCTCCGGGCGACCTGTTCCTGGAGATCGTCGAGCGGCCGCACCAGATCTTCGAACGCCGCGGCGACGACCTGCACTGCACCGTCCAGATCCCGATGACCGCCGCCGCGCTCGGCACCGTCCTGTCGATCGACACCCTCGACGGCGCGGAGGCCATCGACGTGCGGCCCGGCACCCAGGCCGGCCAGGTCATCCCCCTGTACGGCAAGGGCATCCAGCGGCTCAACGAGACCGGCCGGGGCGACCTGCTGATCCACGTGAACGTCGAGACGCCGACCAAGCTCGACCCGCAGCAGGAGGAACTCCTGCGGGAGCTGTCGAAGCTGCGCGGGGAGGAACGGCCGCCCGGCAAGTTCTCCCCGGGCCAGCAGGGCTTCTTCTCCCGCCTGCGGGACGCCTTCAACGGCCGGTGAGGTCGTGAGCGTTCCCGTGTTCCTGTCGGAGGCGGCCGGTGAGACCGGGGACACGATCGTCCTCGACGGGCCCGAGGGGCGGCACGCCGCGTCGGTGCGCCGCCTGCGGGCGGGGGAGCGGGTCGACCTCACCGACGGCGCGGGCCGGGTGGCCGAGTGCACGGTGACGTCGGCCGGCAAGGATGCGCTGACCGCCGCGGTACTGCGCCGCTACGAGGTGCCGCCCCCGCGGCCGAGGCTGGTGGTCGTGCAGGGGCTGCCCAAGGGCGACCGGGGCGAGCTCGCGGTCGAGATGATGACCGAGGCCGGGGTGGACGTGATCGTCCCCTGGGCCGCCGCCCGCTGCGTCACGCAGTGGAAGGGCGACCGGGCCGGCAAGTCGCTCGCGCGCTGGCGGAGCACGGCGCGCGAGGCGGCCAAGCAGGCCCGCCGCTTCCACCTGCCGGAGGTGACCGAGCAGGCCGCGACCGCGCGGGTCTGCTCGCTCGTCTCGGCGGCGGCGCTCGCGGTCGTGCTGCACGAGGAGGCCGCCGAGCCGCTGAGCCGCCTCACGCTGCCGGACGTCCCCGGCGACATCCTGGTGATCGTCGGCCCGGAGGGCGGCGTCACCGACGAGGAGATCGCCGGGTTCCGCGCGGCGGGAGCCGTACCGGCCCTGCTCGGCCCCACCGTGCTGCGCACCTCGACGGCGGGCGTGGCCGCGGCGGCCGTCCTGCTGGCCCGCTGCGGCCGCTGGTGAGGACCGCGATCGTCAGCAGGGGCCGTCAGGGGGTGGGGGTCTCGGCCGAGTAGGGCGTGGCCGCCTCCGTGGGCGAGGCGCTGGGGGTGGCCGAGGGCGTGACGGTCACCGTGGGCGGAGCCGACGAGGGGGCGGCGGTGTGCGTGGCCGGCGGCGGCGTGGGCCGGGTCGTCCGGGTGGGCGGGCACGTCGCGGGCAGGGTCGGGTCGGGGTCGACCACTCCGGCCCGCGCCGGGGGCGACGCGCAGGGGTCGGACGGAGACGGCGACGGCTTGGTGGCCGGGCCCGGCCGGTGCGTCGGGGACGGGCTGGTCCGCCCGTGTGACGGGCTCGGGCTGGTGGTGACGATGATCACCACTCCGGGCCGCGAGGCGGTCCCGCCGGCGGGCGGCCGCGTCACGGTCGAGCTCTGCGGGTCTTCCTCGCGGGCGTCGCCAGACACCGCGATACCGGTGCGGTCGGCGACCTGCTCGCGCAGGCCGGGGACGAGCATCACGACCGCGCCCGCCGCGAGGACGGCGCCGGCGGCCGCGGCGCCCACCCGCAGCCACAGCACGTTCCGCAGGCCGCGCAGGCCGCGCTGGTCGATGCGCCGGCGGATGATGTCGAGTCCTTCGGGAGACGGCACGACCGAGTCCGCCTCCGCGCGCAGGGCACGGCGGAGCGACTCGCCGTACTCGTCGTCGGGCGGGAAGGTCATGAGAACTGCTCCAGTGCCATGCGTAGTGCGGCCATGCCGCGGGCCGTGTGACTCTTCACCGCGCCCTTGCTGATGCCCATCGCGTGCGCGATCTCGGCCTCCGACAGGTCGCCGTAGTATCGCAGCACCAGCGCCTCGCGCTGCCGGGTGGGCAGGCCGCGGAGCGCCTCGATGACGGCCGAGCGTTCGAGCTCGCCGATCGCGCCGTTCTCGGCGCTCGGGGCGTCCGGCAGGCCCTTCGGGGCGTACTTCTCGACGACCGCGCGGTGCCGCAGCACCGAACGCGAGCGGTTCACGACCGATTGGCGAAGGTAGGCCAGTGCCTTGTCGGTGTCCCTCAGGCGCCGCCACGCTCCATGGAGAGCGACGAAGGCGTCCTGAACGACCTCTTCCGCGCTGGCCACGTCACGGACCAGCAGCACCGCGAGACGCACCAGTGACCGATAGTGAGCGCTGTAGAGCGCCGTCACGGCCATGTCGGCATCCCACCCGACGGGCACCGTCCCCAACGACCTGTCGGCCACGAGGGTCTCGGTGGTCACGTCAATAGGACGCTCGTCATCCCCGGGGGGTTTACGTTCTTCCGAATCATTAGAGGGCATGGCCCAGCGGTGTCCTCGCGCGACACTAGGGGGGTTGTCTGGTGAAGTCTCGCACAACCACAGTAGCCGCGAGGATCATTGCCGTCATCAATCGTCGTCGGCGACCGTTAGGGTGAGGCGCGTGACCGACTGCCTATTCTGCAAGATCGTGGCCAGGCAGATCCCGGCGGACATCGTCCTGGAGACCGGGCGGGCGCTCGCCTTCCGCGACGTCAACCCGCAGGCCCCGACACACGTCCTCGTCGTGCCCAAGGCCCATCACGAGAACGCCGCCGCCCTGGCCGCGGCCGACGACGGCCTCGCGGACGACCTGCTCACGGCCTGCCACGCGGTGGCCGTCCAGGAGGGCGTGGCCGAGGCGGGCTACCGAGTGGTGTTCAACACCGGGACCGGCGCCGGGCAGACGGTCTTCCACGTGCACGCGCACGTGCTCGGCGGCCGGAGCCTCACCTGGCCCCCGGGCTAGGGACGCCCTAGTAGCATGAGAGGGAACCGAGGAGGCGATCAGGGCCGCAAGGGCCGCCCATGTCCGAGTCACAGCACATCAGCCAGACCCAGGCCAAGGTAGTCATCCCCGAGGGGCAGCCGATGGTCAGCCTCCTCGGGTCGGGTGACGAGCTGCTGCGGGTCATCGAGGGCGCATTCAGCGCCGACATCCACGTACGGGGCAACGAGATCACCATCACCGGCAGTCCCGAGGAGAGCGGCGTCGTCGTCCGCCTCTTCGAGGAGCTGACGGAGCTGATCCGCTCGGGTGCCGAGCTGTCCCCCGACGCCGTCGAACGAAGCATCCACATGCTGCGGATGGCCACCGACCGCCCGGCCGAGGTCCTGTCCCTGGACATCCTGTCCTCCCGGGGCCGGACCATCCGCCCGAAGACGGTCAACCAGAAGCGGTACGTCGACGCGATCGACAGTCACACCATCGTCTTCGGCATCGGCCCCGCCGGCACCGGCAAGACGTACCTGGCGATGGCGAAGGCCGTGAAGGCCCTGCAGAACAAGCGGGTCAACCGGATCATCCTCACCCGCCCCGCCGTCGAGGCGGGGGAGCGGCTCGGGTTCCTGCCCGGCACGCTCTACGAGAAGATCGACCCCTACCTGCGGCCGTTGTACGACGCGTTGCACGACATGCTGGACCCCGACTCGATCCCCCGTCTCATGGCGGCCGGGACGATCGAGGTCGCGCCGCTCGCCTACATGCGCGGGCGCACGCTGAACGACGCCTTCATCATCCTGGACGAGGCGCAGAACACCTCGCCCGAGCAGATGAAGATGTTCCTGACCCGGCTCGGGTTCAACTCGAAGATCGTGGTCACGGGCGACGTGACCCAGATCGACCTGCCCGGCGGTCAGGACAGCGGCCTCAAGGTCGTCCAGCAGATCCTCGAAGGCATCGAGGACATCCATTTCAGCAGGTTGACCAGCGCGGACGTGGTCCGGCACAAGCTGGTGAGCGACATCGTCGACGCCTACGGCCGATACGACGCCGCGGTGGCCTCCGAGCCACGGGCGATCAACAAGCGGCCGCGGAACAACCGGCGGTGAGCACGACCATGGCGGGTGAGGAGACCCCGTGAGCATCGAGGTGGCCAACGAGTCCGGCGTCGAGGTCGACGAGACGGCACTCGTCGAGCTCGCCGGGCACGTCCTGGGCCGGATGGGGATCAACCCGCTGGCCGAGCTGTCGATCCTGGTGATCGACGCGGGGGCGATGGCCGAGCTGCACGAGCAGTGGATGGGGGAGCCGGGCCCGACCGACGTGCTGGCCTTCCCGATGGACGAGCTGCGCCCCAACACCGGGCGGGACGAGGACGCGTCCCCCGACCCCGCGCTGCTGGGCGACGTGGTGCTGTGCCCGCAGGTGGCCGAGAAGCAGGCCGCCGAGGCCGGGCACAGCGCCCAGGACGAGCTGGAGCTGCTGTGCACGCACGGCATCCTCCACCTGCTGGGCTACGACCACGCGGAGCCCGAGGAGCACGCCGAGATGTTCGGGCTGCAGGACGAGCTCCTCGGCGCCTGGCGGGAGGTGCGGCGGAAGCCGTGAACAACGGCTGGCTGGTCTCGGCCGTCGTCCTCATCGTGGTCGGCGGCCTTCTCGCGAGCGCCGAGACCGCGCTGACCCGCATCTCCCGCGTACGGGCCGAGGAGTTCGTCAAGGAGGCGCGGCGCGGCGCGGTGCGGTTGCAGACGATCGTCGCCGACCCCCCGCGTTACCTCAACCTGGTGCTCCTGCTGCGGCTGAGCTGCGAGCTCGTCGCCACGGTGATCGCGACGCTGCTGTTCATCGACTGGCTCGGCGACCGCGGCCAGGCGTACGCCGGGGCGGCCGTGGCCATGATCCTGGTGAGCTACGTGATCGTCGGGGTCATGCCGCGCACGCTCGGCCGCCAGCACGCCGAGCCCGTCGCCCTGGCGAGCGCGCCGGTCGTGTACGGCCTGACCAAGATCTTCGGACCGCTGCCCGAGCTGCTGATCCTGCTGGGCAACGCGCTCACTCCCGGCAAGGGCTTCCGGGAGGGGCCGTTCACCTCCGAGGCGGAGCTGCGCGACCTGGTCGACCTCGCCGAGCAGCGCAGGGTCATCGAGCCCGACGAGCGCGAGATGATCCACTCGGTCTTCGAGCTGGGCGACACGCTGGTGCGCGAGGTCATGGTCCCGCGCACCGACATGGTCTTCATCGAGCGGGGCAAGACGCTGAGCCAGGCGCTCTCGCTGGCGCTGCGCAGCGGCTTCTCCCGCGTTCCCGTCGTCGGGGAGAACGAGGACGACGTGGTGGGCATCGCCTACCTGAAGGACATCGTCCGCCGCATACAGGACACCGGCGACGACGGCGTCCGGGTGGACGAGCTCATGCGCCCCGCGACGTACGTGCCGGAGAGCAAGCCCATCGACGAGCTGCTGCGCGAGATGCAGGCGCGGCAGATCCACCTCGCCATCGTCATCGACGAGTACGGCGGCACCGCCGGTCTCGTCACGATCGAGGACGTGATCGAGGAGATCGTCGGGGAGATCGCCGACGAGTACGACCAGGAGACCCCGCGGATCGAGTGGCTCGACGACGGCGCCGCCCGGGTGACCGCGCGGCTCCCGGCGGGCGAGCTGGGCGAGCTGTTCGGCACCGAGATCGAGGTCGAGGACGTCGACACGGTCGGCGGCCTGCTGGCGCACGCCCTGGGCCGGGTGCCGATCGCGGGCTCCGAGGCCGTGATCGGCGACCTGCGCCTGACCGCCGAGAACCTCGCGGGACGCCGCAACCGGATCAGCACCGTCGTCGTACGCCGTGAGGAGCCCGCTCCCGGCGACGAGGTCGTGGCCGCGAGCGCCGACTACGAGTGAATCTGGTCTGGACATATCCGGCCTTGTAATGTGCCCCCCATGGCGGTCTTCTCCGTACTTGGAGCGCTTCAAGCCATCGGCGAAGACGGGCCGATCGAGTTCGGCGGCCCTCGTCAGCGCTCGGTGCTCGGGCGCCTTCTGGTCGCCCGGGGCCAGGTCGTGCCCGTCGGGCGGCTGATCAGCGACCTGTGGCGAGACCAGCCGCCCCCGGGCGCCGCCGGTTCCATCCAGACGTACGTCTCCCACCTGCGCCGGGCCCTGGAGCCGCGGCGGACGATCCGCACGCCGGCCAGGCTCCTGGTGACCGTGCCCCCGGGGTACGCCCTGCGCGCCGAGCACGTGGACGCCTGGCGGTTCGAGGAACTGGTGCGGCAGGGCAGCCGGCGGCTGCTCGACGGCGACGCCGCCGCAGCGGTCGCCGCGCTGGAGGAGGCGCTCGCCCTGTGGAAGGGCCCGGCGTACCTGGAGTTCGCGTCGGCGGACTGGGCGCTCAACGAGATCGCCCGGCTCGACGAGCTTCGGGCGACGGCCGTCGAGCAGCGGGCGTCGGCGGTGATGGCGCTCGGCACGCCCGGCTCGGTGATCGCGGATCTGCGCGCCCACCTCGTCGAGCACCCGCTGCGCGAGGAGGGCTGGCGGCTGCTCGCCACCGCGCTCTACCGGCAGGGCAGGCAGGGCGACGCGCTCGCCGCGCTCCGCGAGGCCCGCCGCATGCTCGTGGCGGAGCTCGGCGTCGATCCCGGTCCCGCGCTGCGCCGCCTGGAGGCCGGCATCCTCGCCCATTCCCCCGAGCTGGACCTGCCCGGCCCGGCCCGTACGGCCGGCTGGGACGACCATGCGGCACGCCCCCGTTTCGCGCGCGACCTACCCGGGGGCGACATCCCCGTCCGCGGCATCGCGACGCGCGAAACCGGGCCGCGTGTCAACCCCGCGGAGCCCGGCGCGGTGGCGGTGCCGCCGGCGACGTTCACGGAACCGCCCGGAGCGGCCTCCGCGGCGGCAGCGCCGCGAGCGGTCCCCACAGTGGCCGATGGAGCGGTTCTCCTAAGAATCTCCACAGCGGGCCCCGCGACGGCTCTCACGGCGGCGCCCGGAGGCGGGGAGGGCCGCGTCCGGCTCTTCGGGCGGCGGAGCGAGCTGTCGCTTCTGCTGGACCGGTCCGAGGGCGTCGCGCTCGTCAGCGGCGAGGCGGGCATGGGCAAGACCGCGCTCGTCGAGGAGGCCGCCGCCGTCCGGGCGGGGCAGGGCGCGCGGGTCGCGATCGGGCGCTGCCCGGCGACCCGGGGCGCGCCGCCCGGCTGGGCCTGGACCGAGATCCTCCGTACGCTCACGACGGCCGTGCCGTTCGGCGAGCACGGGGCCGAGAGCGTGCGGGGCGAGGGGTTCCACGGGCGGCGGGCGGTCGCGGCCCACCTGCGCGCCGCGGCCGCCGAAGCGCCGATCATGCTCGTCGTCGAGGATCTGCACCGGGCCGACCGCGAGACGCTGGACACCCTCGTGGAGGTCGTCGTGGAGACGGCAGGCGCGGCCGTCACCGTCGTCTGCACCTTCAGGCAGGAGGAGGCGGGCCGGCTGGCCGGGACGATGGCGGCGCTCGCCCGGCGCGAACCGCTCCGGATCGCCCTGCGCGGCCTGCGGCCCGGCGCCGCCGCCGGCCTCGTGACCGCCGTCGCCGGCGTGCCGGTCACCCGCCCGGCCCTGACCGCGGTCGCCGCACGGACCGGGGGCAATCCCTTCTTCCTCCGGGAGACCGCGCGCCTGATCGCGGCCGAGGGCGAGGCGGCGGCCCTGACGACCGTTCCCGCCGGAGTTCGCGACGTGCTCGCGGCGCGCCTCGCCGTCCTGCCCGCCCGGGTGCGTACGGTGCTGGGCGAGGCGGCGGTGCTCGACGCCGAGGTCCCGGGGACCCACGCCGGGGGCGTGGACCTCGACGTGCTCGTGGCCGTCCACGGCGGCGGTGAGGACGCTGTGATGGACGCGGCCGAGGCGGCGCTCCTGGCCGGGGTGCTGGTCGAACCCGGCGGCGGCGGGCTTCGCTTCGCCAGCCCGGTCCTCCGCGACACCGTGTACGGCGCGATGCCACGGCTGCGCCGCGCCCGCACGCACGCCCGGGTGGCGGCGGCGCTCGAACGGCTGCGCCCGGACGAGGCGGCGGCGCTCGCGCACCACCACGCGCTGGGCGGCGATCCGGTGCGGGCGGCGCGGTACGCCCTGACCGCCGCCGAGCGGGCCGACCTCCGCTACGCGCGGCGGGAGAGCGGGCTCGGGCGGGGCCAGGGGGCGCGGCCCGCCAGAGACTACGCCTCGGTGGCCCGTGACCGGCTGCGGGAGACGCAGAGCCCGCCGACGGGTGCAAGCCTTCTTTAAGCGGCTTGCAAGTGCGCCCTGCCATTGTTGTCCCAGGCGCCCAGAAGGGGTTCGGGGCGCCTCATAGGGAGACCGGCGCTCCGGGAGGGGTTCGCGGCGCACCGGCAACTCTCGTGGGGGATCCGTAAGCGGTGCGGGGCTTTCACCTTCCGAGGTGGAAGCCCCGTATCGGTTACGCAAAGTGATTACCCGCTTCCGGTCCGGGGAAGGACAACCTCCGGCAACGCGCCCGAGCGGCGGGGAGGCGGACATGCGGATCGTCCACGCGGCAGTCGCGGGCCTCCTGGCCCTCGTCACCGGGCCCAGCGTCGCGACATACACCACCGTGCGGGCCATCCGCGATTCCCCTCGGACGACCGGCGCCCTCGCCACGGACAGTGCGGGCGCGCGAGCCACGTCGGACGCGGGTGCGACCCAGGACGCCCGTGCCACTCAGGACGCCCGTGCCACCCGGGACGCGGGCGCGCCGGCGACCCGGGGCACGGGTGTGCGGGCCACGCGGGACGCCATGGCGGCGCGGAGCACGGGGCGTCTGAGGGGCGTGCTGGGGACGATGCGGGATCTTCCCGAGGGCTTCTTCAGCCACGCGCGGGCGCCCTGGCGGGCGCCGTTCCGCCCCCGCGCGAGCGCCTGCCGCGCCCTCTTCGACGCCGCGGCGGGCAGGCCTCCGCGTGACGGCCTCGGTGGCGCCGCAGCCGTGACCGCGGCCACGTACGACGGGCCGCACCTCGGCGAACTGGCCGGCGTCGGGCTCGCCGTCTACGACGGGAACGAGGCGGCCCAGCACCTCGACGTGCTGCGCGCCGCCCTGATCCGCTGCGCGACCGCCGACGCGGGCACGCCGTACGACCGCCTGAAGGCCTCGCCGGTGCCGCTGCCGGGCATCGGCGGTCCCGACGCCGCCGCCCGCGGGCTGACAGGCAGGGCCGGCGGCTACCCCTACCGCATGCACCTGGTCGTCGCCCGCTCCGGCCACACGCTGATCACGCTCGTGCACGCGGGGCTGACCCCGCCCGACCCGGCCCGTACGGCCGAACTGGCCCGGTTGCTCGTCCGGGAGGTCGGTACGCTTGACGGGTGACAGAGACGCTGGACCCCGAGGACACCAAAATCATCACGCTGGCCAGGTCGGCGCGGGCACGCGCGGGCGTCCCGGAGGGCGCCGCGGTGCGTGACGAGACGGGCCGCACGTACGCCGCGACGACGGTGACGCTGCCCTCGCTCCGCCTCTCGGCCCTCCAGGTGGCCGTGGCCATGGCCGTGTCCAGCGGCGCGAAGTCGCTGGAGGCGGCGGCGATCGTCAGCGAGGCCGACGAACCCGGCGAGCAGGACGTCTCCATCGTCGAGGACATGGGCAACGGCACGCTGTTCCTGGCCGCCCCGGACGGCTCGCTGAAGGGCCGGTACATCTGACGTGAACGCCGAACCCAGCGGTTTCCGCGCGGGCTTCGCCTGCTTCGTCGGCCGGCCCAACGTCGGCAAGTCGACGCTGATGAACGCACTGGTCGGCACCAAGGTGGCGATCACGTCGTCGAAGCCGCAGACCACGCGGCGGGCCATCCGCGGCATCGTCCACCGGCCGGACGCCCAGCTGGTGATCGTCGACACCCCCGGCTTCCACCGTCCGCGCACCCTGCTGGGTGAGCGGCTCGACAGCCTGGTGCTGTCCACGCTCACCGAGGTCGACGTCATCGGGTTCTGCGTCCCGGCCAACGAGGCCATCGGCAAGGGCGACCGCTTCATCGTCGAGAAGCTCGCCGCGGTCAAGAAGACCCCGGTCGTGGCCGTCGTGACCAAGTGCGACCTCGCCACCCGCGAGCAGATCGCGCACCAGCTTCTCGCGGTGTCCGCGCTGGCCGAGTTCGCCGAGATCGTCCCGGTGTCCGGGCAGAGCGGCGAGCAGCTCGGCGTCCTCGCCGACGTGCTGATCGAGCGGCTGCCCGAGTCGCCCCCGCTGTACGTCGGCGGCGAGCTGACCGACGAACCGGAGCAGGTGCTCGTCGCCGAGCTGATCCGCGAGGCGGCGCTGGAGGGCGTGCGGGACGAGCTGCCCCACTCGATCGCCGTCATGGTGGAGGAGATGAACCCCCGGGAGGGCCGCGACGACCTGCTCGACGTGTACGCCCACATGTTCGTCGAGCGGCAGTCCCAGAAGGCGATCGTCATCGGCCCGGGCGGCGCCCGGCTCAAGGACGTGGGCACCCGCGCCAGGCAGCAGATCGAGGCCCTGCTCGGCACCCGGGTCTACCTCGACCTCCGGGTCAAGGTGGCCAAGGAGTGGCAGCGCGACCCCAAGCAGCTGCGCCGGCTCGGCTTCTACGACTGACCCCGCCGCCCGCGGCGGTGGTCCGGCGGCATGGTCGGCGGCACGATCAGCGGCGGCGGAGCAGCGCGGCGCAGGCCAGCACGGCCAGCGCGACGGAGGCCAGCAGGCCGGCGAACCAGCCGTACTGGACCGTCGGGTGCACCCGGAGCAGTCCGGAGACCTGGAAGTCGAGCCGGCTCACCAGGTCGCGCGGATCGGCGAGGAACATCGCCAGCGCGAACGCCGCGACCGCGCCCGGCAGGATCGCCAGCCCGGTGAAAAGCCAGTTACGCATCGCGCCGAGGACGCCGAGGAGCATCGCGGCGATCCCGGCGCCCAGGACCACCCACCCGGGGCCCTCGTCGACGCCGCGTACGGCGGTGAGCGACGCGTCGATCACGCCGAACTCGGCCGTGAGTCCGGCCCACGGGAGCAGTGCGGCGACGGCCAGCACGAATCCCGCGGCGATCACTCCGGCGGCCCGCAGGGCGCCGGCCACGCTCGTGCGGTGCGGTCGGGGGGCGGAATGCGGCGTGGGTTCCGGCACGATCACCAGGCTACGGCCCGGCGCCGCCCGATGCGGAGATCGGGTGCGGTCCCGGGCGGAGATTCGGCGGGGACGGGGTGGCCGGGGGCACGCTTCAGCTGTGGGCAGGGCCCATCGGCACGGTTCAGTTGTGGGCACGGTTCAGTTGTGGGCACGGTTCAGTTGTGGGCACGGTTCAGTTGTGGGCAGGGTCCATGGGCGCGGTTCAGCTGTAGGCACGGTTCAGCCGGTCGCGTGTGACGCGGCGGCGTCCTCGCCGTGTTCGAGCCGCCGCCTGAGCTGCACCGCGTCCGCGCCCAGGGCGGAGACCAGCACGCCGGGACCGGCGAGCGGGAGCGCGGCCCAGCCCTCTCCGACCACCGCCCGCCGCTCCCGCTTGTCCCCGGCCGAGGGCCGCCAGGCGGGGCCCGCGACCAGGGTGGAGCCGACGCACCGGGCGTCTCCGTAGACGGCCGGGCTGCCGTCCACGGTCTCCTCGCCGATCACGAGGTTCTGCCGGAGCAGGGGACGTCCGGCGACGGTGGCGTCGAACCTCGCGTGGCAGCGGCCCGGCCGCTCCCCGTGCCGCCCGAACACGATCTCCTCGCGCCACAGGACGGTCGCGTCCTCCGCCAGCGAGAGCCGTACGACGAGGCGGTGGGAGCACCCGGCGGCGAGCACCGTCGGCTCGGGGGAGAAGCGCAGCGTCGCGCCGGCCCCCACCCGCGCCCGCACCAGCATGACCGAGGGGGCCTCCGCGAGGCCCGGCAGCACCAGCGTGGCGGCCACCGAGCACACCTCCAGCGACGTGCCCGGCGCGACGTCCACGCCGAGATCGAGGTGGTCGCCCCGCAGGGGACCGGCGCCCGTCGAGACCAGATGCACCCGGCGCGGGCCGGTCCGGCGCAGGGTCAGCGGCGGGTCCGACCGGAGGGTCTCCAGCCGGGTGCCGCCGCCGTCGGCCATGCTCGTCCTGATCAGCGCCCGCGCGGTGACCGCCGCCGTGCTCACGGCGCGGTGACGGGACGCGACTGCTGCTCCCCGTGCTCCTTCCGCTCCGGCGCGACGTCGTCCGCGGTGACCCCGTCGACGGATATCCCGTCTGCGGCGACCCCATCGGGGGAGACGTCTTCCGGGACACGCCGCGCGGAGGAACCGTGCGCGGAGAGGCCGTGGTGGTGGGCGACGCCGTGGTCGTGACGCCAGACGTCGACCATGTCGGTCACCCACTGCGCGACCATGTGCGCGCTCCTGTCCTCCCTGATCGAGGTGAACAGCACCGGCCTGCCCTCCCGCACGGCCGCCGCGTCGCGGGACATCACGGTCAGGTCGGCGCCGACCATCGGCGCGAGGTCGGTCTTGTTGATCACCAGCAGGTCGGCCGTCGTCACCCCCGGCCCGCCCTTGCGCGGCACCTTGTCGCCGCCGGACACGTCCAGCACGAAGATCTGCCGGTCGGCCAGGCCGCGGCTGAAGGTGGCGGTGAGGTTGTCGCCGCCGCTTTCCACGATCACCAGGTCGAGCGGCCCGAACCGCTCCTCCAGCGTCTCGACCGCGTCGATGTTGGCCGCGATGTCGTCGCGGATCGCGGTGTGGGGGCAGCAGCCGGTCTGCACCGCCTGGATCCGCTCGGGGTCGATCACCCCCGCCCGGCGCAGGAAGTCGGCGTCCTCGGTGGTGTAGATGTCGTTGGTCACGACCCCGAGCCGCAGGGAGGGCCCGAGGCTGCGGCACAACGCCGCCACCAGGGCCGTCTTGCCGCTGCCGACCGGGCCGCCGATGCCGAGGCGGAGCGCCCGCCCGTCCGGCTCGGCCGCGTCGTGGAGGTCGTCGTGGTAGGCGCCCATGATCTGGACCCTTCTGCTCGTGAGCCGCGGCGTGGGTCGCGGCCCGGTCGGCGACGTCGGGGACGTCTCGGGAGGTGTCAGGAGACGAAGAGCTTCATCGGGTTGGCCAGGTGTCCTTCGGCGAGGAGGTCGAGGGCCGGCGCGCTGTGCCCGGGCAGCCCCGCCCAGCCTCCCCGCCATCCCGTCTGGTCGGGTCCGGGCGCGTCGCCCGGCGGAGGACCGGCGCTGCCAGGCGGGGTGTCCATGCCCGCCGGGCCGCTCGAAGCCGGGTCGCTCGAAGCCGGGTCGCTCAGAGCCGGGCCGCTCAGAGCCGGGCCCGCCGGTGTCGTGTCCGTGAGTGCCGCGTCGTCGAGTGCCGGGTCCGCGAGCGTCGTGTCAGTGAGCGTCGTGTCCGTCAGGACCGTGTCCATGAGGGACGCGCAGGCGGCGTGGGCCGCGTCGTTGAGCGCCGGCGCGAGGTCGGCGAGCAGCCGGTGGACGGTGACCGGATCGAGGCCGAGGAGCCGCACCGCGGCCGTGGCCGGGCCCGTCACCGAGGTGTAGGCGGCGGCCAGCGCGGCCTGCTGGGGCTCGCAGCCCGCGGACGCCGCGGCGGCGCCCAGCGCGATCGGGTGATGCGGACCTTCCGGGATGGCCCGCGCCAGCGTCTCCAGGGCCGGCGACGGCCACAACCGGCGGGCGGTGCGCAGCAGGAGCCGCCCTTGGGTCCGTGCGGCCTCCCGCTGGGCGGGCGACGCGGTCCGCGCGTCGGCCTCGTCGTCCAGCCGCCGCCACAGCCGCCGGCGGAGGTCCTCCGCCGCCGCGACCTCGGCCGCCGCCGCACCCGGCCCGCCGTTGCCGTTTGTCCGCCACGACGCGTCCATGGCGTACGGCCGGACGGGCGGGGCCGGCGAACCGGCCGCGGCCGTCCCACCGGCCCCCCCGACGACGTCCGGTTCGCCGGCCGCGAGTTCGCAGGCGGCGGCGGACAGGGCCGCGGTCACGAGGCCGGCGGTGGCGAGCCTGCCGCGCAGGAACCGCGCGAGGTCGTCGACGTCGGTGACCGTGCCGAGCCGCACGGCCTCCTCCACCCCGCCCGAATGGGCGTGCCCGCCCGCGGGCAGCCGGGAGTCCGCCAGCAGCAACAGTGCCGCCGGGTCTCCGCGCATGCCGTCCATCGCACCTCTCAGAAGAGGAAGTAGCGCTGCGCCATCGGCAGCGTCTCGGCCGGGGCGGGCTCGATGAGCTCGCCGTCCACGTGTACGGCGAACGTGTCGGGGTCCACCCGGATGTCCGGCAGGGCGTCGTTGAGGGGCATCGCGTCCTTGCGCCGGGAGCGGACGTCGGCCACCGGGGCCAGCCGCCTGCGGACCGCCAGCCGGTCGGCGAGGCCGTCCTCCAGCGCGAGCGGCGCGACGAAGTGCAGCGACGTCGCCGCGGCGGTGGCCGGGGCCGCGCCGAACATCGGGCGGGGCAGCACCGGCTGCGGCGTCGGGATCGACGCGTTCGCGTCGCCCATCTGCGCGTACGCGATGACCCCGCCCTTGATCACGAGATCGGGCTTGACCCCGAAGAAGGCCGGGGTCCACAGGACGAGGTCCGCGAGCTTGCCGGGCTCGACCGAGCCGATCTCCGCGTCGAGCCCGTGGGCGACGGCCGGATTGATCGTGTACTTCGCGACGTACCGGCGGGCGCGCAGGTTGTCGGCCGGGCCGTCGCCGGGCAGCGCGCCCCGGCGGCGCTTCATCACGTGCGCCGTCTGCCAGGTGCGGATGACCGTCTCGCCCACGCGCCCCATCGCCTGGGAGTCCGAGCCGATCATCGAGATCGCGCCGATGTCGTGCAGCACGTCCTCGGCCGCCATCGTCGACGGCCGGATCCGCGACTCGGCGAAGGCCAGGTCCTCCGGGATGGAGGGATTGAGGTGGTGGCACACCATGAGCATGTCCAGGTGCTCGTGGTGGGTGTTGACCGTGTGCGGCCGGGTCGGGTTCGTGGACGACGGCAGCACGTTGGCGTGGGAGGCCACCGTGATGATGTCCGGCGCGTGCCCGCCCCCGGCGCCCTCGGTGTGGTAGGCGTGGATCCCGCGGCCGGCGATGGCGCCCAGGGTCGACTCCACGAACCCCGCCTCGTTCAGGGTGTCGGTGTGGATGGCGACCTGCACGCCCGTCGCGTCGCACACCCGCAGGCACGCGTCGATGGCGGAGGGGGTGGTGCCCCAGTCCTCGTGCAGCTTGAAGCCCGAGGCGCCGGCCCTGAGCTGTTCGAGCAGCCCCTCCTCGCTGACCGTGTTGCCCTTGCCGAGCAGGGCCACGTTGACCGGGTACGCGTCCAGCGACTCCAGCATCCGGCCGAGGTACCAGGCGCCGGTCACGGTGGTGGCCTTGGTGCCCTCGGCGGGCCCGGTGCCGCCGCCGACGATCGTGGTCACGCCCGAGGCGAGCGCCTCGTCGAGGATCTGCGGGCAGATCAGGTGGACGTGCGAGTCGACCGCGCCCGCGGTGACGATCTTGCCGTTGGCCGCGAGGATCTCGGTGGACGGGCCGATGACCAGATCGGGGTGGACGCCGTCCATCGTGTCGGGGTTGCCGGCCTTGCCGATGGCGACGATGCGGCCGTCGCGCACGCCGATGTCGGCCTTGACGACCCCCCAGTGGTCCAGGATCACCGCGCCGGTGACGACGAGGTCGGCCGCGCCCTCGGCTCTGGTGGCGCGCGCCTGTCCCATCGACTCGCGGATGACCTTGCCGCCGCCGAACACGGCCTCGTCGCCGGCCCCGGCGGGCCCCATCGAGAGGTCCTCGGTCACCTCGACGTACAGGTCGGTGTCGGCCAGTCGCACCCGGTCGCCGGTGGTCGGCCCGTACAGCGCGGCGTAGCGGGAGCGCTCGATACTAGGCACCCATCGTCCTTTCGGTACCCGTCGGTCTTCCGTCCAGTGGCCCGGCCCACTCGGGGCGCAGGCCGGGCACCACCCGCGCGCCCGCGAGCGGAACCAGCGTCACGTCGCGCTCCACGCCGGGCTCGAACCTGACGGCGGTGCCCGCGGGGATGTCGAGGCGGTGGCCCCAGGCCGCCTCCCGGTCGAACTCCAGACCGGGGTTGGCGGCGGCGAAGTGGTAGTGCGACCCGACCTGCACCGGCCGGTCCGCCGTGTTGACGACCCTCAGGGTGATCCGCTTTCTGCCGGGGTTCAGCGGCACGTCGCCCTCGCCGTACAGGATCTCGCCCGGCGCGCCCGCGCCGCTCGCCGAGCTCATGAGATCGGCTGGTGGACGGTGACGAGCTTGGTGCCGTCGGGGAAGGTGGCCTCGATCTGGACGGACTCCAGCATCTCGGGCACGCCGTCCATGACGTCCTCGCGCCGCAGCACCCTGCGGCCGGCGTCCATCAGGTCGGCGACGCTCCGGCCGTCCCGGGCGCCCTCCAGGAGGAAGGACGCGATGAGGGCCGTCGCCTCCGGATGGTTGAGGCGAAGGCCGCGCTCCTTGCGGTCGCGGGCCACGCCCGCGGCGACGTGGATGAGGAGCCGTTCCTGTTCGTGTGGAGTGAGCCGCATGGCGGGACGATAGGTACCCGCGGTTTCTCCCGCGTTACCCAGGCATTTCGTATGCGTATCCGGAAGGCGGTGAGGCTTCGCTAATGAGTTGTTAACCGTCGTGATTTCGACGGGAAATAGCGCGCGCTCACCTTTGCGGCAGACGGATCGGCGCGGGGGCCGTAGGCGGCAAGGAGAGGCACTTGCGTAACTCATTATGGCGTACCGGGGCGGTCATCGCTCTCTCGACGGTGACGCTCGCGGCATGCGCTGGACAATCTGGAAAAAGTGATACATCGGCCTCGTCCGGGGGTGGAAACACCATCAAGGTCGGCATCTTGCACTCCCTGAGCGGCACCATGGCCATCAGCGAGGTCACGGTCAGGGACGCCGAGCTGCTCGCCATCGACGAGATCAACGCGGCGGGCGGGGTGCTGGGCAAGAAACTGGAGCCCGTCGTGGAGGACGGCGCCTCCGACTGGCCGACGTTCGCGGAGAAGGCCACCAAGCTGATCGCGCAGGACAAGGTCGCCACCGTCTTCGGCGGCTGGACGTCGGCGAGCCGCAAGGCGATGCTCCCCGTCTTCGAGAAGCGCAAGGCGCTGCTGTGGTACCCGGTCCAGTACGAGGGACTGGAGAGCTCCCCCTACATCTTCTACACGGGAGCGACGACCAACCAGCAGATCGTCCCCGGGCTCGACTACCTGAAGGAGAAGGGCAAGAAGAAGCTCTTCCTCGTCGGCAGCGACTACGTCTTCCCGAGGACCGCGAACAAGATCATCAAGGCGTACGCCGCGGCGAACGGCATGGAGGTCCTCGGCGAGGAGTACACCCCGCTCGGGCACACCGAGTACAGCACGCTGGTCAACAAGATCACCGAGGCGAAGCCGGACGCGGTGTTCAACACCCTGAACGGCGACAGCAACGTCGCGTTCTTCAAGCAGCTCAAGAGCGCCGGGGTCAGCGCCGAGCAGATGCCGGTCATGTCGGTGTCGGTGGCCGAGGAGGAGGTCAAGGGCATCGGCGTCGACAACGTCGCCGGGCAGCTCGTGGCCTGGAACTACTACCAGACGACCGACACCCCGGCGAACCAGAAGTTCGTCGCCGCCTTCAAGGCCAAGTACGGCGCGGACAAGGTGACCTCCGACCCCATGGAGGCCGGATACAACGCCGTCTACCTGTGGGCCGAGGCCGCCAAGAAGGCCGGGAGCACCGACGTCGAGGCCGTGAAGAAGGCGGCCGGCGGCGTCTCGCTCGACCGCCCCGAGGGCAAGGTCACGATCGACGGCGACAACCAGCACGTGTACAAGACGGCGCGCATCGGCGTCATCCAGCCGGACGGCCAGATCAAGGAGGTCTGGAACTCCGGTGAGCCGATCAAGCCGGACCCCTACCTCAAGACGTACTCCTGGGCCGGCGGCCTGGTCTGACCGCCGCCGATGACCGTACACAGCCGCGACCGGGGCGCGCCGCGCCCCGGCGCGGGACAACGTCGGGAGGTGACGTGGAAGGGGTGCTGAACCAGCTGCCGATCGGACTGTCGATCGGAGCGGTCCTGCTGCTCATCGCTCTCGGGCTGACCTTCACGTTCGGGCAGATGGGCGTGATCAACATGGCCCACGGAGAGTTCATCATGGCGGGGGCCTACACGGCCTACCTGCTGCAGGGCGTGGGCTTCCTGGTCGCCCTGCCGGCGGCCTTCGTGGTCGCCGGGCTCATGGGCCTGGTGCTGGAGCGCACGCTGATCCGGCGCTTCTACGGCCGCCCGCTGGACACGCTGCTGCTCACCTGGGGAGTCAGCCTGATGCTCCAGCAACTGGCCCGGGACCTGTTCGGGGCGCCCAACGTGCAGGTCGTCTCACCGGCCTGGCTGCGCGGGGGCCTCGGCATCCTGCCGTACAACCGGCTGTTCATCATGGCCCTCGCCGTGCTGTCGGTGCTCGCCATCTGGGCGTACATGCACAAGACCGGCCAGGGGCGGCGGATGCGGGCGGTGATGCAGAACCGCAGGCTCGCGGCCACCAGCGGCATCGACACCGGGCGCGTCGACCAGCGGACGTTCTTCATCGGCTCCGGCCTGGCCGGGGTGGCGGGGGTCGCCCTCACGCTGATCGGCCCGGTCGGGCCGACGCTCGGCACGTACTACATCGTCGACGCGTTCCTGGTGGTCGTGGCGGGCGGTCTCGGGCAGTTGCGCGGCGCGGTGCTGGCCGCGATCGGCCTCGGCCTGCTGAACTCCTACGCCGAGTTCTGGAGCGACGCCAGCCTGGCCAAGGTGATCGTGTTCGTGGCGATCATCGGGTTCCTGCAGATCCGGCCGCAGGGGCTGTTCTTCGTCCGATCGCGGGCGCTGACGTGACGGCCGTCGAGGCGCCCGCCGAGGCGCCGCCCGTCGTACGGCGGGAGCCGCGCCGGTGGCAGGGCCCGGCGGCCTTCGCGGCGGTGGCGCTGCTCGCCCTGGTCGTGGCGCCGCTGCTGCTGGAGCCGTTCCGGCTCGGCCTGCTGGCCAAGTATCTGTGCTACGCGATCGTGGCGCTGGGCATCGGCCTCGCGTGGGGGCAGGGCGGCATGCTGACGCTCGGGCAGGGGGTGTTCTTCGGCCTCGGCGGCTACGCGATGGGCATGTATCTCAAGCTCCACGACGCGGGCGGGGACCTGCCCGACTTCATGGTCTGGAGCGGGGTGGAGAAGCTCCCGGCGCTGTGGACACCGTTCGGCAACCCGGTCTTCGCGCTCGCCATGGCCGTCGTGGTGCCCGTCGTGGTCGCGCTGCTGCTCGGCGCGCTGGTGTTCCGCCAGCGCGTGCGCGGGGCGTACTTCGCGATCCTCACCCAGGCCCTGGCCGCGGCCCTGGTGATCCTGCTGGTGGGGCAGCAGGGACTGACCGGCGGCACGAACGGGCTGACCAACTTCTTCGACTTCTTCGGACAGGACCTCGCCGCCGACGAGACGCAGCGCGGGCTCTACCTGACGGTGGCGGTCGTGCTGGGAGTGCTCTACCTGGGCGCCCGGCAGCTCGTCCGCAGCCGGTTCGGGCGGCTGCTGCTGGCGGTCAGGGACGGCGAGGACCGGGTGCGCTTCCTCGGGTACAACCCGGCCACCGTGAAGACGCTGACCTTCGCCGTCTCGGCGGGCATGGCCGGCATCGCGGGAGCGCTGTTCGTGCCGGTGGTCGGGATCATCTCGCCGGCGCTGCTGGGGGTCGTCCCCTCGCTGGAGCTCGTCGTCGGGGTGGCCGTCGGCGGCCGCTTCGCCCTCGCGGGCGCGCTGCTCGGCGCGGTCGTCATGGGCTACGCCCGGACGTACTTCAGCGAGGAGCTTCCGGCCGCCTGGCTGTACCTGCAGGGAGCCCTGTTCGTCCTCGTCATGACGCTCGCGCCCCGGGGCATCGCCGGCCTGGCCGCCGGGCTCGTACGCAGGAGAAGGGAGGCCGGGACGTGAGCGAGGCCCCGGCGGAGACCACGTCTCCGGAGACGGCGTTACTTGAGATCAGAGGGCTGCAGGTCGCGTTCGGCGGCTTCCGGGCCATCGACGGCGTGGACCTGACGGTCGGGCGCGGCGAACTGCGGTTCCTCATCGGGCCGAACGGCGCGGGCAAGACCACGCTCATCGACGTGATCACCGGCCTGACCAGGCCCACCGCGGGATCGGTGCGGTTCGAGGGCCAGGATCTCGCGGGCCGCAGGGAGCACGAGATCGTCCGGCTCGGCGTGGGCCGCACCTTCCAGACCTCCGTGGTCTTCGAGGAGCTCACGGTGCTGGAGAACCTCGACCTCGCCGCGTCGTTCCGCCGTCCCCTGTGGTCGCTGCTGCGCCGCGGGCGCGGGGTGTCGGAGGAGGTCGCGGCGGCACTGGAGACGATCGGCCTGACCCCGCTGGCGCGCAGCAGGGCCGGGGTGCTGTCCCACGGGCAGCGGCAGTGGCTGGAGATCGGCATGCTGATCGTCCAGCGGCCCCGGCTGCTGCTGCTCGACGAGCCGGTCGCGGGCATGGCGTCGGACGAGCGCGAGCGCACCGGCGAACTGCTCACCGAGATCGCCCGCGACCACACCGTGATCGTGGTCGAGCACGACATGGACTTCCTGCGCCGGTACGCCTCCCAGGTGACCGTCCTGCACGAGGGCAAGGTGCTGATGGAGGGCTCGGTGGACGAGGTGCGGGCCGATCCGCACGTGCAGGAGATCTACTTGGGACGCGCGCGGGAGGGTGCCGAGGATGCTGTCCGTTGAGGGACTCGAAGCGGGGTACGGCCGGGCCCGGGTGCTCTTCGGAGTCTCGCTGGAGGTGCCCCCCGGCCGCCTCGTCTGCGTGATGGGCCGCAACGGGGTCGGCAAGACGACCCTGCTCAACACCGTCATGGGCGTGCTCCCGGCGACCGGCGGGAGGGTGACGTTCGAGGGCAGGGACGTCACCCGCTTGCGCCCCGACCAGCGCGTACGACTCGGCATGGGCTACGTGCCGCAGGGACACGAGACATTCGCGCAGCTCAGCGTGATGGACAACCTGCTGGTCACGCTGGAGGCGTCCGCGCACCGCGACCAGGCAGCCGTGGAGGAGGCCCTGGAGGTCTTCCCCCGGCTCAAGCCGCTGCTCAAACGGCCGGCGGGCTTCCTGTCCGGCGGCCAGCAGCAGCAGCTCGCGATGGCCCGCGCCCTGGTCACCCGGCCGAAGCTGCTGATCCTGGACGAGCCGACCGAGGGCATCCAGCCCTCGATCATCCTGGAGATCGAGGAGGCGGTCGAGCGCCTGCACGCGACCGGGCTCGCGATCCTGCTGGTGGAGCAGTATCTGGACCTCGCGCTGCGGCTGGCCGACGCCTTCCTGATCCTCGACGCGGGGCGGGTCGTACGCTCCGGCGCGGCGCGGGACCTGCAGGACGAGGAGGTCCACCGCCTGTTGTCCGTCTGAGCCCTGTCGCCGGTCGCGGCCATGCCCTTACCCTGGAAGGGAGGAAGCGATCGCGCGTGTGAACGCCTTTGGCCGCGCCGCGGGCTCCGCACCCTTCGGGGTGGGGGCCGTACGGACCCGGCACTGCGCACGGCCCGACCGCTTCCTCCGTCGTCTCCGGCACCGCCGCCCGGAGACGGGGCAGGATGGGCCGATGGGTGAGGAAACGGTCGGCCGGACGGGGGAGTCCGGCGCCGGACTGCTGGCCGCGGCCCGCTCGGGTGACGGCGACGCCTTCGGGCGCCTGGTCGGGCCGCTGCGGGACGAGCTGCGCGCCCACTGCTACCGGATGCTGGGGTCGGTCCACGACGCGGAGGACGTCGTCCAGGAGACGCTGGACCGGGCCTGGCGTGCCCTGCCGCGGTTCGAGGCCACTGGACCTGCCGATGACCGGGGCTCCCTACGGCCATGGCTGTACGCGATCGCGACGAACAGGTCGCTGACGCTCATCGAACGGCGCGGACGGCGTGAGCTGCCCGCCGATCTGAGCCCTGAAGGCGCGCCGGCGGCCGAGGCGGCGTGGGTGGAGCCCTTCCCCGACCGGTTCACGAGCTGGACGGAGGAGCTGGGCCCGGAGGCGCGCGCCGTGGCGCGGGAGAGCGTGGAGCTGGCCTTCGTCGCCGCGCTACAGCACCTGCCGGCTCGGCAGCGGGCCGTGCTGCTGCTGCGCGACGTCCTCGGCTACGGCGCAGGCGAGGTCGCCGGTCTGCTGGAGACGACCGTCGCCGCGGTCAACAGCGCGCTGCAGCGGGCCCGCGCCACGCTCGGCCGCCTGGTCCCGCCGGTCACCCAGCGGCGCACCCTCGGCCTGCTGGGCGAGCCGGCGTGGCGGGAGACGGCCCGGCGGTACGCCGCCGCATGGGAGGCCGCGGACGTGGACGCCATCGTGGCGATGCTGACCCATGACGCGAAGTACTCGATGCCGCCGCTGACGGCCTGGTTTCACGGTCACGAGGGCATCCGCGGCTTCCTGCTGGAGACGGCCGCGAACCGTCGCTGGCGCTTCCTGCCGGCGCGGGCGAACGGGCAGGTCGCGTTCGGGACGTACCTCTGGGACGCCGACCGCGGCGTCTACACCGCTGCGGGCCTGGACCTGCTCGCCCTGCGCGGACCGTTGATCGCCGAGGTGGTCTCGTTCCTGGACGCCGACCTGCCGGCGTTCGGCCTGCCGGAGGAACTGATGCCCTCGCAGAGCGATGAGTCCGGCGGTCGCCGCGGGTTGTAGACGCTGACAGGAACCATCAGCGACAACCCGGAAGGACCGAGCCGGATGACCGACGACTACGAGCGGATCCGCGACCTGATCGAGCGCTGGGCCGAGGCGGTCCACCGCGGCGACATCGACGGGGTGGTCGCCGGCCACGCCGACGACATCGTGATGTTCGACGTGCCGCCGCCGTACGAGGGCGTGCGAGGCCTGGACGCCTACCGCGAGACGTGGCCGCCCTTCTTCGCCTGGCAGGTGCGGGGCGCCTGCTTCGAGATCGAGTCGCTGGACGTGACCGCGGGGGAGGACGTCGCGTTCGCCCACGCCCTGTTGCGCTGCGGCAGCCCGGAAGAGCTCGCGGCGAATCCGCGGATGCGCCTGCGGCTGACGCTCGGCCTGCGCAGGCAGGACGACCGATGGGTGATCGCCCACGAGCACCACTCGTTCCCGTACGTCGAGCCGGACGCCGATTCCGGAACGGCGGCCGAGAAGGAGGTGAGGGAACTGCACCGCCGGTGGTTCGCCCGCACCGCCGCCGGGGACCTGGAAGGCCTCATGACCGGCGTCGCCGACGACGTCGTCTCCTACGAGCACGACGGGCCGCTGCGACTTCGTGGCGTCGAGGCGGTGCGCGAGGTCTGCGCGCGTGGCCTCGACGCCGCCACCGAGGGCGGCGTGAGCTGGGACGTCCCCGACCTCAAGATCCTGGTCAGGCAGGACCTGGCGGTCGCGTGGGGGCTCAACAACATCCGGGTCGAGCAGGCCGGCGGCGAGAGCGCCGAGACGTGGTCACGCGGAACCCGCGTGTTCGAGAGGCGAGACGGCGTGTGGGTGATGATTCATCAGCATCTCTCCTTCCCGTACGATCCGGTCACCGGCGAGGCCAGGACCGGCCTGAGCCCGTAGCCGGACGTCGGGCTGTCACGGCGGATCGACCGCGATCAGACGGCGAGCTGCAGGCCGTTCCAGGTGTCGAAGACCGTGAAGCCGATCGCCTCGTTGATCGCCAGCATGTGCGGGTTCTCGACGGAGTTCCACGTGATCACACGCTCGGCCGAGGGTTCGCAGGCGCGCAGCCACATGAGGTTGGCGAGCTTGAGCACCAGACCGAGGCGCCGGCCGCGGTGCGCCTTGAGCACCGCCGTGGAGGACTGGCGGACCCATCCCTCCGGCTGCTCGGCGTCCATGACGAGCTGAGTGTATCCCGCCGGATCTCCACCGCTCAGGTGGCGGGCGATCACGGTGTAGGTCCGCTGGCCCGCCCGGGAGAGCATCTCGTCGCGGGCGCGCACACGCTCCGCGTTCCACCGCTGGTCCTCCATCGCGAGGTCGCCGAGCGGCTCGTCGTTCATGCCCTCGTTCAGCCGCGCCATGTCGTCGAGCAGGTCGGCGGGGGTCGGCCCGGCCCACCGTTCGAGCGAGTATCCGGTGGCGTGCCGTACGGCGCGGGCCCGCAGGAGTTCGAGGCCGGACCAGTCCGCCGCGGGCAGGTCGAGCACCAGCCGGGTCTCGGTGGTGGCGCGGGAGAAACCGCGGGCGTCGGCGAAGGCCGAGCCCGGGCCGTCCGCGGGGGCCTCGCCGACCAGCACGCTCCGGCCCTCCGCGTGAGCCCGCGCGGAGGCGTGATCGAGCAGCGCTCCGCCGATGCCCTCGCGCCGGCGGGCGGGATGGGTCATCACCTGGAGCAGGGCGAGGTGGGTGTTGTCGTGCGCCGGCAGGCGGAGGATGAGGCCGCCCACCACCTCGCCACCGTCACGCGCCACCCAGGTCTCCGTACGCTCTCCGGAGGACCCGCTCGCGGCGCTCGCGGCGAAGTGCCGCCACGACATGGCCGGGCCGGGCCAGGCGCAGACCCGGGCGATCTCGTACAGGCCGCCCAGACCTGCCGGGCCGTCCTCCGGGCCGATCTCGTGCTCCGCGGCGGCGACGCGCTCGATGTGCATGCCGACAGGAAACCGCACCGCCTTTTCGCGGCGCGAACCATTTTGTCGCGGCGAGGTGGCGGGGCGGTTGTGGCGCGGGGGCGCGGCCTCCGCCGTGGCCGGGCAGGTTCCGGCCCGACGGAGCGGCGCGGGTCCGTGGCGCCGGAGCGGACCCTTACTGCAGGTAGTTCTCCACCTCGCTGACGGGGCGCGGAGCGGCGTTGTCGGGGTCCTCGCCCATCTCGCGCCGGGCCCGGCGCTGCCGGAGCAGGTCCCAGCAGCGGTCGAGCTGCTCCTCCAGCGAGGCGATCCTGGCGTGTTCCTCCTCCGAGGTCAGCTCACCCGCGACGAGCCGTTCGCGCAGCGAGTGCTCCTCCTCGACGAGGTCCTTGATCTGCCCCAGGATCTGGTTGTCCTCCATCTGACCCCTCCTTCGTCCACGGCACACCCTAACCCGCCCCCGTTCCGTGGCCCGTCTCGCCATCTGATCGCATGTCTCGTCCCGCCGAGGCGTCTGCTAGTCTGCTTGACATGCTGCGCGGACTTCTTCTTCTTATCCGCCGCGGCGAGGGCCTGTAAGAGGCCGGCTCCCTCGCCGCGGTGGCGAGAGTCATGCGCGTCGGCCGCCCTGGTTCATCCCTCGGCGCCCCCTTACCCATCGTGACGACGTGATCGTCGTGTGCACACGGGCAGAAGACGGGGCCGCCGCGCGTCCGACGAGGAGCATCATGACCAACGAACAGCAGCCCAGCCCCATGCCCTTCCATCGCTACACGCCGTACGAGCCCGTACGGCTGACCGACCGCACCTGGCCCGACAAGGTCATCACCAAGGCGCCGCGGTGGTGTGCGGTCGACCTGCGCGACGGCAACCAGGCGCTGATCGACCCGATGGACGCCGACCGCAAGCTGAAGATGTTCGACCTGCTGGTACGCATGGGCTACAAGGAGATCGAGGTCGGCTTCCCGGCGGCGTCGCAGACCGACTTCGACTTCATCCGCCAGATCATCGAAGAGGACCGGATCCCCTCCGACGTGGTGATCCAGGTGCTGACGCAGGCCAGGCCCGAGCTGATCGAGCGGACCTTCGAGTCGCTGCGCGGCGCCCGCCAGGCGATCGTCCACCTGTACAACTCCACCTCCACGCTGCAGCGCCGGGTCGTCTTCGGCCAGGACAGGGACGGCATCACCGCGATCGCCGTCGAGGGCGCCAAGCTGTGCAAGAAGCTGGCGGCCACGATGGAGGGCACCGAGATCTACTTCCAGTACTCGCCGGAGTCCTTCACCGGCACCGAGCTGGAGTACGCCGTCGAGGTCTGCAACGCCGTCAACGACGTGTGGCAGCCCACGCCCGACCGCAAGGTGATCCTGAACCTGCCGGCGACGGTCGAGATGGCCACCCCCAACGTGTACGCCGACCAGATCGAGTGGATGCACCGCCACCTGGCCTACCGCGACTCGGTCGTGCTGTCGCTGCACCCGCACAACGACCGCGGCACCGCGGTGGCCGCCGCCGAGCTGGGCTACATGGCCGGCGCCGACCGCATCGAGGGCTGCCTGTTCGGCAACGGCGAGCGGACCGGCAACGTCTGCCTGGTCACGCTGGGGATGAACATGTTCTCCCAGGGCATCGACCCCGAGATCGACTTCTCCGACATGGACGAGCTCCGGCGGGTCGTCGAGCACTGCAACCAGCTGCCCGTGCACCCGCGCCACCCCTGGGGCGGCGAGCTGGTCTACACCGCCTTCTCCGGCTCCCACCAGGACGCCATCAAGAAGGGCTTCGACCACCTGGAGCGCGACGCGGCGGCGGCCGGGGTGCCGGTCGACCAGTTCACCTGGGCCGTGCCGTACCTGCCGATCGACCCCAAGGACATCGGCCGCTCGTACGAGGCGGTCATCCGGGTCAACAGCCAGTCGGGCAAGGGCGGCGTCGCCTACATCATGAAGGCCGACCACCAGCTCGACCTGCCGCGACGCCTGCAGATCGAGTTCTCCCGCGTCATCCAGGCCCGTACGGACGCCGAGGGCGGCGAGGTCACCGCCGCCGAGATGTGGGAGCGGTTCTCCGACGAGTACCTGCCCAACCCGGCCAGCCCCTGGGGCCGCATCGGCCTGCTGGCCCACCGGCACACCTCCGCCGTGGACGACAAGGACGCGATCAACGCCGACGTGCGGATCGACGGCCAGATCCGGGAGATCGAGGGTGTCGGCAACGGCCCCATCTCGGCCTTCTGCGACGCGCTGGAGAGCGTGGGAGTGCGGGTGCGCGTCCTCGACTACACCGAGCACGCGATGAGCGCGGGCGCCGACGCCAAGGCCGCGTCGTACGTGGAGTGCGAGGTCGGCGACGCCAACGGAACGCAGGTCCTGTGGGGCGTCGGCATCGACGCCAACACGACGACCGCCTCTCTCAAGGCCATCATCTCCGCCGTCAACCGCGCCACCCGCTGAAGACGGCCGGACAGCACCCGTAGATCTTCCCTGATCCGCGGGTGCTCCCCAAGACCGGGCGCGACCGGCACGATCTGCCGGCGCGCCGGGGCGTAGGGACGGCATCCCGGTCCCGACGTCGAATCCTCGACCGCGCACACCGCATACCCTGCGGCAGCGCGGTCGAGTCGTTTCCAGCCCCGCCCACCCCTCCGCCTGGATTTCGTCTGGGCAAGTAGCGCCCGGCATCCAGAGGCAGATGAGGATCGCCTGCCGATTTGAAGGGCATCTGCGAAAACTTTCCGCGCATCAAGCTCTAGGATGCGGTCAGAGGCCTCATCGAGAAGGCGGCTGGCATGCTGGTGGGTTTCCGGGCCGCGAACGTTCTCTCGTTCCGCGGAGAGTTCGAGCTGTCCCTGCTCGCGCCGGTGGGAGGAGATCGAGTCGCACGGACGGTCGATGGACTGCGAATCTCTCCTGTAGCCGCGATCTTCGGTGCGAACGCTTCGGGAAAGACCAACGTGCTCGCCGCCATGCGCTGGATGCGCCATGCGGTGCTCGATTCCGTCGCCGACTGGGCCCGCGTCAAGGGGGTGCCGAGGCACCGGTTCGCCCTGAACCGTGAGGCGGAGCAGGAGACCTCCTTGTTCGAGGTCGACGTCGTGATCGAGGGCACCCGCTACGTCTACGGGTTCGAGGTGTCGGACGTCAGGGTGGAAACGGAATGGCTGCACGTCTATCCGCGAGGCAGCCGCCGTCGGCAGGTCTGGTTCGATCGTGATGCCGATCGCTCCGATGAGTACCGGTTCCCCAGCGACCGGCTCAAGGGGCCGAAAAGGCCCTTGATCGAATACACGAGGCCGAACGCCTTGTTCCTCACAGCCGCCGGTTCGTTGCACGTCCGGCAACTTGCGCCGTTGTTCACCTGGTTCAACGACAATCTCTGGTTCCTCGGCCCCGGTGATGATCAGCATCGGCGTGATGTCGAGATGAGACGGGAGTTGCTGAATCCGGATTTCCGCAGGCGCGTGGAAGGTCTGCTGTCAGTCGCCGATCTGGGGGTGACCGGTGTCGAAGTGGAGGACCGGGGCGACGAGCCTCCTGAGATATCGCTGATCCATCAGGGGCAGGACGGTCAGGTGCCGTTCGACATCCGCCACCAGGAGTCCCTCGGGACGCTCGCCTGGCTGGCCTTTCTCGGCCCCATGCTCAAGGCGCTCGACGATGGCGCCGTTCTGCTGGTCGACGAATTGGAATCCAGCCTGCATCCGGTGATCGTCGCCGAGGTCATCCGTCTGTTCGGAGACCTGGTCGCCAACCCGCGCGGCGCGCAACTCGTGTTCACCGGCCACGATGTGACCTTGCTCGGCAAGGCCCATCTCGAACGTCCTCTCGACCGGGACCAGGTCTGGATCACGGAGAAGAGGAGCACCGGTGAGTCCGAGCTGTATCCGCTCACGGAGGTGGGTGTACGGCCGGACGAGAGCATGGAGCGCGGATACCTCCGGGGCCGGTATGGCGGAATTCCGAGGATCGGGCTCAGGGGTGTGGCGTTGCGGGTCGAACAACATGCGTCGGAGGGCGACCGATGAGCCCCGTCAGAAAGCGCGGAGCTCCCAAGACCCTGCGTGAGCCCCGCGCCATAACCGCCGGCAGAGCCCGCCGTGTGCTCTACGCCGTGGTCGAGGGTGAGGCGACGGAGCGTGACTATCTCGAATATCTGGAGGAAAGGTACGCGGGGGATCCGCGTACCTTCGAGATCCAGGTGATTTGGGAGCGGAACGGGCTCAAGCCGCGTGAAGTAATCGACCGAGCAGCTGAGAAGCTCGAAGAGCTCGACGATCCGAAGCGAGAGCAGGTCTGGGCCTTCTTCGACAGGGACCAGCACAATCAGATCGAGGAGTGCCATACCCGCGCTCTGGCGGGCGGGATCAATCTGGTCTTCTCTCACCCGTCTTTCGACCTGTGGTTACTACTGCACTTCGTTCCTGGGCCGCCTGGGGCGCAAGGTGGATCGAGCTCGCGGATTCAGCAACAGTTGGCTGCCGCACATCCGGCCTACCGGGATTTCGGGAAGCGGGACAAGCGGATCGCGGGTGCACGTCGGCAGGCCCTTGATGGAAGAGCGAATCACGCGGTCAAGCTGGCCAAGGCGCTGGTCGCCAACTGCCCCAGCGTTGGTTGCTCGGTGAGTAGAGGGCATGTCGCCCACTGCAAGGTGCTCGATCGAGACCCCTCGACAGACGCATGGAAGTTGCTGGAGAGCCTGGGCATCGCCCCTGAAACAACGGCTGAACGAAGCTGAGGCGGACGGGAGGAGTTGCGGCGGCTTCCCGCGCAGCCGGCAGGCGACCTAGGCGGCTGAGGTCGCGCGGTATGGGCCGCGGCGCATCTCCTGTCGGGCTGTGAACGACGCGGAGCGGGGGCCGCGTCGAGTGGGGGAACGTGTGAGAGGCGGCGCCCCCGTCGTTTACGTGCCGCCTCTCACGTTCTTCAGCGCCGAGGGTGCGTCACTTCCGGTAGTTCCGGCCGGGGGCCTCACCGGGGATCGGCCGGGCGATGAGGGCGACGGGGATGAAGAAGCAGATCTGGCCGATCGCGATCGTGAGCGTCCAGAGGGCCTTCTCGTCGTACTGCGCGGCGGCCCTGGCGTACAGCTCGTCGGGCACGCGCTCCCCGGACGGGTTGGGAGTGAGCACGGCCTCCACGAGCTCCAGGGCGATCCGTTCCGCGTCCGTGAAGTAGGGGGCGTCCCGCCAGGTCGCCACGGCGGTGATGCGCTCCTCGGTCTCCCCGGCCTTGCGGAGCTCGCCCGTCTGCCGGATGGTGTGGTAGGTGCTGCCGACGATCTGCCCGGCGCGGAGTTGCACCAGGCTGATGGTGGTCTGCGGGATCGAGCCGTTCCGGGTGGCCTTGAGCATGGCCCCGGCGAGCGCGGCCACCTCTTCCGGGAAGAACTGGACGGGGTCGGGCAGCCGCGACTGGAGACTGTCTTCCCTGGTTGCTGTGGGAGTGGTCGTCATGGGGTCATTCCTCCTGAGTTTCAGCGGTCCTACGAGGGCCGGCGCGGGTTCCGTGTGTACGGCGTCCCGGTTGTCCGACGACGCGGCCGCCGGGAATGTGAGGCGACGCGCCGGCCTCACATTCCCGGCGGTCGTCTCGTCGTACTGGTGAAGGCGGACGAGACCGAGGGGATCGGCGAGAACATGACCATCCAGTCCGAGCCGGCGGACGGCCCGATCGACCCGGGCCTGAGCGCGATCGTGAGCGAGCGGCGTCAGCTGATCAATCTCGCGTACCGGCTCCTCGGCTCCCTGGCGGAGGCGGAGGACGTCGTGCAGGAGACGTACGCCCGCTGGTACGCCATGTCCCCCTCGCGGCGGGAGGCCGTCGAGTCCCCGGGCGCCTGGCTGACGAAAGTGGCCGGTCGCATCTGCCTGGACCTGCTGGGCTCGGCGCGGGCCCGGCGCGAGCGGTACGTCGGCGAGTGGATCCCCGAGCCGCTGCCCGACCGCGCGGAGTGGGCCGCCGGGCAGGAGGCCGACCCGGCCGACCGGGTCACTCTCGACGAGTCGGTCAGCATGGCCTTCCTCGTCGTGCTCGAATCGATGACCCCGGCCGAGCGCGTCGCGTTCGTCCTGCACGACGTCTTCTGCCACTCCTTCGCGGAGGTGGCCGAGATCGTCGGCCGTACGCCGGGGGCGTGCCGCCAGCTGGCCTCCTCTGCGCGCCGCCGCGTCCGCGCGTCGCGTCCCACCACGGCTCCGACGGCCCGGCAGGCCGGTGTCGTCAGGAACTTCAAGCAGGCATGGGAGGCCGGGGACATCGACGCCCTCATCGGCCTGCTCGACCCCGCCGCCACCGTGATCGCCGACGGCGGCGGGGTGGTCGACGCCCTGCTGCTCCCGCTGGAAGGCGCCGAGGAGGTCGCGCGCTACGCCGTCGCCCTGATCGGCAAGGCCGGCGGCCTGACGCTCCTGGAGCGTACGGTCAACGGCCAGCCGGGCCTGGTCGGGCAGCGAGACGGCGTCACGGAGGTCGTGATGGCCTTCGACGTCGTGGACGATCGGGTCCGGCACGTCTGGGCGGTCCGCAACCCCGAGAAGCTCCAGCCGTGGCGAGGGGAGTCACAGCGCTGACGGCCCCTGAACCCCGCGGTCGTGCTGACTCGTTCCGCGAGGAGAGCCACAGCGCTGACGGGTAACGGAACCGCGCGGCCGTGCCGACTCGTCTCGCCACCGCGTCCACGTGACCGATGGCGGCGCTTACTCAGCCTTCTCGTCGCGTTCCGCGTCGCCCCCGCGCAGGCGGAGGGCTCGCTCTGCGATCCCGCTGGAGAGCTTGCCGGTCACCGACCTGGCCCGGTCGAGGGTCTCGTTGCCGAGGTTCCTGGCGGCATCGACGCCCTCCGCTCCTGTTTCGAGTACCTTGTCCCTCACCTCCACGGCCGCGTCCACCCATCGTCTCGCTTCCAACGACTGCCGGCTGCGCTCGATTCCGAGCCGCCCGTGGAAGTCAATGACGGCGATCGCGACATGGTTGCTCGAATGCACCACAGCTTGGGATGTGGTCGGGTGCAGCAACACCTTCACGTTAGCCGTGCCGGCGGCCGCGTCCATGCGGGCTATCAGACGCTCGGTGCTCCGCGAGATGATTTCCAGCCGGTTCCGCCGCGCGGCCCGAATCCCGAGGCGATGCCGATCCAGCTCCTCCGGAGACGTGGCCAGCACCCGGTCGAGTTCGAGCACGGCGATCGCGTCCTGCAGCTGGAAGCAGCGAGCCAGAACGGCGAGCCACTCCTGGACCGTGACCTCGGCCTCCTGGGACGTCCTGGCGAGATCACCGATCTTGGTCTGCTGCTCCATCTTCTTCGCGAGTCCATCGAGTTGCCGCAAGGCGTACCCCTGGGTGCTTGCGATCGTCGTCGGCGTGGCCTGCACCTTCGACCACGTGACCTCGGAGACCCGGCCCACCTGGTCCCGGATGGTCATGGCCTCCTCGATCACGAGGTCCGCTCCGATCATCGCCGCCAGTGCAGCGTCCTTCTGGGCGCGGAGCACGTCGTCGACCTTCTCGTCGATCTTGGCGAGATAGTCGGTGATCTCGTCCATCGTCTGCCGCATCGCGAGCTGCGCCATGAGCCCGGCGGCACCGGCCAGTAGCGCCGGGTTGGTCAGACGCGCCCCCTTCGCAAATTCGACGAACCCTTTGATCTGGCCTTTGTTTCCCTTCAGCACACCTGTGCTGAGTCCCGTCTTCGAGCTTTCCCTCAGCCCGTACTTGTCGACAAGCTGCGCGGACTCCTTGGTCAGCTTCACCCAGCGCCCCGAGTCGGCGGCAATCCTGGAACCCGCCTGTGTGGCTCCGGACCCGGCACGGAGAACGGATCCGAGTTTCGGCAGTCCGAGGTCCTTCGACGGCAGCCCTTCGGAGACGAGGAAGCGTTCGACAGCCGACGGATCCCCGATGACCGCCAGGCCGTCGCCGTCGCTGATCAGCTGAATCTCGTCGTCCATCGTCGGCTCCTGAAGGGGGGCAGGGGATAAAACGGGAAATTGCCTACGGTTCATATAAGTATCAGAAGTAAACCTGCGTATCATCCATGCGTCCTCTTTTCGGTTGTCCCACCCGAGTGGAGGAGTGGTTTTGCGCGTTCGTTCTCTGTTATTCGCCGTAGCTGTGGCTATCGGCCTGTTTGTACCGATTCAGACCCAATCGGCCGTGGCCGTGTCCGCGTCCGTCGCAAGTTGTTACCGCCAGGTCGGGGACCACTGGGAATGCGTCACTCCTGGTGCCTTCTGCCCTGCCGCCGCCCACGGCCTGTACGGATATTCCGAGAGCGGCGCCAAATACCAGTGCGTCCAGGACGGCTCCTACTGGAGATGGAAGCCAGCCGGTTCCTCGTCGGGCCAGAGCTCCCAGCCGAGCCCCAAGCCGACTCCCAAGGCGACCCCGACTCCCAAGCCGGCAAAGACGAAGTGCTCGCGGGCCTACCTGCCCCTGCCCGATCCCCGCTGCCAGCCGGGCACGCGCAACCCCGCCGTCACCCAGGCGACCATCGGCACGACGATCTGCAGGCCCGGCTTCACCGCGAAGGTGCGGCCCGTGGCGAGCTACCTGAGCGCGCTGAAGGTCAGGCAGATCGCCGAGTACGGCTACCCGGACCGCAGGCCGGCCCGCTACGAGGAGGACCACGTCATTCCGCTGCTCCTCGGCGGATCGCCCAAGAGTGTGAAGAACCTCTGGCCGGAGCCCGTGTGGAAGGTCAGGGGCAGGAGCGCGGCGGACAAGAACGCCGTGGAACGCCGTCTGTGGAAGGCCGTCTGCGCCGGTGACGTGCCGTTGGCCCGCGCGCAGAAGGCCATCGCGAAGGACTGGCGCACCGCGGTCAGGCAGGCGGGGCTGTAACAGAGGAAAGGCGGCCGAGAATCCCTCGGCCGCCCTTTTCCACGGGGGAGCGCTATTCGGAGAAACCGAGCAGGTGGGCCAGGCAGGTCATGTTGTGGTCGAACAGCTCGGCCCGGTGCTCGACCACGCCGTTGAACTGGCCGAACAGTTCGAAGCTGACCATTCCGAAGAGCCCGGTCCAGGCGATCACCGCTCGCGCGACCACGTCGTCGGACACGCCCGGCATCACCGCGCGCACGGCCTCCGCGTCCTGCGACAGGATCGGGGGCGGCGGCGGGCACATCGGCGGAGGGGCGAGGCGGCCGGCCCGCTGGGCGTCCGCCAGTATGCGGCCGTACACGATCGTGCCCCGTGACGCCGGGCCGATCGTGTCCTCAGGGGCGCGGTAGCCCGGCACCGGCGAGCCGTACAGCAGGGCGTACTCGTGCGGGTGGGCCAGTGCCCACTCGCGGACGGCGTGGCAGGCGGCGAGCCAGCGCCCGGTGAAGTCGTCACGCGGGCGGGTGGCGTCGGCGCGCTCGACGGCCTCGCCGATCGCGTTGTACGCGTCGACGATCAGCACGGTGAGCAGGTCGTCTCGGCTGGGGAAGTAGCGGTAGATGGCGGAGGAGACCATCCCCATCTCCCGGGCCACCGCGCGCAGGGACAGGCCCGGGGCGCCGTCGGTGGCGAGATGACGCCGCGCGATGTCGGTGATCTCCCTGATGAGTTCCGCCCTGACCCGCTCCCGTGCGGTACGGCTCGCGTTCATGGCCTGATGTTATCAGAGCACCGATTCGAGAGCACTGCTCTTGACGACTCGCGCTCTCATGAGAGAGCATTGCTCTCATAACGGAGCGACGAACGCAAGGAGTGCCGATGCTCATCATGGTCAAGGGGGCGGCCGCCGCCCTCATGTTCTTCCTGGAGCTCGGCGTTCTGATCGCGCTGGCCCGCTGGGGTTTCACCCGGGAGGCGAACATCGTGGTCAGGATCCTGCTGGGGCTCGGCGCACCGGCCGCGTTCGCGACACTCTGGGGACTGTTCATGGCCGGCGGCAAGGCACCGTACCAGCTGCACGGGTTCGCCCGGGGAGCCTTCGAGGTCGTGTGGTTCGGCGCCGGAGCGGCCGCGCTGGCGGCCTCCGGGCTGGTGACCGCGGGTGTGGTGTTCGCGGTGGTGTACGTGGCCGACGCCGCGCTGCGGCTGCTGACGAATCAGGTATGAAGGAGAGATCATGGGCAGGCATGTCGTGGTGGGAGCGGGACAGGTCGGCGGCGCGCTCGCCGAGAAGCTGGCCGAGCGGGGGCACGAGGTGACCGTCGTCACCCGTTCGGGCTCGGGCACGAGGCGCGCGGGGGTGTCGCCGGTCGCGGCCGACGCGGGTGACGCCGCCGTGATGCGGCGGCTCGCGGAAGGGGCCGACGCGATCTACAACTGCGTCAACCCGCCCTACCACCGCTGGCAGGAGGACTGGCCGCCGGTCGCGGCCTCGCTCCTGGCCGCCGCCGAGTCGTCCGGGGCGGTGCTGGTCACGCTCGGCAACCTCTACGGGTACGGCCCGGTGGACGGCCCGATGACCGAGGACCTGCCGCTCGCCGCGACGGGCACCAAGGGCAGGGTCAGGGCGCGGATGTGGGAGGAGATGCGGGCGGCCCACGAGGCGGGCAGGGTCCGGGTGACCGAGGTGCGCGGCTCGGACTACTACGGTCCGGGCTCGTCCGACCAGTCCTACCTGGGGCCGCGGCTCCTGGAACCGCTGCTCCGCGGCAAGCCCGCCACCGTCGTGAGCGACCCCGACATCCCGCACAGCTGGACGTACCTGCCCGACGTCGTGCGGGCCCTGGTGGCGGCGGCCGAGGAGAAGCGGGCGTGGGGCAGGCCGTGGCACGTCCCGACCGCCTCGCCCGTGACGATGCGGGCGTACGCCGAGATGGTGTGCGAGGCCGGGGGAGTCCGGGCGCCGCGACTGCGGCGGCTGCCGGCGGTGCTGCTCAAGGCGGGCGGCCTCGTCGTGCCGTTCCTGCGGGAGCTGGGGGAGACCCGTTACCAGTTCGACCGGCCGTACGTGCTCGACTCGTCGGCCTCGCAGCAGGTCCTCGGCTTCGCGCCGACGCCGGTCGAGGACGGGGTGAAGGAGACGGTCGCGTGGTGGCGATCGCGCTGAGGAGCGCATAAGTCACGACATTGACCCTTGCGCTGGGGATCCCGGCTGGCCATGCTGATTCGAAGATCTTTGAACGATCCCGCCCTCGCCGGCGCTCGGTCCTGGAGACCCCTGTCGGCTCCCGGGCGGGCGGTCGCGCCGGCCGGCGACGGCAGGCGCGGCCTCGCCTCGCGGTTCCGCACTCACGCGCTCCTACGGCACGCGTTTCACGCCCCGGCAGCACGGGAGCCGCCGGGGCGACGTCCGGGGGGACGACGTGACAGGGGAGTGGCGGTGGAGTTTCGGCTGCTGGGGCCGGTCGAGGTGTCGGTCGGTGGGGTTCCGGTCCCGCTGGGGGGAGTCAAACCGAAGACGCTGCTCGCAGCGCTGCTCCTGGAGCGGGGGCACGTCCTGCCCATGCACCGCCTCATCGACATCCTCTGGCCGGACGGGCCGCCGGAGACCGCCAAAGCGGCGATACAGACCTATGTCAAGACGTTGCGCCAGGCGCTGACCCGTGCCGGGGCCCCGGACGTGATCGTCACCCGCGCACCCGGCTACCTGGCGCGGGTCCCCGCCGGGTCGCTGGACGCCGACCTGTTCGAACGGCTCCTCACCGACGCGCGCGGCGCGGCCACGCCCGAGGAGGCCTCCGGGCTGCTCGACTCCGCGCTGGAGTTGTGGCGCGGGCCCGCCCTGGCCGGACTGGGCGACTCGCCGCTGGCTGGGGAGGCCGCACGGCTGGAACAGCTGCGGCTGACCGCCACCGAGGAACGCGTCGCCGCCGGTCTGGCGCTGGGCCGGCACGGCCGGCTGGTGGGGGAACTGGCCGCGCTGGTCGGGCGCCATCCGCTCAACGAGCGGCTGCGCGGCCAGTACATGACCGTTCTGTACCGGCTCGGCCGGCAGTCCGACGCGCTGGCCACGTTCCGGGAGGGCCGCCGGATCCTGGCCGAGGACCACGGGGTGGACCCGGGGCCCGAACTGACCGCCCTCCACCACGCCATCCTGCGCGGCGACCCCGCACTGCTGGCGCCGCCGTCCGGGGAGACGGTCCGCCTCGCCGTACCCGCCCAGTTGCCGTTGGCGCCGGCGGACTTCACCGGCCGTTCCGCGCAGAGCGCGGCCCTGGTGACGGCGCTGACCTCGGGGGAAGCCCCGATGATCCAGGTCGTCGCGGGTCGTGCCGGCAGCGGCAAGTCGGCCCTGGCGATCCACGTCGCCCATCAGGTCGCGGACGCCTTCCCTGACGGCAGGCTGTACGCCGAGCTGCGCGGAATGAGCGAGGCTCCCGCCGATCCGGGCGAGGTGCTGGGGAGGTTCCTCAAGGCGCTCGGGGTGTGTCAGGATGCTCTTCCCTCCGCAACCGCCGAGCGGGCCGAGCTCTATCGGAGCCTGCTGGCCGGACGCCGGGTGCTGGTGGTGCTCGACGACGCCGCCGGGGAGCCGCAGGTACGCCCGCTGCTGCCGGGTGGCGCCGGCGGCGTACTGATCACCTCACGCGACCGGCTCGGAGGACTCAGCGGTGCGCGCCGTACGGACCTGGACGTCCTCGAACCGGTTGAGGCCGTCGAGCTGCTCGCCCGGATCGTGGGACCCGAGCGGGTGGCCGCCGAGGAGGCGGTGGCCCACGACATCGTCGACCTGTGCGGCCGGCTGCCGCTGGCGATCCGCATCGCCGGGGCCCGGCTGGCCACCAGGCAGCGATGGCCGCTGCGGTTGCTCGCCGACCGGCTGACCGACGAGCGGCGCAGGCTGGACGAGCTGGCGATCGCCGACCTGGAGGTGCGGGCCGGCTTCGAGCTGAGCTACCGGGGGCTGGACGACGACGAACGGCGGGCGCTGCGGCGGCTCGGGCACCTGGGGGTTCCGGAGTTCTCCCCGTGGATCGCCGCCTGGCTGTGCGACATCGACGACAAGCTCGCTGAAGACATCGTGGAACGCCTGGTCGACGCCCAGATGGTGGACTTCAGCCGAGTCGACGACCTGGGCGCGCTCCGCTACCGGATCCACGACCTGGTGCGCATCTACGGACGCGAGCGCGCCGAGGCGGAGGAGCCGTACGAACGGCTCACGGCGGCCGCGGGCCGGGTGCTCGGGGGTTGGCTCGCCCTGGCCGACCAGGTGGCGGCCGACGCCCCGCCCGATGAGATCGACTGGAAGCACCCTGTCGCGGCCGCCCCGGCCATCCCGGACGAGCTGACCGCGCGGGTGCTGGCGGCCCCGCACGACTGGTTCGAGATCGAACAGCCCGCGCTGGTCGTCGGCCTGGAGCGCGCAGCCGTGCTGGGCCTGCACGACATGGTCTGCAAATTCGCCTCCGCGCGGCTCGGTCCGTCGTTCCTCGGCGTCAACAGGTTCGAGTCACGGGAGCGGATCAACCATGCGGCGCTGGCCGCGGCCCGCCGGGCGGGCGACCGGCACGGCGAGGCGACCATGCTGGCCGAACTGGGCCACCTGCGCTATCTCCAGGACCGGTTCCCGGAGGCGCGCCGGCTTCTGGGCCACGCGCTCGCCGCCTTCCGGGAGATGGGTGACGCGCGCGGCCAGGCCGTGGCGCTGGCCGGGCTCGGCGTGACCTGCCGGGAGGCGAGCCGCCTGGTCGAGGCGCTGCATTTCCTGGACCAGGCCGACCTCATGCTCACCGGCCTCGGCGACGATCTCGGCGTCACGTACCTGCGGCGGCTGGCCGCCTCGGTGCGACTGGAGCGTGGGGACTATCCGGCCGCCTGGTCCGGTCTGGAGGAGTCCATGGCCGGCTACCGCCGCCTCGGCAGCCGCCGCGGCGAGGCGGTGACCCTGCGCACCATGAGCCTGTTCCACCGGGCGGTCGGCGACTACGATGCGGCCATCCAGACCGCCGAGGCCGCTACGGAGATCTTCGTCCAGCTCGGCGATCGGTTGCTGGAGGCGTATTCCGTCCGTACGTGCGCCAAGGCCCGGCTCCGCCTGGGCCAGACGCGGCAGGTCCTGGCCCCGCTGGAAGGCGCGCTGTCCATCTGTCAGGCGATGGGAGACCGGTGGGGGCTCGGCATCGCTTTGCGGACCCTGGGCGAGCTGCATCTCGCCGACGGCAACCTGACGGACTCGGCCGCGTGCCTGACCTCCGCCATCGGGGTGTGGGACGGCATGGAGGCCCCGCTCTGGCAGGCACGTACGGAGCACACGCTGGCCCTCCTGCACGAGGCGAGGGGTGACGTCGAGACGGCGGCGGCGATCCGGGCGCGGGTGCTGACGGTCTTCCGCGACCACGGCGCCCGCGAGTACGGCGAGCTCACCGGCGCCTCCGCTCCCTGAAACGCCCGCTGCTAACCGCTGAAAACCATCCTCCACGGAGTTTCACCGTATTTTCAGCGCCTTGCTCGAGTCTTCCGGTGCAAGAGGACGAACACCACCTCTCCACCGGAAGGCCCCATGAAACTCAACCGCCTTATCGCGGGCACGCTCAGCATGGTGGCGGCGGCTTCCCTCGGCTTCGCGGGAGCCGCGGTGACCAGCCTCACCACCGCCACGCCGGCCGCGGCCGCCTCCGTCGCCGACGGCCAGATCACCCGCTCCGAGGTGCTCGCCCGCGCCCAGAACTGGGTCGACCGCGGGGTCAAGTACAACCAGAGCCGCAGCGCGAGCAGCCTCTACACCGACGTGGACGGAGGGCACAAGTACGGCCCCGACTGTTCCGGCCTGGTCTCCATGGCGTGGCACATCACCGCGAACTCCGGCAAGGGCGGCAACAGCACCTACGACTTCGCGTCCTGGAGCGGAAAGGAGTATCTGGGCAGCCTGCACGATCTGAAGCCCGGAGACGCGATCCTCAAATCGAGCCACATCGAACTGTTCGCCCGGTGGAAGGACTCCGCCGACCACACCAAGGGCGCGTGGACCTACTCCCTCAACGGCACGGGCAGTCCCGACGGCAACGGCTGGGAGCAGGACTGGGCCAAGGGGCCGACGGCGAACTCCCACGGCCAGGTGGGCGACGAGTCGTGGTCGAGCATGCAGAACTTCCGCCCGATCCGTTACAAGAACATCGTCGACGACACGCAGTCGCCGCCTCCGGCACCCCAGTATCAGACGCTCGGTGATTTCGACGGTGACGGGAGGAAGGACATCGCGGGGGTCGCGGGCGGTGATCTGTGGATTCACCGCAACACGAGCACGCCGGGCGACTTCTCGACGGCGGGTGTGTTCGTGTCGTCCGGGTGGCGTACGGTGTCGAAGTTCATGGCGGGGGACTTCGACGGTGACGGCAAGGACGACATCATCGGTTTCAACGGTGGTGACGAGCTGTTGATCTGGCGGAGTACGAGTACCGCGACCGCGTTCAGTTTTGCGCCGTACAAGAGTCTGGGCACCGGGTGGGGGGTGTTCACGCAGCTTCTTCCGTTGGCTGATTATGACGGTGACGGTAAGAAGGACATCGCGGGGGTCGCGGGCAGTGATCTGTGGATTCACCGCAATACCAGCACGCCGGGGAACTTCTCCACCGCGGGTGTGTTCGTCTCGACCGGGTGGCGTACGGTGTCGAAGTTCATGGCGGGGGACTTCGACGGTGACGGCAAGGACGACATCATCGGTTTCAACGGTGGTGACGAGCTGTTGATCTGGCGGAGTACGAGTACCGCGACGGCTTTCGGTTTCGCGCCGTACAAGAGTCTGGGCACTGGTTGGGGGGTGTTCACGCAGCTTCTTCCGTTGGCGGATTATGACGGTGACGGGAAGAAGGACATCGCGGGGGTCGCGGGCAGTGATCTGTGGATTCACCGGAACACGAGTTCGCCGGGCGACTTCTCCACGGCCGGTGTGTTCGTCTCGACCGGGTGGCGCACGGTGAGCAAGTTCCTCGGCGCCGATTTCGACAAGGACGGCAAGAGCGACATCATCGGTTTCAACGGTGGCGACGAGTTGATGGTCTGGCGGAGTACGAGTACCGCGACGGCTTTCGGTTTCGCGCCGTACAAGAGTCTGGGCACCGGCTGGGGCATCTTCGGCAACAAGCTCCTCACCTCCGCCCCCACCGACTGACCACCGACACCACCGGCACCACCGGCGCCCGTGACCGGCGGCACACGCCGGCCACCGGCGCCCACTTCACACCGCATCAGGGCGAACGCCGGCGGTTCCACGAAGTTCACGACTTCGGATCGGTCATGACTCGACTTCTCTCATCAGGTGGAGCAGATATGTCTGCGACAGCAGCACGGCCCGGGCGAGGATCGAGGTGGGTGCGCCGCCTTGTCACCGCGGCCATCGCCATCGGACTCGCCGGGGCACTGGCACAGCCGGCCGGCGCGAACGCCAGCCCGCCCGCGGGGACGTACCCCGTCAGGGGCGTGGACGTCACCGAGTACCAGCATCCCAACGGGGCGGCGGTGAACTGGTCCCAGATCCGCCAGTCGGGCATCACGTTCGCGACGCTGAAGGTGACCCGGGGGACCAACAAGACCAACTCCTACTTCAGGGGCGACCTGGCCGCCTCCCTGGCCCAGGGCATCGCCACCGCTCCGTACCACTATCTGACCGGCACCAGCTCCAACGCCGCCGCCCAGGCGGACTTCTTCATCGACACCGCCCGCGCGGCGGGCTACACCGGGCACCGGCCCGGGGAACTGCCGCCGATCCTGGACCTGGAGTGGACCGACGACGGCACCAGTTCCTGCCCGCCCTACACCACCGTCTCGTTCGCGAGGACCTGGCTGGACAAGGTGGAGGCGGCGTTCGGCGTCAAGCCGTGGATCTACACGGCCAGGGGCTTCATGACCGGTTGCATGGGCAGCACCACCGCCCTCTCGTCGTACGGGCTCCAGGTCGCCGACTACACCAGCGGCCACACCACTCCGGCGGTTCCCCCCGGCTGGAGCACCTGGATCATGTGGCAGTACGCCGACACCGGCAACGTCCCCGGCGTCCCCACGACGAACGTGACGCTGAACGTCTTCAACGGCACGCAGGCGCAGCTCGACGCCCTCGCCAGGCCCGGCTCCCCCGCGTCGCCCCAGTATCAGACGCTCGGTGATTTCGACGGTGACGGGAGGAAGGACATCGCGGGGGTCGCGGGCGGTGATCTGTGGATTCACCGCAACACGAGCACGCCGGGTGACTTCTCCACGGCGGGTGTGTTCGTGTCGTCCGGGTGGCGTACGGTGTCGAAGTTCATGGCGGGGGACTTCGACGGTGACGGCAAGGACGACATAATCGGTTTCAACGGTGGTGACGAGTTGATGATCTGGCGGAGTACGAGTACCGCGACGGCGTTCAGTTTTGCGCCGTACAAGAGCTTGGGTACGGGCTGGGGGGTGTTCACGCAGCTTCTTCCGTTGGCTGATTATGACGGTGACGGGAAGAAGGACATCGCGGGGGTCGCGGGCGGTGATCTGTGGATTCACCGGAACACGAGCACGCCGGGTGACTTCTCCACGGCGGGTGTGTTCGTGTCGTCCGGGTGGCGTACGGTGTCGAAGTTCATGGCGGGGGACTTCGACGGTGACGGCAAGGACGACATCATCGGTTTCAACGGTGGTGACGAGTTGATGATCTGGCGGAGTACGAGTACCGCGACCGCGTTCAGTTTTGCGCCGTACAAGAGTCTGGGCACCGGGTGGGGGGTGTTCACGCAGCTTCTTCCGCTGGCCGATTACGACGGTGACGGGAAGAAGGACATCGCGGGGGTCGCGGGCAGTGATCTGTGGATTCACCGCAACACGAGCACGCCGGGGAACTTCTCCACCGCGGGCGTGTTCGTCTCGACCGGGTGGCGCACCGTGAGCAAGTTCCTCGGCGCCGATTTCGACAAGGACGGCAAGAGCGACATCATCGGTTTCAACGGTGGTGACGAGTTGTTGATCTGGCGGAGCACGAGCACCGCGACCGCTTTCGGTTTCGCCCCGTACAAGAGCCTGGGCACCGGCTGGAGCATCTTCGGCAACAAGCTCCTCACCTCCGCCCCCACCGACTGACCGTCACCCGCGGACGTCGCACAGGTTCCACGGGCCGCCCGATCCGTTGATCGGGCGGCCTGGGGGCCTTCTCCATCCATCGGAAGGACGACGAGATGATCCTGCTCTCCGATCCCGCGATCAGCCGGATACCCGTGGACGAGTGCGGAGAGGCACTGCTCGACCTGCGTACCGTTCAGGCGCTTCGCCTCGACGAACGCCTGGCCGACCCGGAAGGCGCCTACGCCCACCTTCGCCTCGGTGTGGTGGACCGCCTCGTCACCGCCCAGACCCTGCTGCGGCCTGGGCTGCGCTTCCTGATCGTCGAGGGCTTCCGGCCGGTCGCACTGCAGACCCGGTACTTCAACCGGCACGTCGACCGTCTCCGGGCGGCCTGCCCCGGTCACGACGAGGACTGGTACCACCGGCGGGCCGGCCGCTACATCTCCCCGCCGGAGGTGGCGCCCCACGTGGCCGGAGCCGCCGTCGACCTGACCCTGTGCGAGACGGACGGGCGCGAACTGTGGCCGGGGACGGAGGTGAACGACACCGACACCGGCGCCTGCCACACCGCCAGCACGGCGATCTCCGCGGAGGCCCGGGGACGGCGCCGCATTCTCGGTGAGGTGCTGACAACGGTCGGTATGGTCAACTACCCCAGCGAGTGGTGGCACTGGTCCTACGGCGACCGTTACTGGGCCTACACGACCAAGGCCCCGGCCGCACGCTACGGACCCGTGACCCCGGCCGGCCTCTGACCCGCCCCGGCCGTGACCCCACCCGGCGGAGAGCGGAGACAGCACGCCGATAGGCTCCCCAGGCATGAGAGTCGGGATCATCGGCCTGGGAGACATCGCGCGGAAGGCCTACCTGCCGGTGCTGGCGGCCACGCCGGGGATCGAGCCGCTGCTCTGCACCCGCGACCGGGCGGTCCTCGACCGGCTCGGCGACGCGTACCGGATCCCGGCCGGCTTCGCCTCGCTGGACGGCCTGATCGGGGCGGGGGTCGACGCGGCGTTCGTGCACACGGCGACCGAGGCGCACGTCCCCGTCGTGACGGCTCTGCTGGAGGCCGGCGTGCACGTCTACGTGGACAAGCCGCTGGCGTACGACGCCGCGGCGAGCGCCGGGCTCGTACGGCTGGCACGAGAGCGGGGCAGGTCGCTGATGGTGGGGTTCAACCGCAGATTCGCCCCCGGCTACGCCACCCTCCGGGAGCTGCCCCGCGACGTGATCGTGATGCAGAAGAACCGCCGCGGCCTGCCCGGCGACCCCCGTACGGTGATCTTCGACGACTTCGTCCACGTGGCCGACACGCTGCGCTTCCTGGCGCCGGGGGAGATCACCGACACCGCGATCAGGACTCGGGTGCGGGACGGCCTGCTGGAACACGTGGTGCTGACGCTCGGCGGCGACGGCTTCACCGCGATCGGCGTGATGAGCCGCACCAGCGGCGCGGCCGAGGAGACCTGTGAGGTGATGGGCGGCGGCGGGAAGCGCCGGGTCGTGAACCTCGGCGACGTGGTGGACCTCGACGGCGGCGAGACCCTCGCGAGGCGGGCGGACTGGGTCCCGGTGGCCCGGCAGCGGGGGATCGAGCAGGCCGTCGCCGAGTTCCTCGGCGCGGTCGGCGAGGGGCGGGTCCTCACGGCCGAGGACGCGCAGGTAACGCACGAGTTGTGCGAGGAGATCGTGCGGCGGACGAACGAGCACGAGTCGCGCTTTACTCCCCTTTTGGAGTAGGAAGGTACTCGTGTCAGAACTTGTGCTGGGCCCGCTGCTGCGCCACGTGGACGGGTCCGCCGCGACCGTCTGGGTGGAGACCTCCGAGCCCTGCACGGTCCGCGTGCGGGCCGGGGACGCCTCCTCGGAGGAGCACACCTTCACCGTGCACGGCCACCACTACGCCCTGGTGGACGTCGGCATCGACGGGCCGGTGGCCTACGAGGTGGACCTCGACGACCGGCGGGTGTGGCCGGGGGACGACGGCCTGCCGCCGAGTGTGATCCACCCCGTCACCGCCCTCAACCGGTTGATCTTCGGCTCCTGCCGGACGAGCGTGCCGCACGAGGAGCCGTACGTGCGGACCCACGGCCCGGACGTCCTGCGGGCGTACGGCCTGCGCCTGATGGAGTCGCCGGACGACCGGCCCGACCTCATCCTGCTCCTCGGCGACCAGGTGTACGCCGACGAGCTCACCCCGGACATGAAGGACTTCATCGCCGGGCGCAGGGCCGAGGGCCCGCAGGAGGTCGTCGACTTCGAGGAGTACGCCGAGCTGTACCGCCAGGCGTGGTCAGATCCGGCGGTCCGCTGGCTGCTGTCCACGGTCCCGACCCTGATGATCTTCGATGACCACGACGTCAGGGACGACTGGAACACCTCGTCGGCGTGGCGCGAGCAGATGGCGCAGGTGCCGTGGTGGCACCGGCGCATCGTCTCCGCTCTGGGGTCCTACTACGTCTACCAGCACCTGGGCAACATCCCGCCGGCCGAGCGGGAGGCCGATCCCGTGCTCGCCGCGCTGCGGGCGGGCGCCGGCGAGGAGACGCTCGACGAGTTCGCCCGGCGGGCCGACGCGGAGCCCGACTCGGTCCGCTGGAGCTATCACCGGGACCTCGGCGACACCCGTCTCGTCATCCTGGACAGCCGCAGCGCCCGGACGCTCGAACCGGGACGCCGCCGGATGATCGACGCGGAGGAGTGGAGCTGGTTCGAGAAGCAGGCGACCGGCGACTTCGGCCACCTCGTCGTCGGGTCGTCGCTGCCGGTCCTGCTGCCGTCCGGGATCCACCACGTCGAGGGCTGGAACGAGGCGGTCTGCGACGGCATCTGGGGCCGCCGGGCGGCGCGGTGGGGCGAACGGGTGCGGCAGTTCCTCGACCTGGAGCACTGGGGGGCCTTCCGCCGCTCGTTCGAGGACCTCGCGCGGGTGCTGGTCGAGGTCGCCTCGGGTCAGCGGGGACGGACGCCCGCGACCGTCCTGCTGCTGTCGGGCGACGTCCACTACTCCTACATGGCCTCCGTACGGCGGAAGGGCGGAGGACGCATCCACCAGATCGTCTGCTCGCCGATCCGCAACCCGCTGAGCCGCTCGCTGCGCTTCGCCAACATCGTGGCGTCGTTCGGGCTGGCGGGCCTGCTCGGCGGGCTGCTGGCCCGGGCCGGCGGCCTGCCCCGGCCGTCGCTGCGCTGGCGCATCAGCAAGGGACCCTGGTTCCCCAACATGATGACCGCCGTCGACTTCGCGCCCGGGGAGGCCGTGGTCACGTGGTTCACCGACACGGGCGACCACGACACGGTGACGATCAGGCCCGAGCCTCCCGCAGCACCGCGCTGAGCCGGTCCGTCGCCCAGGCCAGGTCGTCCCGCGAGACGACGAGGGGCGGCGCGAGGCGGATCGTCGAGCCGTGGGTGTCCTTGACGAGCACGCCGCGCCGCATGAGCGCCTCGCTGATCTCCCGTCCGGTGCCGAGCGACGGATCGATGTCGACCCCCGCCCACAGCCCGCGCCCGCGTACGGCGACCACCCCGGGGCCGAGGTCCGCGAGGCGCTCGTGCAGGAACGCGCCGAGGTCGCGCGCCCTGGCCTGGTACTCGCCGGTGCGCAGCAGCCCGACGACCGCGTCGCCGACGGCGCAGGCCAGCGGGTTGCCGCCGAACGTGGAGCCGTGCTGGCCCGGACGGATCACGCCCAGCACGTCCTCGTTCGCGACGACCGCGCTCACCGGGACCACCCCGCCGCCGAGAGCCTTGCCCAGGACGTACAGGTCGGGCACGACGCCCTCGTGGTCGCAGGCGAAGGTCTCGCCGGTGCGGCCGAGGCCCGACTGGATCTCGTCGGCCATGAACAGCACGTTCGCGTCGTCGCAGATCTCCCTGACGGCGGCCAGATAGCCGTCCGGCGGGACCAGCACGCCGGCCTCGCCCTGGATCGGCTCCAGCAGCACCGCCACCGTGTTCTCGTCGATCGCCTCCCTGACCGCCTCCGCCGAGCCGTACTTCACGATCCGGAAGCCGGGGGCGAACGGGCCGAAGCCGCCGCGCGCGTCGGGGTCGGTGGAGAAGCCCACGATGGTCGTGGTGCGGCCGTGGAAGTTGTCCTCCATCACGACGATGTTGGCCTGGCCGGGGGCGACGCCCTTGACCTCGTAGCCCCACTTGCGGGCCACCTTGATCGCGGTCTCGACGGCCTCGGCGCCGGTGTTCATCGGCAGGACCATGTCCTTGCCGCACAGCTCGGCCAGACCGGTCACGAAACCGGCGAACCGGTCGTGGAAGAACGCGCGGCTGGTCAGCGTCAGCCGGTCCAGCTGCTCGCGGGCGGCCGCGAGGACGACCGGGTTGCCGTGGCCGAAGTTCAGCGAGGAGTAGCCCGCCAGGCAGTCGAGATACCGCCTGCCCTCGACGTCGGTGACCCACGCGCCCTCCGCCGACCGGACGACGACCGGCAGCGGGTGGTAGTTGTGCGCGCTGTGGCTCTCGCCGAGCCTGATGTGGTCCTCGCTTCTCATCGAATCTCCCCGCTCACCCTGATCTCCCCCGTCCTGATTTCCAATGTGCAGCACTTGGGGCCGCCGCCGGCCTTGCGAAGCTCGCTCAGGTCGACCGGGACGACCTCGAAACCGCGGCGCTTGAGCTCCAGGACCAGCCCGGTCGCCTCCGCGTTGACGACGACGTTGCGGCCGTCGCTCACCGCGTTGAGGCCCAGCACCTCCGCGTCCGCGGACGTCGCGACCACGGCGTCGGGGAACAGCCGCCGCAGCACCCTCCTGCTGCCCTCGCTGAACGCCTCCGGATAGTACGCCACGTTGCGGCCGTCCAGCGGGAACAGGGCGGTGTCGAGGTGGTAGTACCTCGGGTCGACCAGGCGCAGCGTGACGACCGGGCGGCCGAGGAACTCCTGGGCCTCCATGTGCGCCGCCACGTCGGTGCGGAAGCCCGTCCCGGCCAGGATCATCTCGTCGAGCGTCAGGTAGTCGCCCTCGCCCTCGTTGGTGAAGGACGCCTCCAGTGTCTCGTATCCCTGTTCGACGAACCACCGCAGGTACGCGGGCCCTTCGGCGGCCCGCTCCGGGTGGGCGAACCTCGCGCCGTAGACCCGCCCGTCCACGACGAGGGCGCCGTTGGCGGCGAACACCATGTCCGGCAGGCCCTCCACCGGGTCGATGAGGCTGACGCGGTGGCCCAGGCTCTCGTACGCCTGCCGCAGGCTCTCCCACTGCCGCAGCGCCGTGGCCGCGTCGGCGCCCTTCTCGGGCCGCATCCAGGGGTTGATGGAGTACGAGACCGTGAAGAACTCGGGCCGGCACATCAGGAAGTGTCTGGCCGTGCCCGTACGACCACTTTCCGTGGCCGCGGACTCTGGCGCGATTGTCATCGTCGACTCCAAGCGGGAAACCGGTGAACGGGACTTCAGCGTAGGAATCGGCGGACGGCAATCCAATGCGCCCACGTTGCGATCACCTGGGGATCGGTTGCGTCCTTCACCCCGATTGCGGCGATCCGTTAATCAGCCGGGAGAGCACGATGGAGCTCTTCGTCCGCACCACGAAGGGCTCGGCCGCCAGGCGCTCGATCACCCGCTCGACGTGCCGCACGTCGGTCGCGCGGATGTGCAGCAGGGCGTCGGCCTCACCGGTGACCGTGCAGGCCGAGACGACCTCCGGGTGCCGGGAGACCGCCAGCCCGATCTCGGCGGGGGAGGTCTTGCCCCGGCAGTAGAGCTCGACGTACGCCTCGGTCGTCCAGCCCAGGGCCGACGGCTCGACCCGGGCACTGAAACCGGTGATCGCGCCGGTGGCGACCAGCCGGTCGACCCGCCGCTTCACGGCCGGAGCCGACAACCCCACTTGAGTGCCTATTTCGGCGTATGTCGCACGGGCATCCTCGACGAGGGCCCGGATGATGGCGCGATCGAGCTCGTCCAACCTCACGTGGACCTGTATACAGCCGCCGCCTCACCCGCGCGGCTTCGCGGACGCGGACGCCCCCGCAGGGTCCGCGCCCCTCCGCGTTCTCCCGCCGATCGGACGGCGCCGCGCCCGTTCTCTCCTGCTGCCCGTTCTCTCCTGCGGCCCGTCCGGTCAGGCGAGCTGGACGAGCACAGAACCGGCGATGAGCAGGGCGAGGCCGGCCAGGCGCGCCGCGGTGAGCGGGCGCCGGGGCAACCGCAGCAGGCCGTGGTGGTCGATCACGGCGGAGGCGAGCTGCTGGCCGGTCACGGTGAGCGCGACGGTGGCCGCGGCGCCGATCGCGGGGATCAGCGTGAAGGTCGCGGTGACGTAGACCGCGGCGCAGCCGCCGCCGAGCCATCCCCACCAGGGCATCGTGCGCAGCCCGCCGAGCCGCGGCCGGGGGGTGCGGCCCAGCGCGAGCAGCGCGGCCAGGACGACGGCGATGGTGATCGTGGCCACGACGAAGCTGATCACGGCGGTGGCGACCGGCTGGTGGATCTCCCTGCGCAGCAGGGCGTTGACCGCGCCCTGCACGGGCAGCACCGCACCGGCGACGACGCCGAGCAGGACCCAGCCGCTCCGGCCGATGCCGCCCGGCCGAGGGGCCGTCCCGGCGGTCGCCGCCGGGGCGCCGGCGCCGGTGCTCCCACCGTGCCCGGAGACACCGCCGCCGAGGGTGCCGGAGGCCGCCCGCGCCGGTGCCGGCGTCTGGGCCGGCGTCTGGGCCGGCGTCCGGATCAGGCTCTGGCCGCGGATGACGACGGTGATGCCGGCCAGGACGGCGAGCGCGCCCAGCGCGATGCCGGCGCTGAGCGGCTTGGGCGCGACGCCGAGCAGGCCGAACAGGTCCAGTCCCAGCGAGGCGAACATCTGCCCGGTCACGAACAGCCCCGCCGCGGCCAGGGCGCCGAGGCGAGGGAAGAGCAGGATCCCGCTGGTGATGTAGAGCGGACTGGCCAGACCGCCCAGCAGGTGCCAGAACGGGACGCCGGGCGGCAGGTGGAGCGCGCCGATCGCGCCCACGGTGACCGCGAGCAGCGCCAGCACGGCCGTGGCCACGCTCAGCTGCAGGGTCGAGGCGCCGTACGGGGTGCCGACGGCCTTGTTGAGCTGGAGGTTCACCGACGCCTGCACGGCCAGCAGGCAGCCGGCCAGCAGCGCCGCGGCGAGGAACAGGGAGTGCATCGCCATCCTCTCGGCAGTGGAACTCAGATAAGTGGACACCATGTCCACATGAGCCTAGACGAGAACCGGACGCGATGTCCACATGGTTGGGCCGCCGGTCTACGATGAGGTCATGAGCGACGGGGTGAGGGAACCCGGGGTGAACCGGTCGAACGGCGGCGTGCCATCGCCGGACGCGTCCGGGACCGGCCGCGAACCGCTCGTGCTCGATCTCCAGCCGGTCCGGCCGGCCCAGGTGCGGGAACGGGCGGACGCCGCGCGCAACCGCGTGCGCGTGCTCACGGCGGCCGAGCGGCTCTTCGCCGCCGGGGACGCCCGGAACGTCACCATGGACGAGATCGCCAAGGAGGCGGGCGTGGGGCGGGCGACGCTGTACCGCCGTTATCCGGACGTCGCGGCGATCGCCACGGCGCTGCTGGACGAGCACGAGCGGCGGCTGCAGGAGCACATCCTGAGCGGGCCGCCGCCGCTCGGCCCGGGGGCCTCACCGGCCGAGCGGCTCGCCGCGTTCTGCGTCGCCATGGTCGACCTGCTGGAGCGTCACCTGCACCTCGTCCTGGGGGCCGAGACCGGCAGCGCCAGATTCGGCACCGGCGCGTACGGCTTCTGGCGCGCGCACGTCCGGATTCTGCTGACCGAGTCGGGGGCGCCGGATCCGGACGGCATGGCGGACGGCGTGCTGGCGCCGTTCGCGCCCGAGGTGTACCTGTTCCAGCGGCGGACCCTGGGCCTTTCGCAGCACCGCGTCACCGAGGCGCTGGTGTGGTCCGCTCACCGGCTGGCGGGAGGCTGACGGCCGGGGGCCCGGGCCGCAGGCAGTAGTCGCCGACCCCGCGCTCCAGCAGGTCGAAGGCGCGCTCGGCGTGCGCGCGCAGGTCCGCGACGATGCCCGAGCCCTCCTCGCCGGCGAGCCGCCGCATCGCGAAGTGCCGGGTGAGCGCCTCGACCGCCGCGCGGATCTGGGCCGCCACGAGGGACGGGGTCATGTCGTCGGGATCGGCCTCGGTCTCGTCGGCGAGCACGGCGGCGAGCCGCTCCTCACGGTGCCGGCTCATCATCTCGATCCGGGCCTGCAGCGCCGGGCTCTCCCGGATCCGCTGGACGAAGACGTCCGCGCCCTCGTTGATGCCGTAGCGCCAGTCGCCGGAGTCCAGGGCCGCGAGGAAGTCGCGCCGCACCGCCTCGACCGCCGTCTCGCCGGGCCGTCGCTCGCGGACCACTCGCGCCAGCACGTCCATGCTCTCCTCGCTGCGGTCGAGGAACAGATCCTCCTTCGTGCGGAAGTAGTTGAACACGGTGTTGACCGACACGTCGGCCGCCCGCGCGACCTCGGCCACGGTGACGTTGTCGAACCCCCGCACCAGGAACAGCCCCGTCGCGATGTCGGAGATCCGCTGCCGGGTCTCCCGCTTCTTCCGCTCCCGCAGGCCCTCTTCCATGTCCCGATTCTAAGGACGAACACAAACTTTAAGTGACTCCAAATTTGGTGTTACTCTACCGGGCATGATTCACGTCAGAGGGCTCACCAAGACGTTCGGGACGGCCGAGGCCGTCCGGGGGATCGACGTCGACGTCTCCGCGGGCGAGATCGTCGGCTTCCTCGGCCCGAACGGCGCGGGCAAGACCACCACCCTGCGCATGCTGACCACGCTGCTGCGTCCGACGTCCGGCACCGCCACGGTCGCGGGCGCCGACCTCTTCGCCGACCCGGTGGCCGTACGCCGGCGCATCGGCTACGTCGCCCAGGGCGGCGCGTTCGGGCCGTTCACCCCGGTCGGGGACGAACTCGTGCTCCAGGCCCGCCTGCACGGCCTGAGCCGGGCCGAGGCCCGCGCCCGGGTGACCTCCCTGCTCGCCGCCCTGGACCTCGCCGGGGTCGAGGAGCGGACGACGGTCATGCTGTCGGGCGGCCAGAAGCGCAGGCTCGACATCGCGATGGGCCTGCTCCACCGGCCCGGGCTGCTCTTCCTCGACGAGCCCACCACCGGGCTCGACCCGCAGAGCCGCGCCAACCTGTGGGACCACATCCGGCGGCTGCGCGAGCGCGACGGCGTGACGGTCTTCCTCACCACCCACTACCTGGAGGAGGCCGACGCGCTCTGCGACCGGATCCTGATCATCGACCACGGCCGGATCGTCGCCGAGGGCACCCCGGACCGGCTGAAGGCCGAGCACGGCGCGCGCACGCTCGACGAGGTCTTCCTCGCGGTCACCGGCCGCGAGCTGCGCGAGGGAGCCGCCGCGTGACCGCTCTCGCCGTCCTGACCGGCCACTACCTGCGCACCTCCTTCGGCAGCAAGGTCAGCCTCGCCTTCGGCGCCGTGCAGCCGTTCCTCTTCCTCGTGCTGTTCGGCCCGCTGTTCGCCCGCAGCGGCGTCGGGTCGTGGGCCGTCCTCGTGCCCGGCCTGCTGGTGCAGCTCGCGCTGACCAGCGCGGGGATGGCGGGCTTCGGCATCGTCTTCGACCAGCGGTTCGGCGTGCTCGAACGGCTCCGCGTCGCCCCGGTGAGCCCGGTCACGCTGCTGCTCGGCCGGGTGCTCAGAGACAGCCTGGTGCTGCTCGTGCAGGCCGTCGCGATCATCGTGGCGGGCTACGCGCTCGGGCTGCGGGCCCCGCTCCCGGGGGTGCTGGCGGCCCTGCTCCTGATGACCGTGCTGTCCGTCGGCATGGCGTCGCTGTCGTACGCGGCGGCGCTCACGATGCGGCAGGAACTGTTCGCGCCCGTGATGTCCACCGTGGTGGTCCCGCTGATGCTGCTGTCGGGCGCGCTGCTGCCGATGTCGCTCGCCCCCGCCTGGCTCGACGTGGTGTCGCGGCTCACGCCGTTCCGGTACGCGGTCGAGGGACTGCGGGCGTTGTTCTCCGGTTCCTACGGCGCGTCGGCCGTTTTGTGGGGGGTGATCGTGTCCCTGGCCCTCGCGATCGGAGGGCTCGCGCTGGGCGCGAATCGTTTCCGTTGGGAAAAGGCCTGATCAGGGGCCGGAAAAGGCATTCGAAGTTGATACCGGATCGCGGGCGCCAGCGGGCCCGGAGACGGTCACAATGGGTGGCGTGGCGGACGCCAACTTCACCCTCGTCCAGCTGCGTTACTTCGTAACCGCGGCCGAGCTCGGCAGTATGACCGCGGCCAGCAGAGAGCTCATGGTCGCGCAGTCGGCGATCTCGGCCGCGATCGCCCAGGTCGAGCGGGAGCTCGGGGTCCAGCTCCTGATCCGCCACCACGCCCGCGGCCTGTCGCTGACCCGCGCGGGCGAGCGCTTCCTCGTCGAGGCGCGGGAGTTCCTCGCTCACGCGGCGGCCCTCGCCCAGTCGGCGCGCGGCCTCGCGGGCTCGCTCACCGGCGAGCTCGCGGTCGGCTGCCTGACGACCCTCGCGCCGTTCTACCTCTCGCGCCTGCTGCGCGAGTTCGCCGGGCGTTATCCGGGGGTGCGGGTCAGCGTCGCCGAGGGCGAGCTGTCCGCGATGGAGGCGGCGCTGCTGGACGGCAGGTGCGAGGTCGCCCTGGTCTACGCCATCGACCTCGCCCTCGATCTCGACATCCGGCCGCTCACCCAGGCCAGGCCGTACGCGCTGCTTCCCCTGGGGCATCCGCTGGCGGAGGCGGAGGCGGTGTCGCTGGCGGACCTGGCCACCGAGCCGATGATCCTGCTCGACCTGCCGCGCAGCCGCGACTACTTCCGGGCGATCTATCCGACGGAGCCGCGCGTGCGCTTCCGGACGTCGAGCTACGAGACCGCCCGCGCGCTCGTGGCCGGCGGGCACGGCTACTCGATACTGAACCAGCGGGCCGACAGCGACCACACCTACGACGGCGGGCGGGTGGCGTGCGTGCCGATCAGCGACGACGTCCCGGCGCTCGACGTCGTGCTCGCCTCGGTGCGCGGTGTGCGGCCCACCGCCCGGGCGGTCGCCTTCGCCGAGACCTGCCAGGCGTTCTTCTCCGGCCGGCGGCCCGGCCAGGCCTCCGGCGGGTGAGCGCGGCCGTCCCGGACGCCGTCCCGCAGGTCACCGGTAGGCGGCCAGCAGCTCCTCCAGGAGTGCGGTCGTCCGCTCGGCCGAGTGGGCCTCCACGCAGATCGCGTTCAGCACCTGCGTGTACGCCTCGGTGTCCTCCGGCTTGTCCAGGTAGAGGGCGCTCGTGAGCTGCTCCAGGTAGACGACGTCGGGCAGTTCGGGCGCGTCGAAGCGCAGGACCGAGAACGGCCCGCCCACGGTGAACTGCCCGCCGCGGTCGAAGGGCACGACCTGCAGCGTGACGTTCGGCCGCCCGGTCACCTCGATCAGATGCTCCAGCTGGGCCCGCATCACCTCCGGGCCGCCGACCGGGCGGCGCAGCACCCCCTCGTCCACCACGGCCCACAGCGTCGCGGCGTCCGGCCCGGTCAGCCGCTTCTGGCGGCGCAGCCGCAGGTCCACGTGCCGGTCGATCTCGTCGGCGGACCGTCCCGAGTTGGCCACCCGTACGGTGGCCCGCGCGTACTCGGGGGTCTGCAGCAGGCTGGGGACGAACTGCAGCTCGTAGCAGCGGATCAGGCACGCCGCCTCTTCCAGCCCGACGTAGAACTCGAACCAGCCCGGCAGCACGTCGCTGTACTTGTGCCACCAGCCGGGGAGGTTGGCCTGCCGGGCCAGGTCCAGCAGCACTGCCCGTTCGTCCGGGTCGGTCAGGCCGTACAACGTGAGCAGGTCGGCGACGTCCCGCTCCTTGAAGCCGACCCGGCCGAGCTCCAACCGGCTGATCTTCGCGTGGGACGCGCGGATGGTGTGCGCGGCCGTCTCCGGAGTGATGCCGCTCTCCCGGCGAAGCCGCCGGAGCTGCGCGCCGAGCACCAGCCGCAGGGCGGTCGGGCCGCTTCGGGCGAGCCCGAACGGTAACGAGGGGGCGTTTTCCGCCTGCGCGTTCACGTGGTCTCCATTGGCGACGCTCCGGGTGATTGCCTCGTGAAACCGGTGTCCGAGGGGCGAAACAGGTCGGACGGAGGAGTATTCGGTTGATCATCCTACCGGATGGGGTCCGAGGCGGGGTTTTCTGGGGACTTCCACGAAAAGTCGATGGCATCCGACATTTGCACGTGCACGCGCGCTTGCACCCGCAAGGCGCAGGGCAAGATACACGACGGCAGGGAAATTCACATCATGTAATGGTGAGACCCGAGGGACCCGCGATGACAGCAGACCTGGCAGGCCCGGGAGCCGCGACCGCGCCTTCGTGGCTGACCGCGATGTTCGAAGGGGACGACGTCGCCGGGCTGTCCCTGCCCGCGTCGGCGACGTGTGACATCCACGAGCGCACCACCTCGCCCGCAGTCGCCAGGGACTTCACCGCCCGGACGCTGAGCGGCTGGGACGCCGGCGACCTGGTGTCCGATGCGCAGATCGTCGTGTCGGAACTGGTGACCAACGCGCTCCGGCACGCGCCCGCCGAGCCCGCCGGCGCCCCGCCGATCCGGCTGAGGCTGGTGAGGCACCGTTTTCATATCGGCTGTGGCGTGAGCGACGCCAGTGCGCGGGTGCCCGCGCTGTCTCCCTGGAACGATCTGTCGGAGTCCGGTCGCGGGCTGCACCTGGTCGACGCGCTGTGCGCGGCCTGGGGATGGATCCTCACCCGGGGCGGCGGGAAGGTGGTCTGGGCGCTGTTCGACGCGCGATCCTCCTACTGACCGCCCGCCGCCCGCCGATCCACGTCCCGCCCGCCTCCGGGCCGTCCCTCTTCCCGCCGTCTTCCCGCACGCCGTCCCCGGGCCGCGCCGGCTCCGGGTCGAGCCCTGGTCAGGTCCGCTTCAGCCCTGGTCGGCGTCGCCGGTGGCCTGCTCGGCGGCGTCCTCGGGCGACTGCTCCAGGTCCTGGTCGGCCTGGGCCTGTGCGGACGCCTTGTCCAGGCGCACCCAGCTGGTGATGCTCTCGACCGCGAACAGCACGAGCAGGTAGGCCGTGAGGACGGCGGCGACGGGGGTCAGCCACCCGGCCGCGGCGCCCGCCCCCAGGATCAGCAGGCGGACCTCCCAGCCGAGCCCCGCCCGGTAGAGCCACGCCGGGGGCCAGATGCCCTGCCGGGTGCGGTAGACCGTGTCGTACGTGTGGTAGCCGATCACGTAGATGAGCACGAACAGGAGCCACTTGGGCGTGCTCTCGGCCAGCCCGAGCAGGATGATCGTCAGGAACTCGGCGGCCCGCAGCAGCGGGGGAGTGAGCCAGTCGAAGCGGCCCAGGTGGTCGCGGCCGGCGGTCGGCAGCACCAGCACGAGCAGCACGGCCACCGGGAGGAGCAGGACCGGGCCGTCGGTGAGGATCCCGGCGACGGCCGCCGCCACGATCGCGAGCAGCGCCACCGCCGTCGCGGGCACCGGCGGCAGCAGCCGGCCCAGGGTGCCCTTCAGCGCGGTCGCGAGCGGGCCGTCGTCGCGGTAGGCGAGCAGGCGCGCGGTCTGGACGCGGCGGCGCTCCTCGTCCGGGTCGGGGAGCGGGGTGATGGCCTGCGGCTGGGTGATCATGCGAGTGACCTCAGGAGACGTCCGGTGAGGGTGTAGGTGGCCGCGACGCCGCCCCAGATGATCAGCGTGAGGAACGTGACCCGGGGGTCGAAGAACGCGGCGGTGATCGCGATGGCGGCGAAGCGCTCGCCGATGGGGAACACGATCATCTTGCGGGCCCAGTGGACCGGGCGGAACTTCCCGGCCTTCGTCCAGAGCCGCAGCAGACCGCGCACTCCGGTGCTCCGGCTCGCCCTGCGCTCCTCCAGCGCCTCCCGCAGCGGGCGGTCGTCGGCGACCGTGAGGTCCAGCGTGGGCAGCGGCACCGGCGCCTTGCGCCGGTTGGCCGCGCCGAACGAGAAGTCGAGCAGGTGCTTGACCGACTGGAGGGCCAGCGCGACCAGCGCCAGCGTCCAGACGCCCTCGCCGTCGCCGAACTGCCCGGACACCGTCGCACCGACCGCCAGGCCGACGAAGACGGCGTACTCCTTGAACCGGTCGAACGTGGCGTCCAGCCAGGCGCCGAGCACGCCGAATTTGCGGGCGTACCGCGCGACCTGCCCGTCGACGCAGTCGAAGACGAACGCGAAGTAGATGAGCACCCCTCCGGCGATCGCCCCCCAGCGGGTGCCGGTGGCGAACGCGCCGGCCGCCAGCAGGCCGAGGGCGATCGAGATCAGCGTCACCTGGTTGGGGGTGAGCCCCCGGCGGGCCGCCCAGCGGGCGATGAAGCGCGAGTAGGTGCTGACGAAGAACGTGGTGAAGAAGCCGTCGGCGCCCTTCACCGCGTTGTCGAGCCGGGCCCGGTCCTCGTCGTAGCCGGCCATCTCCGCCTGCGCCTCGTCGGCCTCGGCCTGGCTCCGGACGCGGCGGAAGAACAGGTCGCGGCGGCCCCGCCGGCCGACCGAGACGCCGCGCCGGACCAGCCCGAGCACGAGAAGCTCGGTCAGGTCGTCCTCGGGACCGAACAGGTGGGCCATCTCCGCCAGGTCGCGGGCGGCCTCGGCGAGGGTCGGCAGGTGCCGCTGGTGCAGGTGGAGCGGTCCGAGCAGCGCCGCGTTCGGCCGGGTCACCGCGTGGTAGGCGGTGCCGACCGAGATGATCCGGCCGCGGCCCGCGCGGGTGCGCTGGGGCAGCCCCTCGATGAACTGCGAGCCGATCTCGGGCACGGCCTCCTCGATCGGCACCATCTCCTCGATCGGCGCGTTCTCGTCCCGCTCCGGGCGGACGATCAGCGCGAGGGCGCCCCGCTTGGCCTTGGTGATCTGGTAGATCAGCTCGTCGTGCACCAGCGAGTCGGCCGGCAGGATCAGCAGGTTGTCCTCGGCGGCCTCGGCCACGTCGGCCAGCGCACGCAGGTCTCCGGCGACGTCCCGGCTCTCCACCACGCGGCCGTACGGCCGGGCGTAGGCCGCCGCGTCGCCGGGCCGGGCGATCGTCGTCGGCTCGGGGTCCAGCGCGGCGGCCTGCGCGAGCAGCCTGTCGTACGCGGAGGGCGCCCCGGGAAGCGAGGTCAGCGTGATGGCCGCGGGCAGGGCGGGCCGGCCGCCGGGCGGCGGGAAAGCGATCGGGCCGGGCGGCGCGCCCAGCAGGACCACGCGGGTCATGGCAACCTTTCACGCAACGGGGGAGTCAGGCCCTTGGGGCTTGACCGGCGCGGGGAAGTCCGCCGGAGGCCAAAGCTTAGTGACCTTTCCGCTCGGACGTGGCACCCCAGGTTTACCGTACGGCCGCTAGATGTACAGCTTCGTCCGGGTTTGCCACTCGGCATCGTCGCCGGATCATTACCGAATTTTCACCATTCATGCGCTGGAGTGGGGTGAAAGCCTCGTATGGGGCCCGAGGGGGCGCCCGCCACCGGGCGGACCCTACGATGACGGAGTGAGCCTCTACCGCGACGAGGGCGTCGTGCTGCGCACCCAGAAGCTGGGCGAGGCCGACCGCATCATCACCCTCCTCACCCGGCGCACCGGCAAGGTCCGGGGAGTGGCCAAGGGCGTACGCAGGACCATGTCGCGGTTCGGCGCGCGGCTGGAGCCGTTCTCACACGTGGACCTGCAGCTTCACGGCGGCAGGTCGCTCGACGTGATCACGCAGGTCGAGACCCTGCACCCGTACGGCGAGGCGATCGTCGCCGACTACCCGAGATACACGGCGGGCACGGCGATGCTGGAGACGGCCGACCGGCTGACCGTGGGGGAGAAGGAGCCGGCGTTGCGCCAGTTCCTGCTGCTGGTCGGCGGTCTTCGCACGCTCGCCCAGGGCGGCCACGAGGCCCGGCTGGTGCTCGACGCGTTCTTCCTGCGCTCGCTGGCGGTGGCGGGCTACGCCCCCGCGCTGTCGGAGTGCGCGCGGTGCGGCGCCGAGGCGGCGCGCGCCTTCGCGATCGTGGCGGGCGGGGTGGTCTGCGGCGCGTGCCGCCCGCCCGGCGCGGCCGTTCCCGCGGCCGAGACGATCGCGCTGATGATCGCTCTGCTGCGGGGCGACTGGGCCGCCGCTGACTCCTCCGAGCCGCGGCACCGCACCGAGTGCAGCGGCCTGGTGGCGGCCTACCTGCAGTGGCACCTGGAGCACGGCATCCGTTCGCTGCGCCACGTCGAGCGGGAGTGGCCCGGCGCCGGGGATGCCGAACCTGCACCGGATCCGCACGTCTTCCGCACCTGAGGACCGCTCCGGACGCAATACGCTCGCTACATGGTTCGTCCTCCCACTCCACACCCGTCCGGGGCCACTCCACCCGACATTCCGCGCGCCCTGCTGCCGCGTCACGTGGCGATCGTCATGGACGGCAACGGCCGCTGGGCCAAGGCCCGCGGGCTGCCGAGGACCGAAGGGCACAAGATGGGCGAGGCGTCGCTGTTCGACGTCATCGAGGGCGCCATCGAGATCGGCATCCCCTACCTGTCCGCGTACGCCTTCTCGACCGAGAACTGGAAGCGCTCGCCCGACGAGGTGCGCTTCCTCATGGGCTTCAACCGCGACGTCATCCGGCGCAGGCGCGACGAGCTCGACGCCATGGGCGTACGGGTCCGCTGGGCCGGGCGGCCCGGCCGGCTCTGGCGAAGCGTGATCAAGGAGCTGGAGGACGCCGAGCGCAGGACGGTCGGCAACAGCACGCTGACCCTGCAGTTCTGCGTGAACTACGGCGGCCGCGCGGAGATCGTGGACGCGGCCGTGCGGCTCGCCCGCGACATCGCCGACGGCCGGGTCAAGCCCGACAAGGTCTCGGAGAAGGTCTTCGCCCGCTACCTCGACGAGCCGGAGATCCCGGACGTCGACCTGTTCCTGCGGTCCTCGGGCGAGCAGCGCACCTCGAACTTCCTGCTCTGGCAGTCCGCCTACGCCGAGATGGTGTTCCTCAACCAGCTCTGGCCCGACTTCGACCGCCGTGACCTGTGGCAGGCGTGCGAGATCTACGCCAAGCGCGACCGCAGGTACGGCGGCGCGCTGCCGAACGAGGCCGTCCCCGCCTCTGCCCGGTAGCCGGACCCGCGACGGCAGGTGTCAGGAGGCGTCGCGACGGCGGGCGCGGGCCCGGTAGGCGGCCACGTGCATGCGGTTGCCGCAGGTGCGGCTGTCGCAGTAGACCCGGGACCGGTTCCGCGACTCGTCCACGAAGACGTGTGAGCAGTCGGGCGCGGCGCACGTGCGCAGCCGCTCCCGCTCGTTCTCCACGAGCACGTGGGCGAGCGCGACACCGCAGTCGGCGGCCAGATGCTCGGCGACCGACGCGTCCGGCGCGAAGTAGTGGACGTGGAGCGGGTGGCCGTCGTGCTCGGTCAGGCTGGGCGTGATGCGGGTGCGGCCCAGCAGCGTGTTGAGCACCTTGACCGCCGTCGTCTGGTCGGGCGCGGTGAACACGGCGTGGAACGCCTCGCGCAGGGCCCGCACCTCGGCGAGGTCCCGCCGGGTCAGCGTCCGCACCCCGCTGACCTCGCGCCTGCCGACGAACTCCGCCAGGTCGGCGACCTCGGCCAGCCCGTCGCGCTCGCCGGCGCCGGTGTTGACGAGGTCCACCACCGTCGCCAGCGAGTACACCATGTCATGGCTGAACGGCACGCCATCTCCTTCTGTCGCGGCGGGCTTGGCGCGGCGCAGGAAGCGTACTCCCCGCGAGGCCCGCGCGGGGCGGGGTCAGCCCTTCCCGGCGGCCTTTCCCACCGTCTTCGCGGGCGTCGCCGAAGGGGTGGCCGCGCCGCGTGACGCGGCGCACGAGGAGCAGGTGCCGAAGACCTCGACGGTGTGGGTGACGTCGATGAAGCCGTGCTCGGCCCCGACGACCTCGGCCCACCGCTCCACGTCCGGCCCGGCCACCTCGACCGTGCGCCCGCACAGCCGGCACACGAGGTGGTGGTGGTGCGTGTCGCTCTGGCAGGCCCGGTAGACCGACTCGCCCTCGTCGGTGCGCAGCACGTCGACCCGCCCCGCGTCGGACAGCGACTGGAGCGCGCGGTAGACGGTCGTGAGGCCGATCTTCGAGCCGTCCGCGCGCATCTCGGCGAACACGTCCTGCGCGCTGCGGAACCCGCCGCTCTGGCGGAGGATCTCGTGGACGGCGTCGCGGCTCTTGGTCATCAAGGACTCCCGGGTACGGCGGCGCCCTACGCACTGCGCCCTACGAAGTACAGACTAGGTCGTGTCCGGCAGGTCGAGCGGCGCCGTGCGACCGGCGGCACCCGCGAGGACCTGGGGACGGCTCGCGTCAGAAGAGCCCGAAGCGGGTCGCGACGAGGAGAACCAGGAAGGTCCCGACCGCCACGCGGAGCAACCGGCCCATCGGCCGCAGCGACGGCCACGACAGGTAGGCCAGCCAGACGATGAACGCCAGCACCGGGAGCACGGCCACGCCGCCGCGCCAGTCCGGCACGACGAGCCCGGCGATGAGCAGCGCCACCAGGACCACCGGGGCCAGCCACCGGGGCATCTGGAACAGGAAGACCAGCAGCGGGGCGCTCTTCGTCTCGACCGTCCGGCGCGCCCCGATGGCGCCCGGCGTGAAGAAGTGCTCGCCGGCGGGCAGCGGACGCACCGGGCGCGGCGATCGCCCCTGCGCTCCTCCCGCCCGTGCTCCCCGCGCCTGCGTCTCCCCGGCGGGCCTGCGCGCCAGGGGATGCGCGGGGACCTGGCGGCGCGGCGGTTCCGTTTCGCTTCCCACGCCTGAGAGCCTAGCCCCGCCCGCGCCTCCCGCGCCCCTTCGCCCGCCCCCTCGCGGCGGGCCGTACGGGAGAGGGTGGCATGCTGGGCGGCATGCTCGCCGTGATCCGCTACTCGGTGCCGGGCGCCCGCACCGAGGAGTTCGCCACCCAGGCCCGCGCCATCCTGGACCTGCTGGCCGCGCAGCCGGGCTATCTCCGCGGACGGCTCGGCAGGGCGGTGGACGAGCCCGCGCTGTGGGCGCTGGTCAGCGAGTGGGAGGGAGCGGGCCACTACCGGCGCGCCCTGTCGGCGGCGCGGATGGAGATGTATCCGCTGATGACCCTCATGATCAACGAGCCGGGGGCCTTCGAGGAGGTCTACGCGCCTCCGGGCGCCGGTGTGAACGCGGGGACCACGGGCAAGCCGTGAGCGCGGGGCCGCCGGATTCCCCTAAGCTTGGGCACGGATCCGGGCAGGTGGCCGGACGTCGCCGCCGCCGCGGGCAGGCGGCCGGGCCGAGCCCGACCGCTTGAGCGAGCCGCCGGCGCATCGCCGACCTCGATCTGAACCTGACCTCGATCCGCACCGACCCGATCTCAACGCCGACACCCAGCCGGATGGAGTCCCACTGATGGCACGTCGCACCGACGTCCTGGAAACGATCGTCAGCCTCGCCAAGCGCCGCGGGCTCGTCTTCCCGTCGAGCGAGATCTACGGAGGCCTGCGGGCGTCCTGGGACTACGGACCCCTGGGTGTCGAGCTCAAGAACAACGTCAAGCGCGAGTGGTGGAAGGCCATGGTGCAGGGCCGCGACGACGTCGTCGGCCTCGACTCGTGCGTCATCCTCGCCCGCGAGGTCTGGCAGGCCAGCGGTCACGTCGAGACGTTCACCGACCCGCTCACCGAGTGCCAGTCGTGCCACAAGCGGTACCGCGCCGACCATCTGCTCGAGGCGTACGAGGCCAAGCACGGCAGCGAGCCCGCGGGCGGCCTGGCCGACATCACCTGCCCCAACTGCGGCAACAAGGGCGCCTTCACCCAGCCCAGGCAGTTCAGCGGCCTGCTGAAGACCTTCCTCGGCCCGGTCGAGGACGAGTCGGGCCTGGCGTACCTGCGGCCGGAGACCGCCCAGGGCATCTTCATCAACTACCTGAACGTGCAGCAGTCGGCCCGCCGGAAGATCCCGTTCGGTATCGGGCAGGTCGGCAAGTCGTTCCGCAACGAGATCACCCCGGGCAACTTCATCTTCCGCACCCGCGAGTTCGAGCAGATGGAGATGGAGTTCTTCGTCAAGCCCGGCACCGACGAGGAGTGGCACCAGTACTGGATCGACGAGCGCCTGCGCTGGTACGTCGACCTCGGCATCAACAAGGACAACCTGCGGCTCTACGAGCACCCGAAGGAGAAGCTGTCCCACTACTCCAAGCGGACGGTGGACATCGAGTACCGCTTCAACTTCGCCGGCGGCGAGTGGGGTGAGCTGGAGGGCATCGCCAACCGCACCGACTTCGACCTCACCGCGCACGGGAAGGCGTCGGGGACCGACCTGTCGTTCTTCGAGCAGGAGTCGGGCGAGCGTTACGTGCCGTACGTAATCGAGCCGGCGGCCGGTGTGGACCGCGCGACGCTGACCTTCCTCCTCGACGCCTACACGGTCGACGAGGCGCCCAACGCCAAGGGCGTGATGGAGGAGCGGACCGTGATGCGCCTCGACCACCGCCTCGCCCCGGTCAAGGTCGCGGTGCTGCCGCTGTCGCGCAACGCCGACCTGTCGCCGAAGGCCCGCGACCTGGCCGCGCAGCTCCGCCGCCGGTGGAACGTGGACTTCGACGACGCGGGCGCCATCGGCCGCCGCTACCGCCGCCAGGACGAGATCGGCACGCCGTTCGCGATCACGGTCGACTTCGACACCCTGGAGGACCAGGCCGTGACGATCCGCGAGCGCGACACGATGGCCCAGCAGCGGGTCGCGCTCGACCAGGTCGAGTCCTACCTGCGTCAGCACCTGAACGACTGATCGGCGCACCGAAGGCCCCGCCCGGGAGATCTCCCGGGCGGGGCCTTCCGCGTCACCGATGAAGAGGGCCGGGGACGGGCCGCGCGGACCGTGAGGGCCCGGGGGATCAGGTGCAGCGCGTGTTCTTCGCCGGCACCCGCCCCTCCAGCAGGTAGGCGTTGACGCGGTCGTCGATGCAGCCGCTCTGGCCGTACGCGCCGTGGCCCTCGCCGTCCAGGGTCAGCAGCACCCCGGTGCGCAGCTGACCGGCGAGCCGCGGCGCCCACTGGAACGGCGTGGCCGGGTCGTTGGTCACGCCGACCACCAGGATGGGCCCCGAGCCGCTCGCGTCGACCCGCCGCGCGCCGTCGTCTCCCGGCACCGGCCACACGCTGCAGGACCCGGCGCTGGCCGCGGTCGGCGCGAAGACCGGCGTCCGCGCCCTGAGCCGCCGGGCCAGCTTCTCGGCCTCCTCGACCGACGGCCGGTCGGTGGTGTCGGCGCACAGGATCGCGGGCAGCGAGAACTGCAGGGTCGAGTAGCTGCCGTCGGGCCGCCGCCCGGCGTACTGGTCGGCGAGCGTGAGCAGGCCGCTGTAGTCGCCCTTCCCGCCCTCCTTCAGCGCCTCGGTGAGCAGCGGCCAGGTGAGCCTGCTGTAGAGGGCCTGCGTGATGCCGGCCCTGGCGATGTTCTGGGTGATCTCGCGGTCGCCCTGCTTCTGCGGCCTGCGGTTCAGGTAGTCGAGCAGCTTCAGCACGTCGGCCTTCACGGCGGCTGGGTCGGCGCCGAGCGGGCAGCTCGTCCGGGTCCTGGCGCAGTCAGCCACGTAGTCCTCGTAGGCCTTCTGGAAGCCGAGGGCCTGGGTCTTGGACATGTCGAGCAGGGTGACCGAGGGGTCGACGGCCGAGTCGAGCACCATCCTGCCGACCTTGCCGGGGAACTGGGTGGCGTAGACCGCGCCGAGATGGGTGCCGTAGGAGAACCCGAGGTAGTTGAGGCGGGAGTCGCCGAGCGCCGCCCGCAGCGCCTCCATGTCGCGCGCCGCGTTGACCGTGCCGACGTACGGCAGGATCCAGCCCGCTTCGCGTTCGCACCCCTGGGTGAACTCGGCGACGAGGCTCTTCTCCGACCGGGCGTCGCCGCTGGGCTCGTGGGCGAGGAAGTAATCCATCCTCGGGCCGCTGAGGCACCGGATGCCGCTGCTGCGCTCGACTCCGCGCGGGTCGAAGCTGACGAGGTCGTAGCGGCCGCCCAGGGTGGAGAACGCGTGCGCCGCCTGCATGAGCGTCGTGACGCCGGAACCGCCGGGGCCGCCGAAGTTGAAGACGAGCGAGCCGAGCCGCCGGCCGGGCTCGGTGGCGCGCAGCCGGACCAGGGCGATGCCGATCTTCCTGCCGGACGGCGCGGCGTAGTCGAGCGGCACCTGGAGCGTCGCGCACTCGAAGCCGGACGACGACGCCGTCTCCTCGCACGGCTTCCAGGCCAGGCCCGGCGCGCCCGACACGCTCTGCTCCGGGGTGACCCGCGCGCCCTCGCATCCGGTGGCCGCCATCAGCGCGGCCAGTCCGGCGGCCACCGCCGCCGTCACCGGCCAGAGCCTCCGCGCGGGCACCCCCCGCGTCGGCACGCCCCACATCGGCACGCGCCGCGCCGATGCCTTCGGTGCCGACGCCTGCCGCGCCGGCGTCCCGCGTGCCGGCACCATTCGCGACACCGCTCGCGACACAGGAAACCCTCCCCTTGGCTGTGGTCGGAGGGTGGCTCGTTTATATCGCACCCGAGCGGCTCCGTACGGCCGACTCACCGGTACGCGGCCTTACCGGCCACGTGGTCTAAACCATTTCCGCGCTTTCGAACGCCCGCCCGCCTCGGCCCGGCGGCGAATTGGTATGAACCATTGCCGCGGTCCCGTAAAAATCAATTGGATTAGACCTCTGCGGCCTCGTCTACCTGGGTAAACGGTATGTGAGGCAGAGGGTGACGGTTGAGGATGATTTTCCCCGGTACAGTCCAGTTGCAGGCAGCTTCGAGGGCTTTTGCGGCAGTTCAGAAGGGAGCGTCGGATGCCGAAGTATGTTTACGGATTCACCGAGGGCAACAAGGACCTCAAGGACCTGCTCGGCGGCAAGGGCGCCAATCTGGCGGAAATGACCAACATCGGCCTGCCCGTGCCTCCCGGCTTCACCATCACCACCGAGGCGTGCCGCCACTACCTGCGGCACGGCGCCATGCCCGGCGGGCTGGAGGAGGAGGTCGGCGAGTACCTCGCCGCCCTGGAGGCGCGCATGGGCAAGCGTCTCGGCCAGGCGGACGACCCCCTGCTCGTCAGTGTCAGGTCGGGGGCCAGGTTCTCGATGCCCGGCATGATGGAGACCGTCCTCAACATCGGCCTGAACGACGACTCGGTCCTCGGGCTGGCCAAGCAGTCGGGCAACGACCGCTTCGCCTGGGACTCCTACCGCCGGCTGATCCAGATGTTCGGCAGGACGGTGCTGGGCATCGACGGCGAGTCGTTCGAGGACGCGATGGACGACCTCAAGGGCGACCGGGACGACACCGAACTCGAAACGGCCGACCTGCAACGGCTGGTCGAGACCTTCAAGGGCATCGTCCGCACCCGGGCCGGCCGGGACTTCCCCGCCGACCCCCGCGAGCAGATGGACCTCGCCGTACGGGCGGTCTTCGAATCGTGGAACGCGCCCCGCGCGGTCCTCTACCGCCGTCAGGAGCGCATCCCCGCCGGCCTCGGCACCGCCGTCAACGTCGTCGCCATGGTGTTCGGCAACATGGGCCCCGACTCGGGCACCGGGGTCGCCTTCACCCGCGACCCGGGTTCGGGGCGCCGGGGGGTCTACGGCGACTACCTGCGCGACGCCCAGGGCGAGGACGTCGTCGCCGGCATCCGCAACACCGTTCCCCTGCAGGAACTGGAGACCATCAACCCGGAGGCGTACCACGAGCTGCTCGGCATCATGGCGACGCTGGAGCGGCACTACCGCGACCTGTGCGACGTCGAGTTCACGATCGAGCGCGGCAGGCTCTGGATGCTGCAGACGCGGGTCGGCAAGCGCACGGCCGAGGCCGCCTTCCGCATCGCCACCCAGCTCGTCGACGAGGGCCTCATCGACATGGACGAGGCGGTCACCCGGGTCACCGGAGACCAGCTCGCCCACCTCATGTTCCCCCGGTTCGCCGCCACGGGCGGCGGTCACCGGCTGACCACCGGCATGAACGCCTCGCCAGGGGCCGCCGCGGGCCGGGCCGTCTTCAGCTCCGAGCGGGCCGTCGAGGTGGCCGGGCGGGGCGAGGCGGTCATCCTCGTGCGACGCGAGACCAACCCCGACGACCTGGCCGGGATGATCGCGGCGCACGGCGTGCTCACCTCCCGGGGCGGCAAGACCTCGCACGCCGCCGTGGTCGCCCGCGGCATGGGCAAGACCTGCGTGTGCGGGGCAGAGGAGCTGGAGGTCGACCCGCACGCCCGCCGTTTCACCGCGCCCGGCGGGGTCGTCGTGAACGAGGGCGACCTCATCTCGATCGACGGCAGCACCGGCGCCGTCTACCTCGGGGAGGTGCCGGTGACCGCCTCGCCGGTGGCCCGCTACTTCGAAAGTGGGCTGGTCGAGGACGAACTGGTCCGGGCCGTCGACCGCGTCATGACCCACGCCGACGCCGTACGCCGGCTGGAGGTGCGGGCCAACGCCGACACCCCCGAGGACGCCGCCCGCGCCCGCCGCTTCGGCGCGCTCGGCGTCGGACTCTGCCGTACGGAGCACATGTTCCTCGGGGAGCGGCGGCGGCTCGTGGAGGACCTGATCCTGGCGCCGGGCGGCAAGGAGCGGCAGGTCGCGCTGGACGCGCTCGAACCGCTCCAGACGGCCGACTTCGCCGGCATCTTCGGGGCCATGCGCGGCCTTCCTGTGACGATCCGGCTGATCGACCCGCCGCTGCACGAGTTCCTGCCCGACCTCACCGACCTCGCCGTCCGGGTCGCCGTGGCGGGCGAGCGGGCCGGCGACCGCGACCGCAGGCTGCTGGTGGCGGTCCGGCGCCTGCACGAGCAGAACCCGATGCTCGGCCTGCGCGGCGTCCGGCTGGGCCTCGCGATCCCCGGACTGTTCGCCATGCAGGTGCGGGCCATCGCCGCCGCGGCCAGGCAGGTCGAGGGCGCGCGGGCGGAGATCATGATCCCGCTGGTCGGCGCCGTGCAGGAGCTGGAGATCGTCCGGGAGGAGGCGACGGGAATCCTTGCGGAGGCGGGCGTGGAGGCGGCGATCGGCACGATGATCGAGGTGCCCCGGGCGGCGCTGACAGCCGGGCAGATCGCCGGGGCCGCCGACTTCTTCTCGTTCGGCACCAACGACCTCACCCAGATGACCTGGGGGTTCTCCCGTGACGACGTGGAGAGCGCCTTCTTCGGCAGATATCTCGACCTCGGGGTCTTCGGCGTCTCGCCGTTCGAGTCGATCGACCGGGACGGCGTCGGCCGGCTGATGCGTATCGCGGCCGAGGAGGGCAGGCGGGCCCGGCCCGGCCTGAAGCTCGGCATCTGCGGAGAGCACGGCGGCGACCCCGACTCGGTCCACTTCTGCCACGAGATCGGGCTCGACTACGTCTCCTGCTCGCCGTTCCGCGTCCCGGTGGCCCGGCTGGAGGCGGGCCGCGCCGCGCTGGCCCGCACGGGTTCCGACAGCCGGTGAGTTGAAATTCCACAGAACATCCGGACTGGTTGTGGAACATCCAGTTCATGATGCGGGTGATTCACCGGGCCGCGCGACACGGTCCGGTGAACGTTGATCCCGGCGGCCTGACTGATCACTCTACGTACCTACCGCAAGGGAGGGCGTGGAGTGAGAAGACGTCTGTACCCGCCGGCGCTGGGGATCGCGGCCGTGCTGCTCGGTGTGGTCCCCGCCGTGCTCGGCGCCGCCGCTCCGCCGGACGCCTCGGCGGCCGGACCGGCCGGATCGGCGAGGGTCGCCCCGGCGGTGCGGGCCGTCGATCCGGCGCCGTCGAGGCAGTACCAGGTGGACGGCCCCGCCGACGTCGCCCAGCGCAGCGCCGTCGCCCGTACGGGCGCCGCCATCGACGAGGTCCACGGCCGGAGCCTGGTCGTCACCGCGACGCCCCGCGAGGTCGCGGCCATCCGGGCGCTCGGGTTCAAGGTCACCGAGCTCGCCCCGCCCGCCGACGAGAGCGGGCCGCAGACCTTCGACTTCCCCTCGGGCGACTCCGGCTACCACAACTACGCCGAGCTCAGCACGCTGGTGGACCAGGTCGTCGCCGCCCATCCCGCGATCGCCCGCAGGTTCAGTTACGGCCGGTCGTACGAGGGCCGCGACATGATCGGCGTCAAGATCAGCGACAACGTGGCCACCGACGAGAGCGAGCCGGAGGTGCTGTTCACCGCGCACCAGCACGCGCGCGAGCATCTCACCGTCGAGATGGCGATCTACCTGCTGCGCCTGTTCACCGACGGGTACGGCAGCGACGCCCAGATCACCGGCCTGGTGAACACCCGGGAGATCTGGATCCTGCCCGACCTCAACCCCGACGGCGGGGAGTACGACATCGCCACCGGCTCCTACCGGTCGTGGCGCAAGAACCGCCAGCCCAACTCCGGCACCTCGAGCGTCGGCACCGACCTCAACCGCAACTGGGCCTACCGGTGGGGCTGCTGCGGCGGGTCCTCCGGCACCGCGTCCAGCGAGACCTACCGCGGCGCGGCGGCCGAGTCCGCGCCGGAGGTCAAGGCGGCCGCCGACTTCGTGCGCGGCAGGGTGGTCGGCGGCGTCCAGCAGATCAAGGCGGCCATCGACTGGCACACCTACAGCGAACTCGTCCTGTGGCCGTACGGGTACACGACGGCCGACACCGGCCCCGGCATGACGCAGGACGACCGGGACGCGCACGCCGCGCTCGGCCGCAGCATGGCGGCCACCAACGGCTACACCCCCGAGCAGGCCAGCGACCTCTACATCACCGACGGCTCCATCGACGACTGGATGTGGGGCACCTACAAGATCTTCACGTACACCTTCGAGATGTATCCCACCGGGAGCAGCCCCGGCTTCTACCCGCCCGACGAGGTCATCGACAGGGAGACCTCGCGCAACCGGGCCGCGGCGCTGCTGCTCACGCAGAACGCCGACTGCGTCTACCGGGTCATCGGCAAGGAGTCCACGTACTGCGGCACCGGCACCCCGTCCACGACCGTCTACTCCGACGACTTCGAGACCGCGACCGGCTGGACGGCGAACGCGGCGGGCACCGACACCGCGGCCTCCGGCGCCTGGGAGCGGGGCCGCCCCGCCGCGACGTCGTCGAGCGGGGCCAAGCAGCTCGGCACGCCGGTCAGCGGGAGCTACGACCTGGTCACCGGCGCGGCGGCGGGCGCGAGCGCCGGGGACTACGACATCGACGGGGGAGTGACGACGATCAGGTCGCCCGCGATCACGCTGCCGTCGTCGGGGACGCTCACGCTGTCGTTCTCCTGGTATCTCGCCCACGGGTCGAACGCCTCGCCGGACGACTACTTCCGGGTGAGGGTGATCGGCGGCACGACGAGCACGGTCGTCGAGCAGCTGGGCGCGGCCGCGAACCGGAACGGCTCGTGGAGCGTCGCCACCGCGTCGCTGACCGCCTTCGCCGGCCAGACCGTACGGATCCAGATCGAGGCGGCCGACCTGTCGGCGGCCAGCCTGGTGGAGGCCGCCGTCGACGACGTGAAGATCACGAAGAGTTAGTGCCGCACCCGACAAGATTTGCCCGGGCGGAGATTGGAGGGAGGGGCACTAGCGCCATTCCCAGCGGACGCCGCGGACGCCCGGCCGGGCGGCGGTGTCCACGACGTGGGCGGTCCCGAACGCGTCGACGCGCAGCTCACCGGCGTCCCCGGGCGGCGCCGACGCGTCCGGGGACCAGGTGTGGAAGCACCGCACCGGCAGCCGCCCGCCCGCGAACCGCACCTGCGTCAGGAACTGCTCGACCGGGTCCCGCAGGTGCAGGTCGTAGCGGTCGGCCGTCGCGGGGAACGCGGTGACGTACTCGACGACGCGGGTCTCGCCGGTGGTCAGGGGATGCGGGAAGATCAGCTCCGTCAGAGTGCCGGGGCCCGCGTCGTCGCTGCGGCCGGGGCGGCAGGACTCGGCCCGCAGCAGCCGGGCGCCTGGGGGATGGGCGACCACGTACCGGTCCACACCCGGCGCCGCGGCCCGCAGCACGACCCGGGCGCTGGCCCGGTTCCGGCGCCGGTCGGCGCCCACGACGACCTGTTCGTGGTGGCTGAGCACGGCGACCGTCTCCGGCCGCCGGCCCCGGGGACGGGGCGGCCCGAGCAGGCCGATCAGCGCGTACTCGGGCAGCGACAGGATCGTCTCCAGCTCCCGGACGGCCGCCAGGGAGGCGGCGCGCTCCGGCCGGGATCGGCCGCGCTGCCAGTAGCTGAGGCTGGACAGGCTGATGGCGACGCCGCGCTCGCGCAGCCGTGAGTGGAGGCGGTCGAGGCTCAGCCCCCGGGCGCGGATCGCCGTCCGCAGGGCCCGCTCGAAGGGTCCCGATCTGAGGACCTCCGCGAGCTCGTTGTCCACCACCTGGGCTCCTCCTCGGCAGCGAAGCCGAGTATCACCCGGCGTCGCGAATCACGGCAAGAGCGGCAATCTTCCTTCGTACTACCGGATCTGTCGTGAAACCCGACCTTCGGGGGTACGCTCCATTCCCCGCCGGATGGGGGCCGGACTCGGCCGGGACACGGCCGGGGCACGGCGGCCAGGCGAGGGCGACAGGGAGGAGGACGCATGGCCCGCTACGACGAGCACGACCAGGCACGATGGGTGCCGGAGCCGCCCGGGAACCCCGAGCGGAGCCCGTTCGAGCGCGACCGGGCGCGCGTGCTCCACAGTGCCTCGCTGCGCAGGCTCGCCGCCAAGACACAGGTGGTGGCCCCCGCCGACTACACCGGCCTGCACAGTCCCCGTACGCGGCTGACCCACTCGCTGGAGTGCGCGCAGATCGGCCGGGAGATGGGCAGGGTCCTCGGCTGCGACCCCGACCTGGTGGAGACCGCCTGCCTCGCCCACGACCTCGGGCATCCCCCCTTCGGCCACAACGGGGAGGCCGCGCTCGACGAGCTGGCAACGCCGTGCGGGGGGTTCCAGGGCAACGCCCAGAACCTGCGGCTGCTGACGCGGCTGGAGGCCAAGGTCATCACCGAGGACGGCCGCAGCGCCGGGCTCAACCTCACCCGCGCCGCGCTCGACTCGGTCTGCAAGTATCCCTGGGCCGGGTCCGCCTGCCGCGTCCCCGGCGTCCCGCTCGCCGGCGAGGGCGGGCCGTACTGCGTCTACCCCGACGACCTCGCGGTTTTCCGGTGGGTGCGGGAGGGCGCGCCCGACTACGCGATCCGCTTCGAGGCGCAGGTCATGGACTGGGCCGACGACGTGGCCTACTCGGTGCACGACCTGGAGGACGCGCTGGCCTGCGGCCACGTCACGACGGCAGAGCTGCGTGACCCGGAGGAGCGGCTGGAGGTGTGCCGACTGACCCGGGAGTGGTACGCCCCCGACGTCGATGTGGACGAACTGGCCGAGACCTTCGCGCGGCTGCTCGCCGAGCCGCTGTGGCCGGCCGACTTCGACGCCGGGCTCGCCGACCTCGCCGCGCTCAAACGGCTCACCAGCACGCTCATCGGCCGCCTCTGCCGCTCGGCCCAGGACGCCACCCGTGAGGCGTACGGCTGCCGTCCCGGGCCCGGGGGGAGAGGGGCGTGCCTGCGCTACGACGCGAACCTGGAGGTGCCGAGGACAGCCCGGCTGGAGTGCGCGCTGCTCAAGGGCGTGACGGCCCGCTACGTGATGTCGCGGGAGTCGCACCACGCCGTGCAGGCCCGGCAGCGCGAGCTCATCGCCGAGCTGGGCGACCTCGTCATGCGGGGCGCCCCCGCGACGCTGGAGCCGGCCCTGCGCCCGCAGTTCGAGCAGGCGGCCGACGACGCGGGGCGGCTGCGCGCGGTGGTCGACCAGATCGCCTCGCTCACCGACGCGTCGGCGATGGGCTGGCACCGCCGCCTGTCGGCCTCCCGCCGTCTCGTCGGCTGACCCCGGCCCACCGGTCATCCGCCACCTGGGCCGGTAGGCCCGCCGACGTGGTCTGAGCCGTTTGTGTGGCTTGCCCGGTCTGCGGCGCGGGTTCTTGTGCGGCGCCCGCCGTCCGGGTCGCCTGCGCGGCGTGCGCGGTCTCCGGGGCCGGCCGGGCTGTCCGCGCCGCTTCCGCGGCGCACCGCACGAACGCGGCCAGCGCCCGCGACCTGCTGCCCTCGGGCCAGGCGAGCACGAGAGTCGTCGGCGGCGCGTCGGCGACGGGCACGCCGACGAGGTCGTGCCGCAGGTTCGCCCGCACCGACTCGGGGACGACGGCCACCGCCCGGCCGAGCGCGATGAGATGCATCAGATGGCCGCTCTCGGCCATCCGGTAGGTGCCGTCGGGGGCGGCCCGCGGCCACCGCGGCAGCGGCTCGCGGTCCAGGTCGGCCAGCGACAGCACGGCCCGGGCGGCCAGCGGGTGCCGCCGGGGCAGCACGGCCACCTGCGCCTCCGTCAGGAGGTCCTCGAAGGCGAGGCCGGTCAGGTCCTCGCGCGGGGCGTGCATCAGGGCGGCGTCGGCCCGGCCGTCCCGCACCATCGCGCCGCGCTCCCAGGCGCTGAAGACGATGTCGACGGGCAGCGCGTCCGGCGTGGCCGCGTACGCCGTGAGGATCACGGGCAGCAGGTCGGCGTCTGCGTCCGGTTTGGCGGCCAGGACGAGGGACGGCTCGCTCCGCCCGGCCCGCCGGGTGCGGCGCACGGCCGCCGACACCGCCGCGAGCGCGGCGCGGCCCTCCCGCAGCAGCGTCTCGCCCGCCTCCGTCAGGGCGACCGTACGGCTGTCGCGATCCAGCAGCCGCGTGCCGAGGCGGCGTTCGAGCCGCTGGATCGCCCGCGACAGGGGCGGCTGGGCGATGCCGAGGCGGCGGGCCGCCCGCCCGAAGTGCAACTCCTCGGCCACCGCCACGAAGTAGGCCAGCTCCCGCGTCTCGACGCCGTCGTCACCAGCGTTCATACCGCGAGGGTATCGCCGGTGACCGAGTCGGTGTTGGGCCGCGCGCGAGGCGGGATGGTGGGCTGGGCCCATGAACGGCACTGACACCGTCGCCCTGGTCACGGGCGCGAACAAGGGAATCGGGTACGAGGCCGCCAGGCAGCTGGGCGCGCTCGGCATGACCGTGCTGCTCGGGGCGCGCGACCCGGAGCGCCGCGACGCGGCGGTCACGGCGCTCCGGGCGGAGAGCCTGGAGGTCCATCCGCTGACGCTCGACGTCGCCGACGACGAGAGCGTGCGCGCGGCCGCGGAGCGGGTGGGCGACCGCTTCGGCCGGCTCGACGTGCTCGTCAACAACGCCGGGATCTCCGGCGACGCCCGGCAGCCGCCCGGCGCGGCCGACCTCGGCGGCGTGCGCGCGGTGTTCGAGACCAACCTCTTCGGGGTCGTCCGGGTCACCGACGCCATGCTGCCGTTCCTGGCGAAGTCGGCGGCCGGACGCGTCGTCAACGTCTCCAGCGGCACGGCGTCCATGACGCACATGAACGACCCGGACCACCACTTCACCGGCATGCCGGGCAACGTGGCCTATCCCGTGTCGAAGACCGCGCTAAACGCGCTGACCGTGCAGTACGCCAAGCACCTGCGCCCGCTGGGCGTCCTCGTCAACGCCGTCGCTCCCGGCGCCTGCGACACCGACTTCGCCAGGGACCTCGGCCTGGCCTTTCCCCGTACGGCGGCGCAGGGCGCGGCGGTCGTGGTGCGGCTCGCGACGCTCGGAGCGGACGGGCCGACGGGCGGCTTCTTCGACGAGAACGGCCCGGTTCCCTGGTGAACGGTCCCCTGGTGAACGGTGCCCTGGTGAACGGCCGGGGCCGGAGGGCTCAGAGGGGGACGACCACCCGGGTGTCCTCGTCGTTGTCCTTCTTCTTGGGCGGCCGGGACTCCTCCGGGGGCGGCGAGGACTGCTGCTGCTTGGAGGCGCACAATTGCGTGCAGGGCGGCGTCGCGCCCAGCCTCTTGCGCAGCGTCAGCATGGCCTTGCGCGGGGAGACCGTGCGGTTGCCGTCGTCCCAGGCGTCGAGGTAGGGCCACGGCGGCACGATGCCCCGGCGGATCCACCAGTTCTGCGGCGCGGTCGGCCAGGAGATGGCGAAGTAGAGGTTGCTCGCGGTGTCGCGGGCGTTGCCGGAGTTGCCCACCCGGCCGAGGAGTTCCCCGGCCTTGACCTTGGCGCCCGGCTTGAGGTCCTCGTCGACCGAGTCGAGGTGGCCGCCGAGGTACAGCACGCCGTCCTCGCCCTTGACGGTGACGTACCGGCCCTCCCGGTCGGCGCCGCGGTCGGTCGAGGGAGCCCACTGGTTCTTGACGTTGACCTCCTGGACCACTCCGTCGACCGGCGACACGAACGCGCACCCCTTCTCCGCCCAGATCGTGGTCTTGGGGAGCACGAGCAGCTTGCGGGAGTACGACACCTTGCATCCCTTGACCGGGAAGGCGTACGTGTAGGGGGACATCTTCGGCGGCGGCATCCGCACGGGCTCGTCGCCCGCGGGGGGAACGGCCTGTCCGGGGTCGGAGGGAGCGGTCGCGGCCGTGATCCCGTTCGCCGGTGGCGTCGCCGGCGGCAGCGTGCTCACACCGGCGACGCCCCCGGGCGCGCCGCAGGACGCCGCGAAGAACGCGGCGCCGGTGAGGGCGGCCAGTCTCCCCGATCGCATGATCTCCACCTGGTCGACGTTACCGAACCTTTCCTTTCTAACGGACCAAGCCGGATATCACGACCGGTTCGGGAAAGTCGTGACATGTCCGCATGCCCGGACGAGGGGCGGCCCGGCCTGTCGGAGGCCGGCACTAGACTCGCCAGCGTGGCAGGGCGAAGTGGGCGGATCAGTGACGAGGACATCGCGCTCGTACGGGAGCGCTCACCGATCGCCGACGTCGTCGGCGAGCACATCCAGCTCCGCAACGCGGGCGGGGGCAACCTGAAGGGGCTGTGCCCGTTCCACGACGAGAAGTCGCCCTCCTTCAACGTGACCCCGGCCCGGGGCTACTACTACTGCTTCGGCTGCGCCGAGGGCGGCGACGTCATCACGTTCGTCCGCAAGATCGACAATCTCACGTTCGCCGAGGCCGTCGAGCGGCTCGCGCAGCGCGCCGGCATCCAGCTGCGCTACGAGCAGGGCGGCTACGTGCCGGGCCGCGAGCAGGGCGAGCGGGTGCGGCTGATCGAGGCGCACCGCGCGGCCGCCGAGTTCTACGCCGAGCGGCTGTCCGGCCCGGAGGCGGGGCCCGGGCGGCGCTTCCTGTCCGAGCGCGGCTTCGAACGGGCCGACGCCGAGCACTTCGGCGTCGGCTACGCGCCGAACGAGTGGGAGGCGCTGTCGCGGCACCTGATGGGCCGCGGGTTCACCTCACAGGAACTGATCAAGGGCGGGCTCGCCCGTGAGGGCAGGCGCGGGCCGGTCGACCGGTTCCGCGGCCGCCTCGTGTGGCCCATCCGCGACATCACCGGCGACGTCATCGGCTTCGGGGCGCGCAAGCTGCTCGACTCCGACGACGGCCCCAAATACCTGAACACCCCCGAGAGCCCGATCTACCACAAGAGCTCGGTGCTGTACGGCGTCGACCTCGCCAAGCGGGAGATCGCGCGGCGGTCGCAGGCCGTGATCGTCGAGGGGTACACCGACGTCATGGCCTGCCACCTGGCCGGTGTGCCGACCGCGGTGGCCACCTGCGGCACCTCCTTCGGCGAGGAGCACATCAAGGTGCTGCGCCGCCTGCTGCTCGACCAGGCCGAGTTCCGCGGCGAGGTCATCTTCACGTTCGACGGAGACTCCGCGGGGCAGAAGGCCGCCCTGCGTGCCTTCCAGGACGAGCAGAAGTTCGTCACGCAGACCTTCGTCGCCGTGCAGCCCGATGGTCTCGACCCCTGCGACCTGCGGGTCAAGCAGGGCGACGCCGCCGTGCGGGACCTGATCGCCGGTCGTGAGCCGCTGTTCGCCTTCGCGGTGCGCAGCGTCCTGTCCCGCTACGACCTCGACACCAACGAGGGCCGGCTGGCCGCGCTCGACGCCGCCGCGCCCATCGTGGCCTCCATCAAGGACCCCGGGCTGCGCAAGGCGTACATGGTCGACCTCGACCGCTGGCTCGGCTTCATGGACGAGGGCTTCGTCATCCGGCGCGTGCAGCAGACGGCCGGCCGGGCGCAGGAGGGCGCACGTACCCCCGGAGGGCGTGCCCAGAACGGGCAGGGCGGGCGTGCCGCGGCCGGGCAGCAGGCGGGGGCGGGACCGGCCGCGAGACCGGGCGCGGCGGGGCCCGACCCGATGGATCCCGCCGTACGGCTGGAGGCCGAGGCGCTCAAGCTCGCCGTGCAGCGGCCCGCCCTGCTCGGGCCCGAGTTCGACGCGCTCGAGCCCGACACGTTCACGCTGCCCGAGCACGTCGCGTTGTTCGGCGTCGTCGCCGCGGCCGGTGGGACCGCCGCCGGCGGCCCGGGCGGGCGCGAGTGGGTGGACCGGCTCCTGGAGCAGACGGAACCCGGGGCGGCGGGCGCGGTGCCCGGCCTCGACCTGAGGTCGCTCGTCACCCGGTTCGCGGTCGAGGCCGTGCGCGCGGACGTGAACGTCGAGGAGCGGTACGGCGCGGCCGTCCTGGCCAAGATCCAGGAGATCTCGGTCGGCCGGGCGGTCGCGCGGGTGAAGTCGCGGTTGCAGCGGCTCAACCCGGTCGACGAGCAGCAGGAGTACAACCGGCTGTTCGGCGAACTGGTGGCGCTGGAACAGCAGCGACGGGTGTTGCGGGAACGCGCGAGCGGAGCCTGAATAAGCCTCCCTTTCCAGACCGCACAGCCGCCAAACATATACTTTGATCTCGATTCGGTATTGACTTTGGCCTTACCTTGGGTGACAAAAATAGGCCTGCCGTTTAGTGGCGCCTTTCCTGCACACTGTGTTGCGTGGGTGCATCGGTGCTGCCAAGCAGGCCGCCATCGGTAGATCAGGTGGCGGACCTCGTCGCGAAGGGAAGAGAACGCGGGAGCGTCACGGTTGACGACGTGGCCGCCGCGCTCGACCGATCCGAGTTGCCGGCCGACGCGCTGGAGCGCGTCGTGCGGATGCTCGCCGAGAACGGGGTTGAGGTCCTCGAACCGCAAGGGGACGAGGAGCCCAGCAAGCCGGACGAGGAGGACGTCGGCAAACGGGCTCCGACGAGTGACCTGGTCAGGATCTACCTGCGGGAGATCGGCAGGGTCCCCCTGCTCACCGCCGAGGAGGAGGTGGAACTGGCCAAGGCCATCGAGGCCGGGCTGTTCGCGGAGGACAAGCTCTGCGAGAGCCTCGCCGCGAGGTTCGCCCGGCCGGAGCTGGAGGACCTCGTCTGGGAGGGCGTGCGCGCCAAGCAGCGGCTCATCGAGGCCAACCTCAGGCTCGTGGTCTCGATCGCCAAGCGATACGTGGGCCGCGGAATGCTGTTCCTGGATCTGATCCAGGAAGGCAATCTCGGATTGATCCGCGCGGTGGAGAAATTCGATTACACGAAGGGTTACAAGTTCTCCACGTACGCGACATGGTGGATTCGCCAGGCGATCACCCGGGCGATCGCGGATCAGGCGAGAACGATCCGCATTCCCGTCCACATGGTGGAGACGATCAACAAACTGGTCCGCGTGCAGCGTCAGCTTCACCAGGACCTCGGCCGGGAGCCGGCCCCCGAGGAGATCGCCGCCGAGATGGACCTGCCCATCGACCGGGTGGTGGAGATCCAGCGCATCGCGCAGGAGCCGGTCTCGCTCCAGGCGCCGATCGGTGAGGAGGACTCCGACCTCGGCGACTTCATCGAGGACGCCGACGCCGTGGTGCCGATGGAGGCGGCCGCCTTCATCATGCTGCAGGACCAGCTCGACGACATCCTGGCCACGCTGTCGGAGCGCGAGCAGCGGATCATCCAGCTCCGGTTCGGCCTCGCCGACGGCCACCCCCGCACGCTGGAGGAGGTCGGCCGCGAGTTCGGCGTGACCCGGGAGCGCATCCGCCAGATCGAGTCCAAGACGCTGGCCAAGCTGCGTCACCCCACCCGGGCGCAGATGCTCAAGGACTACCTGGACTGACGCCGTCGTCACGCGGACGAGCGCCCTCCGGTCCCGGCGGCTTGGGGCCGAGGAGGGCGCTCGTCCGCGTCATGCCCCTTGTGCGAACCGCTCCGGACTCGCTCCCGGCCCCGCGACCGGACGGGGTTCACCCGCCGGATCGGGTCGCTCCCGGCCCTGCGACCGGGACGGGTCCGGCCGCCGGATAGCCTGCGGGTGGTAACGGTCGTCGTCCGCTGGCGGTGTTCCCTTGACTGCATCCAGGCCCTCCCTGTCCCGCCTGTTCGGCTCCCGCCTGCCCCGTGAGGTCCGTACGGCGCTCGCGCTCGAAGGCGGCGAGCGCCCGATCAGCCACGCGCGTACGGCGGAGGGCGGATACGCGGTCGCCACCACCCGGGCGATGCACCTGCCCGGCGGGCCGCGCCTGCCCTGGCACCTGATGGACAAGGCCGTGTGGGACGAGGAGGGCGTCACGGTCACGATGACCGACGGAGCCGCCCACCGGGTCGTCCTGCCCGAGCCCGGGCGGCTGCCGGAGGCGATCCGGGAGCGGGTCACCTCGACGGTCGTCGCGAGCCGCCACGTGACCATCGACGGCCGCGGGGGAGTGCGCCTGGTCGCCCGCCGCGTCCCCGGCTACGACACCCCGCGCTGGGAGTTCATCTTCGATCCCGGGCTCGACGCGACGGATCCGGGCCTGCGCGCCCACGCCGAGCAGGCGCTCGAGGAGATGCGGCGCAGCCTCGGCGTCTGAGGCACATCAGGACGACGAAGCGGCGGCCTCCCGGCAGGTGCCGGGAGGCCGCCGCTTCGTCGTCCGATACCGCCCAGCCGATGGGCGGCCGGTTCCGGGGGAATCCTCGGTGGACTCAGTCGGTGCCGGGCCCCGGCCAGCCGGTTGCCGCGCCCACCCTGTCGGGCCTGTCGGACTCCCAGGTGTCCGTCCTCTTCAGGAACGGCACCTTGTCACCCGCCAGATCCTTGGCCTTGCCCGCCACCTTCGAGGCCTGCGCGCCGACCAGTCCCGCCGCCTCCTGCACCGTGGGGCTGTCCGCGAACCGCTGCGTGAAACGCTTGATCTGCTCGTAGCGTTCGCGCCCGGCCCGCGTGCCGAGGACGTAGCCGACGGCCAGCCCGGTGGCGAACATCGCCTTGTATCGCATCTTCCACCTCCGCGCTCGTGTTCCACGCCCCTCTACCCCGAGGGCCTGTCTCTATCCAACAGCAGAGGTCCCGGCCCTGCTCCAGTGGGCCCCGCGGCCCGGCGCCGCACTCTTTGCCGTACGACGATCAGGAGCGGGGGACACGTGGACGTATTCGATGTGACAGGCACCCCCCAGAGTGCGCTAATCTAGTTCCGCGCCGCAAGGAAAGCCGAAAGGCCGGAACGAGCGGAGCAGAGTTTCGATCCCGTGTAGCTCAATCGGCAGAGCAGCCGGCTGTTAACCGGCAGGTTATAGGTTCGAGTCCTATCGCGGGAGCTCATCACTCCGGAGGCCGGTGATCACAGATCACCGGCCTCCGGTGGTTTTCCGCACCCGTCGTACGGAACGGCGGAGGGCTTGTGGGCAGGGGGTCAGGGCAGGAGCTTGGGCTCGTGCGCCTCGATCAGATCCTTTGGCGCGGTCAGCAGCCACGCCTCGGTGACGAGTTCGAAGAGCTCATCTGGGAATGCGTTGGGCGGCCGCGCTTGCGGTTGCCGAGGCGCCCGCTCGCGCGCATCGTCTTGGAGATCCGGTTTGGTGTCGCTCCTGGCTCGGGGTGGCCGTGACCGGGAGTGTCAGGCGAGGAACTTCTCGATCGTCATGATGAGCTCGTCCGGCTTCTCCATCGCCGCGGCGTGGCCGCAATCCAGTTCCACGTAGTCGCTGCCTGGGATCGCGTCGCGGAACTCGCGGGCGTACCGTACGGGAACCAGCTGGTCCTGCCGCATGCCGAGGACCAGCGTGGGACACTCGATCTTCCGCACGTAGTCGCTGATGTCCAGCCGGTTGATGAGCTCGAGCAGGGCGATCAGTCCCTCGGACGGCATCAGCCCGGAACGCAGCCGGAGCCGCTCGCTCGCGCTCATCGAGTCGATGAACGTGTCCGAGACCACGTGCAGGAGTGTGAACTCGGCGAAGGCGTCCGGGTCCAGTTCGGCCAGGCGCAGCCAGGTGCGCATGAGCAGGCGTTGCCACGGCCGGCGGTAGTGCACGAACCCGCCGAGGACGACCATGCGGCGCACGAGCTCCGGTCGCTTGCCGGCCAGGGCGGCGGCGACGACGGCGCCCGTGGAGATTCCGAAGAGGTCCACCGGGCCGCGCGCGGCGGCCTCTACCACACCCGCCACCTGATCGACCAGCATGTCGACGTCCACCTCGCCCTCGGGGAGCGGGGTGAGGCTGCTGCCCGAGTAGCCCGGTACGATCGCGCTGCGGTGCTGCGTGAAGTGCTCGAGCAGGGTGGCGAAGCTGGTCTCCGGGTGCCCGGTGCCGCCGTGGATGAGGACGAGCTCCGGCCCCGGTCCCTCTCCCGCGACGTGGTAGCCGACGGGGATGCCGGAGACGTCGATACTTCGCTGCGTCGTCGTGGTCAACATGCGCTTTCCATCCCGTTCTCTCGACAGGCGGTCACTTCGCGGTGGTCGCCACCATGCCGGTCTCATCGGCGGCCTGCTCGCCGCCCTCCCGGCCCGCCCGGGACAGCCACCAGGTGAGCAACGCCGCCAGCGCGGCGAAGCCCGCGGCGACCGGCAGGAGGACGGCGGAGCCGGTCGCGGTGAGGAGGCCCGCTCCGATGACGCTGGACAGGAACTGGCCGAGGTATCCGGTGGAGGTGTTCAGCGAGGTCACCAGCGACGTGCCCCCAGGTGGCGCGTACGCGATGATGCGGTGCTGCTGCGGCCCGATGACCGAGTAGGACACGACGCCGCTGAGCGCCTCGGCGATCACCACGAGGACGAAGACGTCCCGGATCGGCAGCATGATCAGGAACACCGCGGCGACGCCCAGCGTGGCGCCGATGACGACGCGGCGCGGGCCGTACCGGTCGGCCAGCGAGCCGGCCGTCAGGTTGCCGGCCGTGGCGGCGATGCCGAACACCAGCAGCAGGAGCGCGAGGCCGGATTCGTGCCCATGGAGCGCCGGCGCGAAGACCGCGCTCATGTACGTGAAGGGCAGGAAGATACCGATGAACGCCAGCAGGGTGACGATCAGGATCCGCAGCACCCGCCAGTCGGTCAGCGGTGTGATGCGCTGCCGCAGCGTTGCCTTCTGATCGAGTTTGATCGGCGGGAGCAGCACGGTGAGGACGATCGCGACGACGGCGGCGACCACGGCGACGAACCAGATCGCCTTCTGCCAGCCCCACGCTCCGCCGATGAGGGTGCCCAGCGGGGCGCCGAGCACCAGCGACAGCGTCGCCCCGGCGGTCACCATTGAGATGGCCCGGCCCCGCTGCTGGTCGCCGGCGAGATGCGCGGCCGTGGCCACGGCGCTCGCCACGAACAGCGCCGCGCCGCACCCGGCCAGCACGCGGGATGCGAGGACCAGACCGTAGACGTGCGCCGACGCGGTCACGGCGTTGCCGACGGCCAGCAGCGCGACACCGGTCACGAGGACCCGGCGCCGGGGCCACAGGCCCGTGAGCGTGGCGAGGATCGGGCCCAGCAGCGCGTAGGAGAAAGCGAAGACGCTGACCAGCTGACCGGCCGCGGCGGTACTGACGTGCAGCGTTTGTTGGATCTTCGGAAGGAGACCCACGATGATGAATCCGTCAGTTCCGACGACGAATGTCCCGAGTGTCAGAACCGCAGTCCGCGCCCGCCAGGGAAGCTCTCCTGAGGTCTTTCCGGTCTCGGTCATCGCGTTATCACACCCAGCGCAGACAATGGCTTTCCTCGTATCACGATCAAACCTTCGTGGACGGCCTTGATGAATCTTACGGTGAACCCTCTTCAAGGGGCGGCCGATTGATTCCGCGAGGCGCGGAATTCCTCGACGCCTGGGGTGGTCACGTCAGCACGGTGGCCATTTCGGGCGGTAAAGGCCGATCCGCCGTGACGGCACTGATCAGCCAGCTCCGCGGCACGCCACGCGCCTCGCGGGGAGGCACGGCGTACGGCCAGCGGCGCTCGCCGGCGCCCGGCTCGCCCGGCTGCCGGAGATCCTCGACGGCCCACCCGTGTGCGGTCAGGAATCCCTCCGGGTCGTCGGTGCCGAACCGCCACGGCGTGCCGTCCTCGCGCAGGCGCCGCAGGAACGACTGCGTCATCGGGTGGCGCAGCAGGGCCGCGCTGGTCATGTCGACGACCAACCGGCTTTCCGGCGGAGAGGCGCCGGCCACCGTCTCGAGCAGCCGTCCGGCCTGCTCCTCGGTGAGGAAGAACAGCAGGCCCTCGGCGATCCACAGGGTGCGCTCGGCTGGGTCGAACCCGCCCGACTTCAGCGCCTCCAGCCAGTCCCCGGCCAGGTCGGCTCTGATCGGCACCGTCGGCACCCGCGGCTCGGCCGCGAGCGCAGCCAGGCGCGCCTGCTTCTCGTCCAGCAACGGGCCGTGGTCGACCTCGTAGACGGTCGTGCCGGCGGGCCAGTCGAGGCGGTGGGTGCGTACGTCCATGCCGTTGGCGAGCAGCACGACCTGCCGGATGCCGGTCTCGCCGAGGATGCGCGTCAAGGCGTCGTCCATGTACCGGGTGCGCACGGCGACGAAGTCGGACACGCCGGCGCCCCGGTATCGGTCGAGCAGTTCGAACCCACGTGGTTCGGCCAGGCACCGAGCGTACTCGTCGCGGAACAGGCCGTCGGAGCGTTCGGTCTCCAGCGCACGGACGGCCGCGGTCCATTGGGCGGTGTAGGAGATGTCATCCACGCGATTGCCTTTCTCCACTCGCGTCGATCAGGTGGCCAGAAAGTGTTTCTCGATGGCGGCGAGCGTGCGAATGTCGCTGATGTTCAGGGTGTCCATGTCGATCTCGACACCGCTCACTTCCTGGATGAGGAACACGAACTCGACGAAGGAGAGCGAGTCGACCAGGCGGCTGTCGACCAGATCCTCGTCGACTCCGACGTCGGTGCGATTCTTGTGCTTGGCGAGGATCCATTCCTTGATCTGATCGATTCGCGCCGTTGTCTGCTGCTGGGTCATCTCAGGAATCCCTCAACTTCTGATCATGGTCGCCGCGACGGCCACGGCGTACGCGCCGTCGTGTGTGACGCTGACTGATATCTCCGACTCCACCCCGGCGGCCTGGGCCAGCTCCGCGGACATCCCGTCGAGCCGGACGACCGGCCATCGGCCCGCTCCGCCGTCGACCTGCAGGCTCTGCCATGGCACCGGCCGGTTCCGCTGGTGAAAGAGCTTGAACACCGCCTCCTTGATGGCCAGGAAGCCGGCCACCGCGCTGGGGTCGAGACGGCCCTGCCGGGTGCAGGCCGCGATCTCCTCCGGCCGGAGCATGTGCGACAGCACCTGCCGGCGCTCCGGCCGCACCAGGTCCTCGGCCCGGGAGATCAGCACGATGTCCACTCCGACCCGCGGCACGCTAGACGAGCTGCCGCTCACGGAGCGCCCGCTCGACCTTCTCGTGGGCGCGCCCGGCCGAGCCGTACCGGCCGACCAGCACGCTTACCCACCGCTCCAATCCGAAGGCGACGCAACCGGTGAAGGCGGTGCCGCCATCGGGCTCGAGGCCGATGCGGCACCGCTCGCCGAAGAAGTTGCGATGCGTGTTGACCGAGGCGATGGCGAGGTCGTCGACCTGGAACTCGTACTTCACCGGCTGCATCCGCTGCAGGAGGGCGCGCGCACCGTCCCGCTGGAAGAACGGGTCGGACGCGGCCTCCACGGTGACGTCGAGCGACAACGCGCCGAGAAGCTCCTCGATCTGGGTCCGGTATCGGGCGATCACGTCCTGTGTGTGCTCGTAAGACCCGATCGCCACAATCTCGCGCATCTGGAAGGTGAGCAGCCGGCGCAGCCCGTCGAAGTGGCTCTCCCCGCGGAAGCAGCGGTTGACCAGCGTCACCAGGGTGTCCGCGGGCACCGTCCGATCCCGGTAGTAGAGGTACGCGCCGAAGCAGGTCGCCGTGGGCAGGCCAAGCCGGGGACCGGCGATCTGCTCCGGTGAGAACCGGCCGCCGGCCGGGCCGGCGACCGGCGCCCGCAGGTCGCCGGCGACGAGAGCGAGATGGGGAAAGTTGACGTAGACGTCGAAGTTCGCCAGCTCGTCCACCGGATAGATCGGCGGGGCGGAGATCTCGCCGCCGCCCTCCTCAACGGCCCACCTGCGGAACGTGTCGTCGAGCAGGCGGAGCAACGCGGTCTCCTCAGGCCCCAGAATGGCGAGGCCGCCGGCGATCCGGCTACCGCTCAGGCCGGTCATCGAACACCCTCGGGCGCCGCCGCCTCGGCCTGGATGAGGCCGTGCTTGGTCAGGAACGAGTGCGTCTTGCGGAACACCTGCGCCTCGAACTCCGGCCGGCGCGGGCCGGTGAGCAGCCGCCGGCGCACCTCCAGCGGGTTCGGGATGCCGGCGTCCTTGTAGACCTGCGGGCTGAACAGCGACTCGAAACTGTAGGCCATGTACCGCTTCAGATAGTCGCTGACCTGGGTGAGCTCTTCCGGCGTGGCGTGCTCGCGGAAGCCTTCGAACAGGATGCGGACAAGTTCCCGCCCGAACGCGATGTGCCGGGACTCGTCCTGATGGTGGATCCGGTTGATCTTCCGGATCGTGTCGTCGAGCCGCTCGTCCAGCGCCATCGTGGAGTTGAAGTGGTCCACCAGCTCCTCGAAGATCAGGATGCGGGCGAAGACCAGCAGGCTCGCCGCGTTGTTCGGCGGGATGGTCTCGGCGCCGCCGCGCGGCTGCTTGTAGATCTTCCCGCCATAGCGCAGGCAGAACTGGGCGAAGAACCACATGTGCTCGTTCTCCTCACCGATGAAGTGGTGGAAGAACTCCGACGGCGTGGCGAACTCGTCGGTGTGTATGCGCCCGGTGACCTCGATGAGCAGCTCGCGGATGCCGTGCACGTTGAGGCTGTAGAAGTTGATGCTCTCGTACTTGGACAGCCGGTAGAGCTGCTCCTGGCTCAGCTCCGCCGCGATCTCGGTGCCGTGCGTCGTGGTCAGCTCGGGGCTCATCCACCACATGTCCTGCGGCAGCGAGTCCGGCCAGTCGAACATCTGGTACGGGTTGTAGTAGTCCTCGATGGACATGGAGCTCAGCCGGTCCAGGATCTCCCGGAGCCGCTTACTGGTGTCGATGAGTGCTGTCGTCATGACGGGCAAACCCTCCTGAGTTCCGCTTGTGCCCGAGCCGGGGCCAGCCGGCGCGCCGACTCGACGGCCAGTCGGCCCAGCCGGTCCGCACGGTCATCGGTACTCGTGTACTGGTCCAGCCGGCGGTTCAGCTGCGTCGTCGTGTAGGCGAAGGCCAGGTCGTCGCCCGGGACGGCGAAGACCAGGGCGCAGTCCTGCCCGTAGTGGCCGAACGAGTCGACCGCCAGGCCCGCCTGGGGCAGGTTGTGGTCGGGCAGCATGAAGCCGAGCGAGTAGGCTCGCTCGCGGACGAAGACCCGGTCGGTTCCGCGCCTCTGCAGCCGGGATGCGCGCAGCAGCGTCTCCTCGCTCCAGAGGCGTGTGCCGTCGACGGGGCCGATGGTCGCGGCGAAGATCCTGGCCAGGACCCGGGCGGAGGAGACGGCGTTGCATCCCGGGACCTCCGCGCCCAGGTACCGCAGGGAGTTCTCCACCCCCATCAGGTTCGGGTTTCGCTGGGACCGGCTCAGGAACGAGGAGTTGTCACCCAGCAGGTGCAGGATGTCCGCGGCCGTACCGGTGCCTGCCGGACGCGTCTGGCGGAACGGCGCGAAGCGCGCCAGGTCGTCGATGCCGATCCGAACCTCGGCGCCGAGCGGCTCGCGGAATTCCTCCCGGAACAGCTCGTCCACCGACTTGCCGGTCGCGCGCCGCAGGAACTCGCCCACGCCCCAGCCGAAGGTCAGGTCGTGATAGCCGTGGTCGGTTCCCGGTTCCCAGTACGGGCGCTGGGCGGCGAGCGCCTCGACCGCCGGGTCCCATTCGAGCACGTCGTCGACGGAGAGCCGGCGGTCGACGCCGATCAGCCCGGCCTGGTGGCTGAGGAAGACGGCCAGGGTGAGCGACGCCTTGCCGGCGGCGGCGAACTCCGGCCAGACCTCGGCGATTGGGCGGTCGATGTCGATTACGCCCCGTTCGTGCAGGGCGTGCGTGACGACCGACAGCAGGGCCTTGCTGACCGACCGCACGTTCTGCAGCTGGTCGGGCAGCCGCCCCGCGGACCGCAGCCGGACCCGTTCCTCGCCTCCGACGTAGACGCAGAGTTCGGCGTTGGAGTCCTGCCCTTCCCGGTGGATCCGGTCGAACTCCGCCACCAGCGGGAGGAACTCCTCCGAGTAGGTGCCGATGACGTGCTCGGAGTACGCGGCCTCGTTTTCCATGTCAGGCCCGCACCTTCCGCATCCGCTGCGCGATGTCGTCGGCGAGCTCGTCGATGGTCGGCCTGTCGAAGCAGATCGACGCCGGCAGCGGCACCGACAGGCGTCGTTGCAGCTTGTTCCGGATGGTGAGCGCGTTCAGCGAGTCCATGCCGACCTTCGTCAGGTTCAGCCCGAGTAGCTCGTCGCCGTCGAAGCCCAGTTCGCGGGCGACGACCTCCTGGCAGCAGGCAAGGACGTCCTCCGAGGTCACCGGCGCCGCCGGGGGCGGATCGGCGGCCGCGGGCGCCGAATCGGCGCCGGTCAGCTCAGCGACCAGAGGATTGGATGCGAGGTGGTGGTCCGGGTCGAGGTCCTTCCAGCGGACGGGCAGCAGTCCGACCTGACCCGAGGGCCGGCCCTCGATCGCGGCGCGCAGGGCCGGACGGCCCGCGGCACTGGAGATCGTACCGATGCCCTGCTCCTCGAGCTGGCGGAGGAAGTCCTCGTTGCCTGCCAGGTAGCCGACGTCCGACCAGGAACCCAGGTTCACCGACAGGCCGGCCAGCCCGACGGCCCGGCGGTGGCCGGCCAGCGCGTCCAGGAACGCGCAGGCCGCGGCGTGGCCGGCCTGCCCGGGATTGCCGAACAACCCGGTGAAGGAGGAGGTCATCACGAACAGGTCGAGGTCGGGCGCGTACTCGGCGGCGCTGCGGTGGAGGTTCCACGCGCCCTGCGCCTTCGGCGCCAGCACCCGCGCGATCCGGCTCCAGTCCGTCCGGTCGATGATGCCGTCGTCGATGACGCCCGCGGCATGGACGACGCCGCGTACGACGGCGTCCCCGGCGCAGTAGCGGGCGAACAGCCGATCGACCTGCCGCGGCGACGAGACGTCAACGGTCTCCGTCCGGATGTCCGCTCCGAACTCCCGGCTCAGCCGCCGTAGCCGCTCGGCGCGCTCCGGACCGGGAGCGGACCGGCCGCACAGGACCAGCCGCCTGGCGCCCAGCTCCAGCAGCGCGTGCGCGCACTCCAGGCCGACGCCGGCCGATCCGCCGATGACCAGGTACCAGGCCGCCGGATCGATGCGGACCCGCCCGGCTCCGGGCGGCACCCGGCCGGGGCGCAGGCGGGGCAGCAGCACGCGGTCGCCACGCAGGGCCAGCTCGGCGTCGCCGGCCGGGAGCGAGCCGATGGCCGCGGCCAGCCGGGGCACCGCCGTAGCGGACCACCGCTGCTTGGTGGCGGCCGCGTCCAGGTCGATGAGGACGTGCCGGACGGTCGAGAACTCCGTGCGCGCGGTACGGGCGATGCCGACGATCGCGCCCTGGGCGGGGATCACGTCGTCCGACGTCAGGATGCGGTGCGCCCCCGACGTCACCGTGCAGACGACGAGGTCGGGCAGGTTCGCCGCGGACACCGCCTGGAAGAGCTGCAGGCCGGCCGCTCCCCCGGCGGCGACGATGTCGTCGGAGGCCGACCCCGTGACGAGCGGAGGTCCGCCGAGGTCGGCCTGGCGCTTGCGTAGGACGGGTACGGCGTTGACGACCGTGTACGGCCGGTAGTCGGTCAGCACCCGCGCGGCGTCCGTCACCGCGTCGTCCGTGAGCACGTGGACCAGCACCTCGGCGCCGAGGCGCTCCAGCTCCAGCTTCAGGTCGGCCGCCGACCCCGTCGAAGGGGCGATGAGCAGGATTCGCCGGCCGGCCGCCTGAGCCGCGGCGGCCGGCGGCGCGTCGATCCAGGTGACCGTGTACTGCGCGGGGGCGCCCGAATCCGCCGGGTCCGCCACGTCGGTGTCGGGGGCTCCTCTGAAGTCGCCGTCGATGCGGCCCGCCGCCGCGTCACCGTTCACCGGGGTCGGCTCGATCCAATGCCGCCGGCGTTGGAAGGGATAGGTGGGCAGGGTGACCGTACGACCACCGGGCGACACGGCCGCCCAGTCCACCGCTACGCCGGCCGTGTACGCCCCGGCCAGCGCCAACCGGGTGGAGGCGATGTCGTTGCGCTCCCAGCGCAGTGTCTCCAGGCACGTCGGCTCGCAGCCCGGATCGTCGCTCAGAGCCAGCTGGGTCAGACCGGCGAGTGTGTTGGCGAGGCCGATCTCCAGGAACACGCCGGGCTCTCCGGAGGCGGCCGCGCGGATCGCGTCGAGGAACCGGACCGGCTGCCGCAGCTGGCGCAGCCAGTACCCGGGCGTCGCGATCTCCTCGGCGACCGGGGCCCCGGTGAGGGTGGAGACCATCGTGTGCGCCGGCGGGTGCAGCTCGACGGACTTCAGAACGGCGGAGTAGTCGTCGAGGATGGCATCGATCTGCGAGGAGTGCCCGGCCCGGCCGATCCGCAGCGGCTTGCAGGCGATGCCGCGCCGCTCGGCCTCCGCGATGACGGCGCGTACGGCGGCTCCGTCGCCGGAGATCACGGTGCGGCTGGGCGCGTTGATCGCCGCGACACCGACCTGTTCGTTGCCCGCCAGCAGCTCACGAACCTGCTGTTCGCCGGTGAAGACGGCGGCCATGGCGCCGGACTCGGGCAGGGTGCTGAACAGCCGGGCGCGTTCGGACACCAGGTAGAGCCCGGTCTCGAAGTCGAACACGCCCGCGCCGTACGCCGCCGCGTACTCGCCGAGGCTGTGGCCTGCGTAGGCGTCCGGCGTGACCCCCCAGCTACGCCACAGGGTCAGCAGCGCCGCCTGCAGCGTGTAGACGACCGGCTGGGCCAGCCGAAAGTCGGCGATGGGCATGCCCCGGCGGGCATCGTCCTGGTAGAGGAACTCCGAGAGGCGGTGGCCGATGTGCTGCCGGTAGAGCGGATCGGCGCGGTCGATGAACTCCCGGAACACCGGCTCGGACAGGTAGAGGTCACGGCACGCCTCCAGGTACTCGGCCCCGTGGCCGGAGAAGAGCGTGGTCAGGCGGGGCGGCGCCCCCCGGACCAGCCCGTACGAGAGGCCGATCTCTCCGTCGAACCCGTCGGACGCCTCCGCCTCACCGTTCGCCACGGCGTCCAGCAGCATGGCGAGCGTCTTGCAGTCCGACCCGACGACCGCCGCCCGGTGGGCGAAGTGCCGGCGTCCGGCGCCGAGGGTGAAGGCCACGTCGACGGCCTCCGGCGCCGCCTCCTCCAGCAGAGCAGCGCCGATCCGGGACGCCAGCTCGCGGAGCGCGGGCTCGGTGTCGCCGGAGATCGGAAGCACCTGCATGCCGGGCTCCGCGGCGGCATCGGGGTCGTTCCGCCTGCCAGGGGGGGCCGGCGCCTCCTCCAGGATCGCGTGGGCGTTCGTGCCGCCGACCCCGAAGGCGCTGACCCCGGCTCGGCGTGGGCCGTCCCCGCGCGGCCAGTCCGCGGTCTCGGACTGCACGAAGAACGGCGAGCCGGCGAAGTCGATGGCCGGGTTGGGCTCGTGGAAGTGCAGGGAGGCGGGCAGCCTCCGGTGCCACAGGGCGAGCGCGGCTTTGATCAGCCCGGCGATGCCCGCGGCCCAGCTCAGGTGCCCGATGTTCGTCTTGACCGAGCCCAGGGCACACGAACCGGGAGCGACCCCGGCGAACGCGTCCGTCAGCGCCGCGATCTCGATGGGGTCGCCGGTCGGCGTCGCGGTGCCGTGCGCCTCGACGTAGGAGACCGAGTCGGCCTCGACGTCCGCGGCGGCGAGCGCCTGGCGGATCACCGCGGCCTGGCCGGCCACGCTCGGGGAGCTGAAGCCAGGCTTGCTCGCACCGTCGTTGTTGACCGCGGTACCCCGGACGACCGCGTACACGCGGTCACCGTCGGCCAGCGCACGGTCCAGCGGCTTGAGAAGGACCGCGCCGACGCCGCTGCCGAAGACCGTTCCCGTGGCTCGAGCGTCGAAGGCGCGGCAGTGCCCGTCCTGGGACAGCACCAGCCCCGGCTCCGGCTGATATCCGTCGATCTGCGGCACCGGCACGTGCGCCGCCCCGGCCAGCGCCAGGTCACACTCGCCGGCCAGTAGCGCCTGGCATGCCAGGTGCAGCGCGTACAGGCCGGTGGCGCACGCCGCCTGGACGCTTACGCTGGGGCCGTCGAGATCGAGCTTGTACGACACCCGGCTGGTCAGGAAGTCGCGTTCGGCGGCCATGGCCAGCTGCAGGTCCTGGGCCGTGTCCAGGAAGTTCGGCAGGGGCCTGCTCGCCTGGCCGCCGAGGTTGTGCATCAGGTACAGGCTGGTTCCACAGCCGCCGTACACCCCGACGTCCGGGGTGCGCTGCTGGCCGGCCGCGCCGCCGTCCTCGAGCGCCTCCCAGCAGACCTCGAGGAACAGCCGGTGCTGCGGGTCGAGCAGGGCGGCCTCGCGGGGGTTGTAGCCGAAGAATCCGGCGTCGAACCGGTCGATGCCCTCCAGGGTCGCAGAGGCGCGCACCCACCCGGCCGGACCGTCGTCCGGGCCGTCCGCGACGGTGATCGACTCCCGGCCGCCGACCAGGTTCGCCCAGAACCGCGCCGGCGTGTCCGCGTCCGGGAACCGGCACGCCATTCCGATGATCGCCACGCCCTGTGAGTCGTCCCGGTACTCGTCAGGGGCCTCGCGCGGCAGGTCTTCCGATCCGTCGTGCTGGTAGCTCACTCGCCGAGTCCTTAATGTCGGTGACGCTGTCTGGTACCGGCTACTTCGCTCGCCGGGCCAGCCGCCGGCGGTCGGCCGCGCTCAGCCGCGCGCCCGGCCGGGCCCGGCCGGCAACCGGTGACCTGGGCGGAACCGGTGCTCGCAGCCGTGCCGCCATCGCGGATATCGTCGGATGCCGATACAGGTCGATCAGCTGCAGGTTCGCCTCTGGGAACGCGGCGCGCAGTCGGGTGAGGACCGAGCCGAGCAGGGCAGAGTTCCCGCCCGCGTCGAAGAACCTCTCGTCGTCGGCGAACGCCTTTTCCATACCGAGGACCGAGCTCCAGATCCCGGCGACGATCTGCTCGTAGCTCTGCTCCGCCAGCCGGGAGGGAGCCGTATCGGGGCCCGGGACCGGCGCGAGTGCCAGGAGCCGATGCTCCAGCGCCTTCCGATCGAGCTTGCCGCTCACGGCGAGCGGCAGCTCCGGCAGGACCCGGACGGTGTGCGGCACGGCGTACCACGGCAGGACCTGGCCGATCCGGGCGGTGATCGCGTCACCGGTGACGCCGTCCGCCGTGGATTTCGCCGCCGCGATCAACCCGGTCACCTGGGTGGCGGAGTCCCGGACGGGGAACACCGCGGCCTCCTCCACCCCGGGTACCGCGCGGATCGCCGCCTCGATCTCGCCCAGCTCGACCCGGAAGCCCCGGACTTTCACCTGGCCGTCAATGCGGCCGTGATACCGGAGGGTCGAGTCGGCGTCGATGCTGACCAGGTCGCCACTGCGGTACCAGCGCCGCCGGTCCTCCCCGTCGCCCAGCACGGGGAACTTGCGGGCGGTGAGCTCCTCGTCGTTGATGTACCCCCGGGCGAGTCCGTGCCCGGCGATCAGCAGCTCGCCGGGCACGCCGAGCGGGCAGTCCCCGCCGTCCTCGTCGACGACCCGAACATCCAGGCCGCGCAGGGCCCGTCCGATCGGCACATACTCCACGTCCCGGTCGGAGCACTCGTGCACCGTCGTGGCCACGGTGGCTTCGGTGGGTCCGTACGCGTTGTAGATGTGCGGCACCGGCCGGAGCCGGCCGATCAGCTCGGGCTGCACGATCTCGCCGCCCAGGATCAGCACCCGCAGCCCGCGGATCGCGGCGGCGAGGGTGTGATCCTGCAGCATCAGCTGGATCAGGGACGGCGTCACGAAGAAGTGGGTGACCCGTCCGCCCGCCAACACGCCGGTCAGGAATTCGGCGCCGTCACTGGACTTCCCGGCCAGGGAGTCCAAGGCGGCGAGCACGATGGGAATCCCCCGGGTCAGCGGCCAGAACAATTCAACGACGGACAGGTCGAAGCAGACGCTGGCCGCGGCCAGCCAGCATTCGTCCGGCCGTTCTTGCGGGGCGGGCAGCACCGCGTCCAGAGCCGCGAACAGATTCGCCACACCGCCGTGTTCGATCGCGACGCCCTTCGGGTCACCCGTCGATCCGGAGGTGTAGATGATGTACGCGAGATCAGAGCCGCCCGGCTCGATCACCGCGGGGCCTGTCAGGTCCGCCGCGCGTTCGGAGGCGCTCACGAGCCGGTAGGGCATCGACGCGAAACGCTCCGCGGTGACCTCGTCGACGAGCACCCCGTCCGCCGCGGACGAGTCGACGATCGAGCGGATCCGGCCGTCGGGGTAACCGGGGTCGATCGGGATGTAGGGCGAGCCGATTCCCATGATCGCGAGCATCGACGCCAGCCGGGTGACCGTCGGCGACATGCACAGACCAATCGGCTGACCGGGCCGGCACCCACGGGCGCGCAGCAGCCGGGCCACCGTCTCCGTTCGGTGCCAGAGCTCCGCGTACGAGACGCGTTCCGTGGCGTCCGAGGCCGCCACCGAGTCGGGCGAGCTCATCGCCCGCCAGCGGAATTGTTCGACTATCGACTGGCGTTTCACGTCCGCCGACATTGAAGGCACAGCACAGATCCTCTGCTACCGAGAACGATCGAATCACTACCTGAGACTTAGCGCAGGATTAGCAGCGAAACGGTTTCGGGGAGCACGTTGAGACACTAACAGAGATCCTTTCCTCATGACAATGATGATTCAATTCATCCAAAAGGATTACGGTGCATCGTTCTCTGGTATTACTCCCGGCCTCCCGGCCGACAGGTGGCGCCACCGGCCGAATGGCGTTCGAAGCAAGTGCGCACACGGTTACCCGCCGTCCCCGGTGGTCGCGGGATGGCGGCCGGCGGGTTCCGCACCCCGTGCTCAGGACCGTTCTTCGGGGGATCCGAGCCGTTGACCACGGCGCGAAAGGCCAGGCATCGGCCGGTCCCTCACCCAAGGTGATCAACCGGCCACACCGGCCCGCCCGCATTGGAATCCTCGCGTTCCGCGCCGTTGGTTGACAGGCCCGATAGCTCTGGTTTTTCATGGTTTCGTCCACGAGCATCCGGGGGTTCTCTTGGCTTCTCATGGCGGTGGCTGTTGGTCACCAGGCATGAATCGTTAACCGGAATTCGACGGTCGCTGGTCACCGCGCCGCATACGATATTCATGGGACTGCTGGAGTCCCGGCCATTGGTGCAGGTGATGTTCCTCAGCCGTTTCCTGGCCGGGGCCGCGCTCACCGGTGGCGCGGGCGCGCACGTTGTCTCGGTCGCCGCCGGAGCCGTGGCGTGGTCCGCCGCCGCCGTCGCCGTCTACGTGTTCAACGGGATCATGGATGTCGCCGAGGACCGGGGCAACGGCTCTCGGCGCCCCATCGCGTCCGGGCGCCTGTCGCGCGCGAACGCGACGGCCTTCACGGGCTGCGCCGCCGCCTTGGCCCTGGCAATCGGCGCGACGGCGGGGATCACCGTCCACGTGCTGCTCTTCCTCGGCCTGGGCTACCTCTACTCCGGTCCCCCGCGGGCGGCCAAGCGGGCGGGGGCGGCCGCCTGCGCCGTGATTGCGGCCCTCGGCCTGGCGACCTTCTGGGCGGGAGCGCGGGCAGCGCACGGACACAGCGCCGCCGTCGTCGTGTTCGGCCTCGTCATGTCCGGCTGGATGGGGTTGGTGGGCGCACTGGCCAAGGACATCGCCGACGTGCCGGGCGACGCTCTGGCCGGGCGTCGCACCTTCGCGGTCCGGTACGGGATCACCCCAGTCGCCCGATGCACCGCCGCCCTCGCCGTCGCGGTCGCGGTGGCGGGTGACGCGGCGGCCGCCCTGACGGCGCCCGTCCTGCTCCCGTCCATGCTGATCCTCACGCTGGGAGCGTGCAGAGTCGCCGGCGACTGCCGCTCTCTCGCGGGTGAGACGCCCCGGAACCCGTACCGCAGTTTCATGGCCACCCAGTACGCGACCATTGCCGCGCTGGGAATCACGTTGTTCACGCGTCATGCCATCTGAGTGAGGATGACCGCGCTTACGCCCGTTGATCTTTCTACCCGCGTCGTAGCAGTGGGAGTCGCGGCCGACGGTGTGGCGCCCTTGACGCTGTGTGACGCCCACCACCGAGAACCACCGATTACCGCGAGATCCGTTATGATCGACACACATCTCCACAAAAGGTTCGGGCCAATGGTCGAATACGCGATCTGTTCGAGGCGAAGAGACATCTGTGACCGGCATCGTCAGCGAGCGCATCGACCAGATCCTCGGCCTCTACGAGAAAGCGCTGCGCGACGCCGACAGCCCGCTCGTCACCACGGCCGACCGCTGGCATCAGGCCCGCCGCCAAGCTGAGGCGATCTTGAGCGAGTGCATACGCGTACTCGATCCCACCGCCACGGAACCATCAGATCCGCACGTCCCGACCCGCGAACTCGGCATCAGCCGGGCGCACGAGCAGATCCTCGTCGCCGACTCCATCCGCGCCGCCACCTTGCTATGGCGCGCGGCCGTTCCGGTCCTGCGCGAGGTCCTGACGACGGAGATCCCCGAAGGCCGCGAGCGCCTCCCGGACGTGCTGGAAGCGCTGTACGAGGCGATCAGCATCCGGCTCTACATCGGCAGCCTGGCGCACGAGCATGTCCGGCTTGCCGGCCGCCCATCCGGCTCCGGGAGAGACCACCGAAGTGTGTCCGGACCCGTCGCCGGCCCGGAGGACATCACGGAGCGCGAACGGGAGGTGCTGAAGTGCGTGAGCCGGGCGCTCTCCAATCGCGAGATCGCGAAGGAGCTCGCGATCAGCGAGGCCACCGTGAAGGCACACCTGCGGAATATCTTTCGTAAGCTCGCCGCCACGTCGCGGGTCGACGCGCTCAACAAGGTCGGCCTCGTACCGCAGCCGCCGCTTGAAGGATGAGATCAGATCAGGCTCAGTGCTTTTTCCCAGGCAGGCGGGGGCCGCTGCGCTCGGGTCGCAGCTTGTCCACATGTGCTCCGGGACGACGCATCATATTGCTCACGGTCTTCCGGAAGCAGCGGATGCGGGAGACTCGGCCGCCGGGTCGCCGAGCCATGACAGGGTCGTCGCGGTAAAGGCGTCCGACTTGGCGGGGTCGTATCGGTAGTGGTGCTCCGGTCGATCCGGGCTCGGCAGCGGTTCCACCAGGTGCGCGGCCCGGCTCAGCGTCGCGCGTCATGCAACTGGACGACGGCGTCACGGATATCGCGGCAGGTGACGGTTGCTACACCTCGTCGCTTTCAGCTCCCGGCGTCGTTGTCGACTTCCTGGAACTCCTCAGGGTGTATGAGGGAAACCCGGTTATGGAAATCGGCACGGGCACCGGGTGGACGGCCGCTCTTCTGTCGCACCGGGCAGGAGAGGGCAATGTCGTCATGCGTCGAGGTCGACAAGTCGGTCCTCGACGTCGCGGCGGACAATCTCGCGAGGGTGGGATCATCGTGTTCCCTGGATGCGGGCATGGCGCGAGTTACATGATGCTGCGAGAGCAACGCCCACCCGGCGGGGAGTACGGAAGCGGCCACCGCGAGAGCAGAGCGACGGCGGAGCCTCGCCGAATTCTCGACGCCGGGGTCGGGCTGGACGTGGCGATCGCCGGACTGATGCCCGGCGTCTCGGCGACCGCCAAGCAGGGCGAGCCGTATGAGCTCACCCTGTGGTCCGGCGAGTCGGCGGCGCACATCTCCGGTGAGGAGGTGACGCAGTACGGTGATCGAAATCTCTGGGATGAGCTGGAAGACGTCTTCTTCAGATGGATCGAGTGGGGAAGCCCCGACCGGACCCGGTTCGGGCTGACCGTCACCACGGAAGGCCAGCATGTCTGGCTCGACCGCCCAGACAACGTCTTCCGGTGAGCAGCGGCCGGTAGGCGACCCCCGTTCCTCCTCGCGATTGCGGCTACTTCCCTTCGGGGACCTGGTCCTTGATCTCGTCGTAGCCGGCCTTGGCGGGCGCCGCGGTCGGCGAGTAGATCACGCGGATCACGCCCGTCGGAAACGCCTCCGTCGCCGTCACTTTCAGGTGGTACGGCGCGTCGCCGTCGTCGAACAGCCTGCGGCCCTTACGCGCCGCCACCGGATGCACCAGGAGGCGCACCTCGTCGACCAGCCCCGCGGCGAGCAGTTGCTGCACGACGGAGATCGACCCGGGGATGAGGATACCTCTGATGCCGGCATCGGCCTTGAGCGCGGCGGCGGCGTCGAGGAGATCGCCCTTGACCAGCTCGGAGTTGCGCCAGGAGAACTCCAGCGGCTGGCGCGAGACGACCACCTTGCGCATGTCCCCGAGTTGCTTGGCGAACGGTGCGTCGACCTCGCCCGCGGTCTCGCGGCCGGGCCAGGCGCCGGCGAAGCTGTCATAGGTCTCGCGCCCGATGAGCAGCACGTCGGCGGTGTCATAGTCCTCGGTGACGGCGCGGCCCATGTTCTCGTCGAAGTACGGGAAGTGCCAAGCGGGGTCGATCTCGGCCACCCCGTCGGCCGAGATGAACAGCGTGGAGATGATTTTCGCCATCGTGACGATCCCTTCAGGTCAGGTGGCGCCGACAGGCAGACCGGCGCAGCCTCCCGAACCTATCGGCCGCGACCGACAACACAAGTTTGTCCGCACCGCCCGACGCTGCCGCATCATCCGCATTCAGGAGGCCGGCAACCACGCCCCGTCCGCCGCCGACCCCCAGCCGCCGACCTACACGACGCCTTCAAGTAGATCCGCGGGCCCGTGCCGCCGATACGGAAGCGACCACCCCACGACCGCACGCGTGGGGGACAGCCTCGCTGCGCTGGAAATCTGAGGACCTGCCGCCCGCAGCGCGGTGTACTACTACCGCGCAGGTCGAACTCGGGCGGAGCTTACAGGCGGCGCGGTGTCGCGGAGCCTGGCCGCGCAGCGGACGAGTGATGCGACCGCCGATGAGCGGCTGCTGGGCGGCCACGCGATCACCGTGGTGACGTCCGGCGCGTCGACGACGGGCACCGCGACGTGTTCGGGCCACTGCCAGGCCCGGCTGGAGGCCGGGATGACGAGCAGTGTCCTGCCGAGCGCCACGAGCTGGGCGAGCTGCGACTGGGTGTGCACCTCCGGTCCGGGCCCGTCCGGGTAGGAGCCGTCGAGCCGGGGCCATCGGGCGATCGGCAGGTCCGGCACGTCGCGGACCTCCGCCATGGTGAGCTGATCGCGGGACGCGAGCGGATGCGCCGCGGGAAGGATCGCGACCTGGCCTTCGACGTGGAGGTCCTCGGTGTCGAACCCGGCGAGATCGTCGTACGGCCGGTGCACGAGTGCCACGTCGGCGCGTCCGTCGCGGAGCAGGCCCGCCTGCTCGCCGACCTCGCACAGGAGGACCTCGACCGGTACCGCGCCGGGCTCTCTCGCGAACGCGTCGAGGAGCCGTTGCAGCAGCTCGTGGGATGCCCCGGCCTTCGACGCGAGCACCAGCGGCCGCTTCGGGTCCCCGGCTCGCCGCGTCCGGCGCGCGGCGGCCGCCACCGCGTCGAGGGCCGTGCCGGCCTCGCGGAGCAGCACCCGGCCGGCGTCGGTCAGCGCCACTCCACGACGGTTCCGATCGAGGAGCCGGACACCGAGCCGCCGCTCCAGTTGGCCGATCGCGCGGGAGAGCGGCGGTTGTGCGATCCCGAGCCGGTCGGCGGCGCGTCCGAAGTGCAGTTCCTCGGCGACGGCGACGAAGTACCGGAGCTCGCGGGTCTCGAGGTCGTCCACGGGCGGAGCCTACCGGCTGATACCTGCCGAGTATCACAGCCCACTCAGACGGTGTTGGACGATGAGCGTGCGGCTCGCGAGCATGGATCGCGTGAACGACAGGAAGACCGCGCTGGTGACCGGCGCGAACAAGGGGATCGGCTTCGCCATCGCACAGGGTCTCGGGGCGATCGGCTTCACGGTGGCGGTGGGCGCGCGCGACGATGTCAGGCGCAAGGAGGCCGTCGAGCGGCTGCGTGCGGCAGGCGTCGACGCGTTCGGGGTCGCGCTCGACGTCACCTCCGATGACAGCGTCGCCGCGGCGGCGGAGACGATCGAGCGCACGGCGGGCCGGCTCGACGTGCTCGTCAACAACGCGGGCATCTCCGGCCGGATGGACGGTGGCGCGCAGGATCCGACGACGCTCGACCTCGACGTCGTGCGCACCGTCCTCGACACGAACGTTTTCGGGGTCGTCCGGGTGACGAACGCGATGCTCCCGCTGCTCCACCGCGCGGACTCACCGCGCATCGTCAACGTGTCGAGCAACATGGGCTCGCTGACGCTGCAGACCGGCCCGATCCTGGCCGCGTACGCGCCGTCGAAGACGATGCTCAACGGCATCACGACCCAGTACGCCCGCCGGCTCGCCGACACGAAGATCATCGTGAACGCCTGCTGCCCGGGCTACGTGGCCACCGACTTCACCGGCTTCAACGCGCCGCGGACGCCCGAGCAGGGCGCCGCGATCGCGATCCGGCTCGCCACCCTGCCGGACGACGGCCCGCGCGGCGGCTTCTTCGACGACGAGGGCGTCGTCCCCTGGTGACCACCCGGTCATCACGCGGCTGGGAGGGTGGCCGGGCCCAGGGTGGTCATCGAATTCGGTCCACATCCACCGCCCTCCCGTGGTGTAGAACCTTGTTCGGGTGAAGGTTCGCGCGCACAGGAGGGTCCGATGGTGGTGCTGTCCGAGGACGACGGTGGTGTGCGGATCCTGACGTTCAACCGGCCGGAACGGCTGAACGCCTGGACCGCCGAGATGGGACGGTGCTACTTCGACCTGCTGGAGGAGGCCGACCGCGACCCGTCCGTACGGGCGATCGTGGTCACCGGGGCGGGAAAGGGCTTCTGCTCCGGGGCCGACTTCGCGGACCTGACGGCCATCCGGTCCGGCGACTACGCGGATGAGCAGGACCCCCGGCCCATCACCTTCCCCACCACCCTGCGTACGCCTGTCGTCGCCGCGGTCAACGGCGCGTGCGCCGGTCTGGGGATGGTCCACGCGCTCGTGTGCGACGTGGTCGTCACCGCCGACGACGCCACGTGGATGACGGCGTTCTCCCGGCGCGGGCTCATCGCCGAGTACGGCCTCGGCTGGATCCTGCCGCGACTGGCGGGACAGGCCAAGGCGATGGACCTGCTGCTGTCCGGCCGGGTCTTCACCGGCGCGGAGGCGTGCGCCATGGGACTCGCCGCACGCGCCGTGCCGGGGGACCGGCTGCTCGTCGAGGCGGTCTCGTACGCGAAGGAGCTGTCCACTCAGTGCTCGCCCGCCTCGATGGCCGTGATCAAGGGGCAGATATGGGGCGGCTGGCAGGCGGGGCTCGACGAGGCCAGGGACGAGGCCGTACGGCTGATGATGGAGTCGTTCCGCCGGCCGGACTTCGCGGAGGGGGTGGCGAGTTTCCTCGAACGCCGGGACCCGCGGTTTCCGCCCCTCACCTGAGCGGGAGCGACGTACCCCGTGTGATGTCAGCGAACGCGGTGGGCGCCGGCGGCGGGGGTGGCCGGCAGGAAGGTCGGCGCCGCCCAGCCGCGTTCGGCGTAGGCCTGCTCGACCGTGGTCCGCACCCGGTCCACCCGGTCGTCGGCGACGAGCGCGATGGCCGAGCCGCCGAAGCCGCCGCCGGTCATCCGCGCCCCCCGCGCGCCGCCGCGGACCGCGCTCTCGACCGCGACGTCCAGTTCCGGGCAGGAGACCTGGTACTGGTCCCGCAGCGACAGGTGCGAGGCGTTCAGCAGGGCGCCGATCTCCTGTACGGCTCCCGCGCGCAGCAGCCCGATGACGGCCTCCACCCGGTGGTTCTCGGTGACGACGTGCTGGGTGCGGGCCCGTTCGTCGCCGCTCAGCCGGGACAGCGCCCCGGCGAGGTCGGTGACGTCCCGCAGCGACGCGACGCCGAGGCGCTTGGCCGCGTTCTCGCAGTCCTGGCGTCGCCTCGCGTACTGCCCGTCGGCCAGTTCGTGGTGGACGCCGGTGTCGATGATGAGGATCTGCAGGCCGTACGCCGACAGGTCGAACGGAACGGCTCGGCTCGCCAGCGAGCGGCAGTCGAGGAACAGCGCGTGCCCTTCCCGGCCGAGCGCGGAGGCCGCCTGGTCCATGATCCCGCAGGGCATGCCGACGAACTCGTTCTCGGCCTTCTGGCACAGTTTGGCCAGCTCCATCGGCTGCAGGCCCAGACCGTACAGGTCGTTCAGGGCGAGCCCGACCGACACCTCCAGCGCGGCGCTGGACGACAGCCCGGCGCCCGTGGGCACGTCGCCGTCGATCATGATGTCCGCGCCGCGGACCGGCAGGCCGGCGCCGCGCATCACCTGGACCACCCCGGCCGGGTAGCGTGCCCAGCCGTCGGCCCGGTCGAGGTCGTCCAGCGCCTGCTCCCCGCCGGGCGCCTGGAGGGACGCGATCCGCACGGTGAGGTCCTCGCGGGGGCGCACGGCCGCGGTGACGCCCCACGGCACCGCGAACGGCAGCACGAAGCCGTCGTTGTAGTCGGTGTGCTCGCCGATCAGGTTCACCCTGCCGGGCGCGTGCCAGATCCCGGCGGGTTGCTCGCCGTACGCCTGGAAAAAAGCACCAGCAACGCCCACAGTCGCACACTCCTCGACATCCTCGGCCTCCCCGTAGGTTAGCGACCTTCGAGGCCGCCGGCGTGCCGGGGCCCGGCTCGGGATGCCGAGCCGGGCCCCTTCCCCCCGTTGTGCGGGTGTCACATGGCGGGCACCTCGGCCCGCTCGTCCGGGACGCAGTGCGTCATTTTCAGGCCGGAGACGTCGCGCGGGCCGTTCTTGCCCAGGCTGGACAGGCGCTGCCTGTCCTCGTCGGTCAGGTCCTGGCTCGCCAGCGGCTCCAGGTGCTTGACGTCGTCCGGCGTGATGCCGAGGCCCTCGCCGACGCGCAGCCCGAGGTCGTCCTCGACCAGCAGCAGGTGCCAGACCATGCGCTCCTGGATGGGACGCACGCACTGCGACAGCATGGTGACGAAGTTCTCCACCAGGTCGTCGCGCTCCCACTGCTCCATGAGCAGGTAGCGCTGGCCCGCCTGCCTGTAGTCGTTGGTCCGCGGGATGCGCTTGCGGGTGAGCCTGCCGACGATCTCCGGGCCCTGCTCGTCGTGCGTCGGGAACCGCGCCTCGCGCAGCCCGCCGGTGATCGAGGGCTCGTAGTTGACGTGCGGGTTCTCGCCCGCCTGGTCCTGCCGGTAGGTCATGAGGCCGTCGCGCTGGTTCGTCCGCACGTTGGCGTTCTTGGCCTGGTTGACCGGCAGCTGCAGGTAGTTCGGCCCGACGCGGTAGCGCTGGGTGTCGCTGTAGGAGAACGTACGGCCCACGAGCATCTTGTCGTCGGAGAAGTCCAGCCCGTCGACCAGGACGCCGGTGCCGAAGGAGATCTGTTCGTTCTCCGCGAAGTTGTTGCTCACGTTGCGGTCGAGGACCATGCGGCCGACGGGCTTGGCCGGGAAGATCTCCTCCGGCCAGACCTTGGTGTCGTCCAGCGGGTCGAAGTCCAGCTCGGGGTGCTCCTCGTCGCTCATCGTCTGGACGAGCAGCTCCCATTCCGGGTAGTCGCCGCGGTCGATCGCCTCGCGGAGGTCCTTGGTCGCGTGTCCCAGCTCGTGGGCCTGGACCCGGGCGGCGTCCTCGGCCGTCATGCTGCGGACTCCCTGCCTGGGCATCCAGTGGTACTTCACGAGGCGGGTCTCGCCCTCGGCGTTCACCCACTTGTACGTGTTGACCCCGAACCCCTGCATGTGCCGGTAGTCCGACGGGATGCCCCGGGGGCTGAACAGGTTGACCAGCATGTGCATGGTCTCGGGCGTCTGCGACATGAAGTCGAAGATGCGGTTCGGCTCCTGCCGGAACGTCACCGGGTCCGGCTTGAGCGCGTGGATCACGTCGGGGAACTTGATGGCGTCACGGATGAAGAACACCGCGAGGTTGTTGCCGACGAGGTCCCAGTTGCCGTCCTCGGTGTAGAACTTCACGGCGAATCCGCGCGGATCGCGGGCGGCCTCCGACGAGTCCCGCCCCCCGATCACCGTCGAGAACCGCACGGCCACGTCGGTGCGCTTGCCGGCCTCCTGGAACAGCTTCGCCCTCGTGAACCGGGCGATCGGCTCGTCGCCCCACGTCCCGTACGCCTCGAAGAAGCCGTACGACGTGGCGCCGCGCGCGTGCACCACCCGTTCCGGGATGCGCTCCCGGTCGAAGTGGCTGATCTTCTCCAGGAACTGGTAGTTCTCGAGGGTGGCCGGGCCGCGTGCGCCGACCGTCCGCTGGTTCTGGTTGTCGTAGACCGGGTGCCCTTGACGGTTGGTCAGCACCGGGCGCTCGTCTCCGGGCTCCGGCCCCCTGCTCGACACGTCCGTCATGGGACGGCTCCTCTCAGATCACGTTTGAACTGTTAGTCCTTGTCAATGCCTCCATATCCGGTTTTCGACTGGGTATTCACGGGGACGGAGATCGGTCCGGCCCCGCCGGGTAGTACCCGGCGGGGCGGCGGAGAGTGGTCAGCCCTTCACGCGCGGCTCGCCGCGGTAGGTGCCGAACGACCACAGGTTGTCCTCCGGGTCGCGGACCACGAAGTCGCGGGACCCGTAGTCGGTGTCGTACGGCTCCTGGACGACGCGCGCCCCCGCGGCGGTCGCCCGGGCGAACAACGCGTCCGGCTCGTCGGTCACGACGTACGCGCCGAACGTGCCGGGGGTGAGGTTCCACTTGTCGTCCGGCGTCTCGCGGACGCTGCCCAGCATGATCCCGCCGCCGGGCGGCCAGGAGAGCTGGGCGTGGCCGACCCGGTCGCCCTCGCCGTACACGGCGGTCTCCTCGAAGCCGAACGCCTCGACGAGGAAGGCGATCAACGCGCGGGCGTCCCTGGCCCGCAGCGTGGGCCAGACCTGAGGTGCTGGTGTGGTGTCGTTCATGCCGCCGAGTCTGGCCGTCCGTCCCCGGCCAGGGCTTGGACGTTTCGGAACGGCACCCCCTCTTCGGCCAGCCACCGGCTGGGGGAGCATCCGGCGAGGCTCCGGAACTCGCGGGCGAGGTGCGCCTGGTCGTAGAACCCGCACTCGGCCGCCGCGTCGGCCAGCGTGAGCCGCCGCCCGGACGCCGCCGCGCTCTGGAGCAGGCGGCGGACCCGGTCGAACCGGACGACCCGCGCCGCCTCCTTGGGGGACAGGCCGATCTCCTCCCGGAACCGGCCGTTGAGGTGACGGGTGCTCCAGCCCGCCTCGCTGGCGAGACCGGACACGGTGACCCGGCCGCCGGCGGCCAGCATCCGCCGCCACGCCCAGGTCACCTCGGACGGCCGCTCCCGCGTGGGACGGGTGTGCCGGGACAGGACCGCGTCGAGGGCCGCGAAGCGCCCGTCCCAGCCGGGCGCCTCCAGCAGGCGCTCGCGCAGTTCGCCCGCGAGTGCGCCGAGGACGTCGGCGCCGTCCAGGTCGAGCCCGGACAGCTCCCCGGCCGGCAGGCCGAGCAGGGCCCGCGCGCCGAGCGGCGTGAGGGCGAGCTGGACCCCCGACTGCCGCCCGTCGTGCGTGACGATCGCCGGAGCGGTGTGCAACCCGCCCACCAGCGTGTCGTACGACCTCGCCGGAGTGCGGGGATCGGGATGCGCCGCGACGACGAGCGGGTCGTCGAGCGTGACGATCATGGTCAGGTACGGCGAGGGCAGGCCGCGATGGGTCCCGGGCGGGATGCCGGCGTCGCGGTAGCCGCTGTACCACGCGACCAGCGGACGCAGCGGGGGAGCCGGTCGCCGCCGGACGTACCGCGCCTCCTCCCGCTCGCCGCGTTTCTCGCCGGGGTCCGCTGTCAGCCGTGCCGATGCCGCCATCCGCAGCTCCTCCCTCCCGCGCCCCAGTCTCCCCGAAGGGGAGCGCGTCAGCCATCGGCGCGTACGGCGGGCACCCCTGCGGAAGTGCGGCGCGGGAGGGTGGCCCCACCCGTCGTTCAGGTGAAGCGGGCCCCGGCCTAGGCGGCGCCTTCGGCGTCGAGGTCGCGGGCCAGCAGGTCCGCGAGGGCGGTGAGGGCCTCCTCCGCTCCCGGCCCTTCGGCCTCCAAAGTAACCTCCGCGCCGTGCCTGGCCCCGAGCGTCAGCACGCCCAGCATGCTGTTGGCGGGGACGGCGTCGCCGTCGCCGACCCGGATGCGCACGGGCGCCGGCTGCCGCGCCGCCGCCTCGACGAAGATCTTGGCGGGGCGGGCGTGCAGGCCGGAGCGCGAGGCGACCGTCACTGTCCTTTCCGGCATCGCATTCCTTCCATATAGCTCGGTTTCAGGTCAGAGCTTGAGGGCTCGGCTTCAGGGCTCGATGGTGACTTTGATCGCGGCGCCGCGGGCGACGACGTCGATGGCGTCCATGACCTCGTCCAGGCCGAGGCGACGGGTGATCAGGTCGGCGACCGGCACCGCTCCGTCGGCGATGAGCCGCAGGGCGCGGGCGTTGTGCGCCGGGCTCGATCCGTTCGCGCCGACGATGGTCAGCTCCCGGTAGTGCACGAGGTTGGAGTCGCAGGCGATGATCGGGTCGTCCTTCGGCAGCCCGCCGAAGAAGCTGATCCGGCCCTGCCGCGCGGCCATCTGCAACGCCTGCTGCTGGGCCGCCCCGGAGGCCGCCGCCGTGATCACCACGTCGGCGCCCCGGCCGCCGGTCAGCTTGAGCACCTCGTCCACGACGTCGGTCTCTCCCGAGCAGATCGCCGCGTCCGGCCGTACGAGCCCGGCGGCCATGGCGAGACGCTCGGCGTTCAGGTCGGCGAGGAACACCCGGCCCGCGCCGCGGGCGCGGGCGAGCCGCACGTGCAGGCAGCCGATCGGGCCCGAGCCGACGACGACCACGTCGTCTCCCTCGCCGACGCGGGCCAGTTCCTGCCCGTTGAGCACGCAGGCGAGCGGCTCGGCGAGGGACGCCTCGGCGAACCCCACTCCGTCGGGGACGCGGTTGAGCCCGTCCACGGCGAGCACCTTGGCCGGCACGACCATGTACTGCGCGAAGCCGCCGTCGTAGTGGTAGCCCATCGACTCCTGATTCGGACAGACCGTGCGGTGGCCCCGGCGGCACTCCTCGCACTCGCCGCAGGGGATGGCCGCGATCACCTGCACCCGGTCGCCCGGGCTCCAGCCGGTCACGCCCTCGCCGAGCTCCACGATCTCTCCGGCGATCTCGTGGCCCATCACCCGGGGCGGCCTGATGTGGTGGTGCCCGAACCGGTAGATCTTCACGTCCGTGCCGCACGTCGAGCAGTTGCGCACGCGGATCTTGACCTCGCCGGGGCGGGCGACGGGCTCGGGCACCTCCTCCAGCCGGATGTCTCCGGGGGCGTGGAATCGGGCGACTTTCACTCCGGGTCTTCCTCTCCGTCCGGTTGCAGCAGGCCGATGACCTCGTCGACCTCGGTCGCCGCGCGCAGGGCCGCGGCGCGGTCCGGGTCGAGCAGGATGCGGGCGAGCGACGACAGCAGCCGCAGGTGGCCGTCCCCGCGTGCGGCGATGCCGACGCACACCGTCACGCGCTCGCCGTGCCAGTCGACGCCCTCGGGGAAGCGCAGCACGCAGACGGCGTCGTGGCGGACCGCCTCCTTCGACGTCAGCGTGCCGTGGGGGATGGCCACGCCCTCGCCGACGTACGTCGAGATCGACCGCTCGCGTTCGAGCATGGCCTCGGCGTAGGTCCCGTCCACCGCGCCGACCTCCTGGAGGACCGCTCCGCACTGCCGGACGGCATCCTCGACGTCCGCGGCGGCCGCGGCCGTCCGTACGGCGCGGGGGTCGAGGGGGAGCGGGGCCGTGGCCCGGTCAGCCATCGATCGTGCCCCCGTTCCTGATCGCGTCGACGACCCGCGTCACGGCCGGGTCGCCGATGAAGACCTGGAACGGCACGAGCGCGACGCCGGGGGCGCTCGCCCTGGCCCGGTCGGCGAGCCCGGCGTGGCAGACGACCACGTCGGCGTCCCCGGGGATCGAGTTGACCGGGGTGTGCTCCACCGTGACCTCGGTGCCCTTGAGCTGCCTGCGCAGGGTGCTCGCGAGCATGACGCTGCTGCCCATGCCCGCGTCGCACGCCACGATGAGCTTGCGGACGTCCTTGCCCTGGATGCTGGACACGTTCTACGCCTCCTTGGTGGCGGGCACGCTCTCGGCCGCCGTCTCGCCGGTTGGGTCGCGCTTCTCGGTGCTCGTGCCGTCGATGTCGTCCGGGTGGCTGTCGTCCACGTGGCCGGTGTCGCCCGCGTCGGTCCGGATCGCGTCCGGTGCCGGTCCCTGGTCGCCGTTGGCGCGGCCGAAGCCCAGCAGGGCGGCGGCCACGGCGAAGGAGACGGCCGTCGCGACCACGATCCCGGCGATCACCCCGAACCAGCCGCCCTTCGGGGTCACCGCCATGTAGGCGAAGATGCTGCCCGGCGACGGCGTCGCCACCAGGCCGGCCCCGGTGACCAGGAAGGTGAGCACACCGGAGGCGCCACCGGCGATCACCGCGAGGATCAGGCGCGGCTTCATCAGCACGTACGGGAAGTAGATCTCGTGGATGCCGCCGAAGAAGTGGATGATCATGGCGGCGGGGGTGCTCGGACGCAGGGACCTCGGGCCGAACAGCAGGTAGGCGATCAGCAGGCCGAGGCCCGGGCCGGGGTTGGACTCCAGCATGAACAGGATCGACTTGCCGTGCTTGACCGACTCCGCGACGCCCAGCGGCCCGAGCACGCCGTGGTTGATCGCGTTGTTGAGGAACAGCACCTTGGCCGGCTCGATGATGACCGACGCGATCGGCAGGAGCGAGTGGGAGACGAGCCACGACACGCCGTCGCCCGCGACCTCGGTGACCTTCTCCACGATCGGGCCGATGGCGAGGACCCCGGCGATCGCCATGACCGCGCCGACGATGCCGGCGGTGAAGTTGTCGACCAGCATCTCGAAGCCGGCCCTGGTCCGTTCGGCGGTGAACCGGTCGGCGTACTTCAGGACCAGCGCGGCCAGCGGGCCGATGACCATCGCGCCGAGGAACATCGGCACGTCCGCCCCGACGACGACGCCCATGGTGGCGACGGCGCCGACGACCGCGCCGCGCTGGGCGTGGACCATCCGGCCGCCGGTGTAGCCGATGAGGACGGGAAGGAGGGTGCCGATGATCGGGCCGACCAGTTCGGCGAGTGTCTTGTTCGGTATCCACCCGGTCGGGATGAACAGGGCCGTGATGAGGCCCCAGGCGATGAACGCCCCGATGTTCGGCATGATCATTCCGGCGAGATGGCCGCCGAAACGCTGGATCGTGGCCCGCACACCGGTGCCGTGGACGGTGGGGGTATAGGGCGTGGCCATGGACATGCTCCTTCCGGGCGACCGGCCTGGCGGGCCGGCTGGGGGGTTCTCGGGTCGCCGTCGTCCCCGGGCGAAGCGAGTGGATCAGCAGGGGCAGAGTGGGCGGAGCGGGCGGGTCGGCGGGGCCGATGCGGTGGGCGCGGGTTCGGTGGAGGCGGGTTCGGTGGAGGCGGTCAGTAGGGGCAGAGCTGGCGGGCCGGGTCGGGGGAGCCGATCCGGACGTGCGTGCGGTCGATGTCGGCCGGACCGGGCATCCGGCTGCCGGGCAGCCCCACGGCCGCGCCGGCCCAGGCCAGGCCCTCGGCGAGGGCGGTGCCGCCGCGGGCCCCGGCAGCGAGGAAGCCCGCCAGCAGCGCGTCTCCCGCGCCCACGCTGCTGCGTGGCTCCTCGACCGCGCATTCGCCGTACCAGACCCGGTCGTCGTCCTCGACCAGCAGTGCGCCGTCGGCGCCGAGGCTGGTCAGGACGGATCGCGCGCCCATCGCGCGCAGCTTGCCGACGGCGTCGAGCACGTCGCCGACGTGGGCGATCGACGTGCCGGTGGCCTCGGCGAGCTCGTCGCGGTTGGGCTTGACCAGGGCCGGGCCGGCGCTCACGGCGGACACGAGGGCGGGGCCACTGGTGTCGACCGCGAGGTTGATGCCGGCGCCGGCGAACCGGCGGCCCAGCCCGGCGTACACGTCGATCGGGACGCCCGGCGGAAGGCTGCCCGAGGCGACCACCCAGTCGGCCGACCGGGCGGCGTCGAGCACCGCGCCCGCCAGCGTGTCCAGTTCGGCGGGGGTCAGCGCGGTCCCCGGCTCGTTCACCTTGGTGACCGTGCCGTCGGGCTCGGCGATGGCGACGTTCGACCTGGTGGGGCCCTCGACCGGGACGGGGACCATGTCGATGCCCTCCGCGGACAGCAGGTCGAGGAGCCGGCGCCCCTCGCTGCCGCCGTACGGGATGACCGCGCAGGACCGCACGTCGTTGGCCAGCAGGGCGCGTGAGACGTTGACGCCCTTGCCGCCGGGGTCGAGGTGGGTGGCGGCGGCGCGGATGACCGCGCCGCGGGTGAGCGCGCCGACCTCGATCGTGCGGTCGAGGCTCGGATTCAGGGTCAGCGTGAGGATCACGCGCGAACCACCTCCGGTCCGGCGGCGGCCAGCGCGGCGGCGAGGTCGGGGTCGATCCCGGTGTCGGTGATGACGACGTCGATCTCGCGGAGCGTCGCGAAACGCGCGAGGTAGGTGGCGGAGAACTTCGTGTGGTCGGCCAGCAGGACGGCGCGGTCGGCGCAGGCGATCATCGCCCGTTTGATCGCCGCCTCGGCCGGGTCGGGGGTCGTCAGGCCCTTGGCCACCGAGCAGCCGTTGGTCGCCATGAACGCCACATCCACGTTGAGCTGCGACAACTGCTGGATGGCCCAGTCCTCCACGGTCGCCAGCGTCCGGCCGCGCACCCGGCCGCCCAGCATGAGCACGGTCAGGTTGGGACGGGTCGCCAGCATGGTGGCCAGTGGAGGCGAGTTCACGACGACGGTGAGCTCGCGGTCCGGCGGCAGCGCCTGCACGAGCCGGCTCGTCGTGGAGCCCGCGTCGAGGACCACGGCGCCGTCCTGCGGAAGCTCGGCCAGGGCGGCCTTGGCGATGCGTTCCTTCTCGGCCGTCATCACCTCGTCCCTGGCGGCCAGGGCGGGCTCGAACCCCAGGCGCTCGACCGGGATGGCGCCGCCGTGCACGCGCCGCAGGACGCCCGCGCGCTCCAGGGCGGTCAGGTCGCGGCGGATCGTCTCCGTCGTGACGCCGAACCGGTCGGCCAGCGTCACCACGTCGACCCGGCCGGCGTCCCGCGCCACCCGCAGGATCTCCTGCTGCCGCTCCTCGGCGTACATCGTGTTGGTTCACCGCCGTTTCGATGTTGTTTCGTATTTGTTTATACCCGCCTGTGTTGGAAGGTCAAGAGTGGTGCAGATCACGAAAAGGGCAATAGGCGGAGAAGTCCCCTGCGTGTCGGCCTCTCCGGCGGCCTCGCACCCCTGGCCGCCCGTGTCACGTCTCGTGCCTCCGGCGCGTCTCTATAGGGGAGGCGGAGACAAGGAGGCCAGATGCCCGCGGTGACCGAGGGGCAGCCCGCGCCGGTCGCCAGTTTCGAGAGCAGCCGCGAGCTGCTCTTCGGGGTGGCGTACCGGGTGCTGGGCAGCGTGACCGACGCCGAGGACGTCGTCCAGGAGGCGTGGCTGCGGTGGGACCGCGTCGACCACGCCAGGATCGCCGACCCACGGTCCTTCCTCGTTCAGATCACGACGAGGCTCGCCCTCGACCGGCTGCGGTGGGCGAAGGCCCGCAGGGAGGCGTACGTGGGGCAGTGGCTGCCCGAGCCGCTGCCGACCGGCCCCGCGATCGAGGACGGCGCGGAGATCGCCGACTCGGTCTCCGTGGCCATGCTCGTGGTGATGGAGACCCTCTCCCCGCTGGAGCGGGTGGTGTTCGTGCTCCGGGAGGCGTTCGACTTCTCCTTCGCCGACATCGCGGTGATGGTCGGCCGGTCCGAGGCCGCGGTGCGGCAGCTCGCCCGCCGCGCCCGCTCGCACGTACGTGAGAGGCGGCCCCGGTTCCGGCAGGACCACGACGTCCGCAGGCGGGTGACGGAGCGCTTCCTGGCCGCCTGCCTGGGCGGCGACCTGCGGGCGCTGCTCGATCTGCTCGCGCCCGAGGTCACCTTGTGCATCGACGGGAACGGCCGCCGCGGCGTGGCCAGGAACCGGGTCGAGGGCGCGGAGAAGGTCGGCCGTCTGCTCGTCCGCGGTCTGCGCCGGGTCCTGCGCCCGGAGAGCGCCGCGGTCGCGGAGACCGACGACATGGGGGACGACATCGGGAGCGGATCCGTCGTGGACGTCAACGGCGGGCCCGCGGCGCTCATCACCGCGGGGGACGAGCCGATCGCCGTGATCGTGGTCGACGTCGACCTCGCCGCCGACCGCGTCACCCGGATCTGGATCATCGCGAACCAGGACAAGCTCGGGGGCGTCGAGGGCCGGCGACCCGGAAGACCCAGGCCTGTCCGCGCCGCGGGCTGACGGGCCGCGAGAGAAGCGACTTTCGTCATGACGGACAACGAGCACGAGACCGGACGTCCGGAGGGGTGGCCTGAGGGGCGCCCGCGCCCGGACCGGCGGACGCCCGCCCGCGTCCTCGGCACCCCCTTGACCGACGCTCCCTCAACCGGCGCCCCCTTGCCCGGTGCTTCGTCCGGCGCCGCGTCCGCGCGTCCGGACGCGGCGGACGAGGGGACCGACCTTCCCGCCGTTCCCGGCGTCGTCGGCGTCGTTCCGCAGGACGAACGGACGGCCCGCAGGGCGGAGCGCATCGCGGCGCTGTGCTTCCTGCTGGCGTTCGCCGCCCTCGTGGCCTTCCTCGTGACCTACGTCCGGCTCCAGGTCGGCGGCCTGAGCGCGACGGGCTCCTCGCACGTCGCCCTCGGCGGGACGCTGACGCTGGCGCTGCTGGCGCTGGCCTCGGGGATCGTGATCTGGGTACGCCAGATCATGCCGAAGTACGAGCTGGTCCAGCGGCGCCACCCCATGGCCTCACCCGAGGAGGTGCGGGCCGAGGTCGCGGCCACGTTCGTGCGCGGCGCCGCGGAGAGCGGCATCGTCAGGCACCGCCTGCTGCGCCGCACCCTGCTGCTCGCGGCGGCGCCGCTGGGCCTGGCGCCGCTGGTGCTGCTGCGCGACCTCGACACCACCGGCGCGCCCGCCGCGCAGCTCCACCGGAAGCTGCGGCACACGGTCTGGGGAGAGCGGACCGAGGACGGCAAGCCGCTGCGCCTCGTCGTCGAGGGCACCGGACAGCCAATCCGCGCGGCCGACTTCAACTCGCCCGGAGGCATCCTGTCGGTCGTCCCCCAGGGCTACGAGCACGACCTGAACGTCCTCGCCAAGGCGACGGTGATCCTAATCAAGTTCCGTCCGGAGGAGCTGAAACCCGGCACCGATCCGAACTGGACCCACGACGGGATCGTCGCCTATTCCAAGATCTGCACGCACGTGGGCTGCCCCGCGGCGCTGTACGAGCAGACCACCCACCACATCCTGTGCCCGTGTCACCAGTCAACCTTCGACGCCGCCGACGGGGCCAGGGTCGTGTTCGGCCCCGCCGCCCGGCCGCTGCCGCAGTTGCCGGTCGGCGTCGACGAGGAGGGCTACCTCGTCGCACTGGGCGACTTCGCCGCCCCGGTCGGCCCCAGCTACTGGGAGCGCGGCGACGCGGAGGCGCGGGCCAGGGAGAACGGAGGCCACCTTTGAGTGAACTGAGAACCGTGCCCGAGCGCATCGCCGGGCCGGCCACATTCCTGGACGACCGCCTGGGCGCGGGCGGCTTCGCCAGACGCAACCTGCGCAAGATATTTCCCGACCACTGGTCCTTCCTCCTCGGCGAGATCGCGCTGTACTCGTTCGTCATCCTGCTGCTTACGGGCACCTTCCTGACGTTCTGGTTCAAGCCGAGCATGGGGGAGATCGTCTACAACGGCACGTACGCCCCGCTCAAGGGGGTGGCGATGTCCGAGGCGTACGCGTCCACGCTCGACATCAGCTTCGAGGTCCGGGGCGGCCTGCTCATCCGGCAGATCCATCACTGGTCCGCGCTGGTCTTCATCGGCGGCATGATGGCGCACGCGCTGCGGGTCTTCTTCACCGGCGCCTACCGCAAGCCGCGCGAGCTCAACTGGATCATCGGCGTGGTGATCCTCTCCGTCGCGCTGTTCGAGGGCCTGACCGGCTACTCCCTGCCCGACGACCTGCTGTCCGGCGCCGGCCTCCGGGTCACCCAGGGGGTGGTCATCGGACTGCCGGTGGTCGGCACCTACCTCAACTTCTTCCTGTTCGGCAGCGAGTATCCGGGTGAGGACGTCATCTCCCGCTTCTACTCGATCCACATCCTGCTCCTGCCCGGCCTGATCCTGGCGCTGGTCACCGCGCACCTGATCCTGATGTGGGTGCAGAAGCACACGCAGTTCCCCGGCAAGGGGCGGACCAACCGCAACGTGGTCGGCGCGCCCTTCTACCCGGCCTTCATGGCGAAGTCGGGGGCGTTCTTCCTGTTCACGTTCGCCGTGATCGCCGGGCTCGGCACGTTCGCGCAGATCAACCCGGTCTGGCTGTACGGGCCGTACACCCCCGCCGACATCTCGGCCGGCTCGCAGCCCGACTTCTACCTGGCCTTCCTCGAAGGGGCGCTGCGCATCATGCCCGCCTGGGAGGTCAACCTCTTCGGCACCTCGCAGGCCGGCACGGTCCCGCTCAGCGTGGTCATCCCCGCGCTGGTGCCGCTGGGGATCATCGTCGTCGGAATGGCCCTCTACCCGTTCCTGGAACGGTGGATCACCGGTGACCACCGCGAGCACCACCTCGCGGACCGGCCGCGCGACAACCCGCACCGCACCTCGATCGGCATGGCGGCCATCGCGTTCTACGGCGTGCTGTGGCTGTTCGGCGGCAACGACATCATCTCCGCGAACTTCCGCGTGAGCCTCTACACGACGACCTGGGCCGGACGGATCCTCGTGTTCGTCGCGCCCGCCCTGGCCTACGCGGTCACCTACCGCATCTGCCTGGGCCTGCAGCGCTCCGACGTCGCGGTGCTCACGCACGGCGTGGAGTCGGGGGTGATCAAACGAATGCCGGACGGCCGGTACGTCGAGGTCCACTCGCGGCCGGCGGAGGACATCGAGGCGCACCTGCGCGGCCGGGAACCGGTGCCGGTGCTGCCGTACGACGAGGCCGTGCCTCCCAGGGGCCTGCGCGGGCCGATCGGCCGACTGCGCCTGCGGATGTCCAGGGCGTACGGCGGGGAGAAGGTTCCGATAGCGAACGGCGGCCCGCACGGCGAGGACGGGCAGGCCGCACTTCCGGACGCTCTTCCGGACACTCTTTCGGACGGGCAGAACCGCGCTCTGACGCGCTGACCCGTCTTCAGGACCGATGTGGTCCGGGCCGGCCGGCCCGGACCACATTCGGCTGCCCAAGGGTCCTGTTCAGCAGTCCCGCTGCTCCGGCACCGGCCACCGCGGCTCGGGCGGGTCGGCCGGGCGGATCTCGGTGAACAGCTTGAGCGTCACCGGCCGCAGCCGCTGCCACGCCTCGGCCGGCCAGCGCAGGCTCACCGAGGGGAACACGGTCTCCAGCACGATCTTCAGGTAGGAGCGGCCGGTGTGGGCGACCGGGACCTCCGTGCACAGAGCGGACACGGTCGCGGAGGTCTCCCGCCTGCCGAGCCGCAGCCGGGCGTTCCCCATGACCTCGTTGGGGGCGTGGCCGGTTTCGAGGTCCACCGACTCCCAGAAGAGCACGGGGGCCTCGTCCTCCTGCAGCCACGACGGATAGACCGGCAACGGCAGCTGCAGCGTGAAGCCCGCCAGCAGCCCGGGAGGGCTCAGATAGAAGGAGCCGTGGAAACAGGGCAGTTCGTGCAGGAGCCGGGGCCCCTTCGACGTCGTCATCGACAGCGTTCCCTCACTGGCGTCCATGGCGATCCGCCACGCGCTCGGATCGGCGTGGGACGCGTCCGGGACGAAGACCATCAGTTGTTCACCTCGCTGTGCGGCCGGAAGGCGGCACGGTGGGGAGCGGAGAGGTTCCGCCGGTTCGAGCCGCCAAAAGAATGACGTATCCCGAGGGCCGGAACGTGACATGCGCATTGCGCCGGTAATTCACCGCGTGTTCGCGTGTCACATTCCGCGGGCCGCGTTCGTCTTAATGGGAAAGAAGCGGTCCGGCGCTCCCGCGGGCCCCGCCGGGGCCGTCTGCAAAGGAGTGCCGGCCAAGGGGAGCCGGCAAAGGAGAGGGGGAGTAATTCTGGGCGTGGCGGTTCCGCCGGTGTAAATTGCGGGCGACGAGGAAATCGTCGAATCGGGCGGCGCAGGGGGTTGCGGCGCCGCGCGAAAAGGTGTCCGGCAGGGCGGGCCACGGGCGGCGACGTACGGTTATCGGCCCCGTGGGCGGCGTCCGGAGATCGGACCACGACTGCGAGGAGAGCGCATGGAGCGTAATCCGGATGGGCCGGCCGAAGCGGACTGCGCGTTCCAGGCGTTCGAGGAACACGCCGCTCTGCTCCACGCGGTGGCGCGCAGCATGCTCGGCGACGGCGGGGAGGCCGCACGCGTGGTCGAGGAGACCCGGGCCCGCTGGCTGGCCGGTCAGGGCGACCGCTCGGCGGGGTTCCCGAACGCGCTCATCGGGCTGGTCGCCGTGCTGGCGCTGACGCGCCTGCGGGTCGCGCAGGCCAACGGCGAGGAGCACATCGGCCCCTGGCTGCCGGAGCCGCTGCGGGGCGAGCCCGATCTGCAACTGGCCGAGTCGGTCACGGCGGCCCTGTCGGCCGTACTCGGCATGCTGGACCGGGACGAGCGGACGGTGTTCCTGCTGCGCCATGGTTTCGGGCTCTCGTACGCCGACATCGCCGCGGTGACCGGGCTCACGGAGGAGGCGGTGGGCGTGATCGACGCCAGGGCCAGGGCGCGGGTGCGCTGCGAGGTGCGCCCGCTCCGGCGGGAGGCCGGCGGCTGAACCGCACCGAGGGGGCGGGCGGGGTGTGCAACTGAGGAGAACCCACAGTTACCACCCGCGCCCCTGCCACCCGCGGTCAGCGGCCTCGCTCCGTCAGCCCGTACAGGTTGCCGTCGTGGCCGCGGATCTGCGCCCACCGGCCCCCCTCCCGCCAGGGAGTGGCCTCCGGCGCCACGACGATCTCCACGCCCCGTGCCCGCAGGTCCCGGCAGGTGGCGTCGACGTCGTCGCAGTCGAACCAGCCGTGCGTCATCCGTCCGGCGCGGGCCTCCAGCGCCTCCAGGATCTCGGGCTCGACGGCGGCGAGGGCCACGCAGGTCTGCGCGCCCGGCGGGCGCACCTCCACCCAGCGGCGCCCCTCCCCCTGGGGGACGTCCGCCGCGATCTCGAAGCCCAGCGTCCCGGTGAGGAACTCCAGGGTCCTGCTCTGGTCGCCGACGTAGAGCACGGCGAGCCGCGGGTTCACGATCACGATGCCTCCCGGCAGTCTTCGGGCGTCACGCGCTCTGCGCCGAAAGCTGGCGCCGTACGGACGACGCGGCCACGGCCGGGGTGTCGGCGAGACCGAGCCGGACCTCCTTCAGGCGAACGGGGTCACCGATGACGTCGACGGATGCGATGCGGTCACCGGAGAAGGCGAACTCGAGGACGAGCTGGAGGCGTCCGTACGGAGCGACCACCGCCCCCACGGCGCCGTTGACGAGAGCGGGCGAGGCGAAGCGCGCCCTGCGGATGTTGGTACGCGTCTCCTCGGCGACCGCCCGCGCGCCCCGCACCTCCGCCTGCGCCCTGGCCTGTCCGCGCAGGGCGACGGCGTCCGCCCGGCGTACGACGTCGGGAGCCAGCACCGCGAGCAGGGCGTCGATGTCGCCGGCCCGGGAGGCGGCCAGGAAGGCGTCCACCACCACACGCTGCCTGACCAGGTCGGAGGAGGGGACGTCGGCCGTGTCGTGCACCCGGCGACGGGCACGGCTGGCCAGCTTCTTCGCCGCCGCCGGCGAGCGTTCCACGATCACGGCGATCTCGTCGAACGGCACGGCGAACAGGTCGTGCAGCACGAAGGCGGCGCGCTCTGCCGGGCCGAGCGTGTCGAGGACCACGAGCAGCGCGAGACCGACGGAGTCGGCCAGCACCGCCTCGTCCGCCGGGTCGGCGGTCTCCTCGTGGGGGGCCAGCATGTCGAGTTCGGTCAGGTCGGCGAAGTCCTCACGCCGGCGGCTGCGTGAGCGCAGCATGTCGAGACAGACCCGCCCGGTGATCGTCGTGAGCCAGGCGGTCAGGTTGTCGACGGAGCCGGAGTCGGCCCGGCAGGCGCGCAGCCAGGTCTCCTGCACCGCGTCGTCGGCCTCGTCCGCGCTGCCCAGCATGCGGAACGCGACTCCGCGCAGATGCCCGCGGGATCGGTCGAAGTGCTCGGCCAATTGGGCCTGGTCGTTCATCGGTCACCTTTCACCGTCGCGGTTCGTCGTATAGGTGGGGAGATGGAGAACGCACGTTTGACAAGGAGACGTCAGTGCCCGTACTGATTATTCTCGCCGGTTCGTTTGAACCAACGTGACGGGGAGGGGCACCGCGGGTGACCTCTCCGGCCGTGAAGCGCACCGGCCGGCTGCCGCCCGAGGTGCATACTATCCTCGCATCGACCGCTCATACTTTCGCGCCGTGCCGAAAATCGAGCACGGTGTCCGAAATCGGTGGCCGGTGAGACGCTGAAAGTTGTGTACCAGGGGCCCGCCGGGTCGTCCGGGGCCCTGCGCTCGGGTCTCGGCACGCTTATCGAAACGGTCATCCCTTACGGCAGGTACGGCTCTATGACGTTGGTCATGCCGTGCCATGCTTTTCGTTATATGTCGTGATTGCGATACCTCGACGACTTTTCCTGGTCCCGTCGCGGGCGGGCAGACCGATATCCAAATTATGGATGACTTGTCATGAATCTGTTCCCTCTGCTCTGGTATGGCAATCATCCGAACCATAAGCTGAGCGCAGTTGAGCTCCTGTGAAGAATTCGCCCCTGCCCTTGTTCCTTCATAGGAAGGCCCCGCAGTGACACTTCACACCGCAGCCGACACCGATCGCGAACTTGGAACTCGCCTTCCCGATGTGGCGGATCTGCGCCACCTGCCGTGGGAGATCGTGTCCGTCCGCGATCTCACCTCCTCGCTGTCGCCGCGGAAGCGACGTGAGGACCCGGCGCACGTCCGGATGCTCGCGGAGATGGATCGCGCCTTCGATCCGCTCCTCGTTCACCGGCCGACGATGCGGGTCATCGACGGCATGCACCGGTTGCGCGCCGCCGTGCTGAAGGGCAGGAACGAGATCGCGGTCCGGTTCTTCGACGGAAGCGAGGCCGACGCGTTCGTCCTGTCGGTCCGGCTCAACGTCGGCCACGGGCTGCCGCTGACGCTCGACGAGCGAAAGGAGGCGGCCGGGCGGATCATCGCCTCCCATCCGCACTGGTCCGACCGGATGGTGGCCGAGAGCGCGGGGCTGAGCGCCAAGACCGTCGGCGTCCTGCGCCGGCGGCTCGGCGGGCAGGCGCAGTTCAGCCGCGTCGGCCGGGACGGGAAGTCCAGGCCGATCAGCAGCGTCGAGGGGCGTCGCAGCGCTGCCGCCCTGCTGGCGGCCAACTCGGAGATCTCCCTCCGGGAGCTGTCCAGGAAGACCGGGCTCTCCCTGGGGACCGTCCGGGACGTACGCGAGCGGCTCGACCGCGGGCAGGACCCGATCCCGGATCGGCTGCGCGCGAGGGAGGAGACCGGCGGCGGCTCGCGAAGCGAGACGGCGCCGGCCCAGGACGCGGCGCCGCGGACCGGAGTGGTCTCGCGGGCGGCGCAGTCCCGTCGCCCCCGCGTGGAGAGCCGGCGCAGGGGCGAGCCGAGGCAGCCGGGCTGCCCGGCGGGGGAGGCGGTGGAAACGGCGTCCGTGCTGCGCAAACTCGCGCGTGATCCGTCCCTGCGGGCGACCGAGTCCGGGCGGCTGCTGCTGCGGATGCTCCTGGCCACGGAGGTGGGCCCGGCCCAGTGGAAGGAGATCGCCGAGGCGGTTCCGGCCCATTGCATGCCGCTCGTGCGCGCCGTCGTGCTCAGGAGATCAGAGGAGTGGGAAAGCCTGGCGAACATGGTGCGCAGGGGTTTCCCGGGGTGATCGGAAAAGCAACGGAGGTGCTTCTGCGGAGAAGGCACAGGGTGAAATATCGCCATTAATCAGCATTGGTTTGGAGGGTTCATCGTGTCAGAGACGACTCACTTTCCGGGAAGCGACACGGAGGCCGAACTCCGGAAAATCAACCGGGCGACGGTCGAGCAGTACATGAACACCAGAGGCGAGGATCGGCTGCGGCGGCACCTGCTGTTCACCGAGGACGGCGTCGGTGGTCTCTGGACCAACGACACCGGGCAGCCGATCGCGATCCGCGGGCGTGACCGCCTCGGCGAGCACGCCGTCTGGTCGCTGAAGTGCTTCCCCGACTGGGTCTGGACCAACATCCAGATCTTCGAGACGGACGACCCGAACTTCTTCTGGGTGGAGTGCGACGGCGAAGGCGCCATCCGCTTCCCCGGCTACCCCGAAGGCCACTACCGGAACCACTTCCTGCACTCCTTCCAGCTGGAGAACGGGAAGATCAAGCTGCAGCGCGAGTTCATGAACCCGTTCGAGCAACTGCGCGCGCTGAACATCCCCGTGCCCGAGATCAGGCGTGAGGGAATCCCCACCTAGGTCACATCCGCCGCGTGATCGTCAGCGGCTGCCAGGCAACCCCCCCAGCCGTCCCCGGCCGGGCGACGACGACGGCGCCGAGAGCGCCTCGACCCCATGGAGAACCGTGGATGACGTGATGCCCGCCATCCGGCTGAGCGCCGCGCTGCAGCAGCCGGAGTGGAGCGATGTCTCGCAGGTCCAGCGCGTCAAGGAAGTGCTCGCCTCCCGCCCCTCGCTCGTCAGGCCGGCGGACGTGCGCGCCCTGCGCGCCCTCCTGGCGGAGGTCGCCGCAGGAAACTCCCTGGTCGTGCAGTCGGGGGACTGCGCGGAGAACCCCGAGGAATGCACGCCCGAGCACGTGAGCCGCAAGTCCGCGGCCCTCGACGTGCTGGCCGGCGCGCTCAAGATGATCACGCACAAGCCCGTGCTGAGGGCCGGCCGCATCGGCGGCCAGTTCTCCAAGCCGCGTTCGAGCTCCACCGAGAAGGTCGGCGACCTCACCCTCCCGGCGTACCGGGGACACATGGTCAACGGCCCGGAGCCGACCGCCGAGAGCAGGCAGCCCGATCCGCTGCGGATACTCACCGGATACATGGCGGCCAGCGACATCATGGAGCACCTCGGCTGGCGCGGATCGTCCACCCGATCCCGGATAGACCCGCCCGTGTGGACCAGCCACGAGGCGCTGCTGCTCGACTACGAGGTTCCGATGCTCCGCAGGGACGCGTCGGGACGGCTGATCCTCGGCTCCACGCACTGGCCCTGGATCGGCGAGCGGACGCGGCAGGTGGACGGCGCGCACGTCGCCCTGCTGGCCGAGGTCGCCAACCCGGTCGCCTGCAAGGTGGGCCCGAAGATGAGCAAGGACGAACTGCTCGGCCTGTGCGAGCGGCTCGACCCCGAACGCGAGCCCGGCCGGCTCACCCTCATCTCCCGGATGGGCGCCGACCAGGTGGCCTACGCCCTGCCGCCGCTCGTCGAGACCGTGAGATCCGCCGGACACCCCGTCATCTGGCTCTGCGACCCCATGCACGGCAACACGCGGGTCACCCCGTCGGGCCACAAGACCCGCCTCGTGCCGGCCCTGCAACAGGAGGTCCGGGAGTTCGTCACCGCGGTCGAGAGCGCGGACGGCGTCCCCGGCGGCCTCCATCTGGAGACCACGCCCGACGACGTGACCGAATGCGTCGCCGACGAGAGCGGCTTCGCCCAGGTGGGCGACCGCTACACGAGCTTCTGTGACCCCCGGCTGACCCTCTGGCAGGCGGTCTCGGTCATCTCCGCCTGGGGCGGCTGACGCGACGGCTACCTGAAAGGACTTCCATGTCCGGCATACCCGCAATCAAGCCCTACCCCCTTCCGGCGGCGGGCGAGCTGCCTCCCAACGCCGCCGGATGGACGCCCGATCCCGCTCGTGCCGTACTCCTGATCCACGACATGCAGCGATACTTCGTCAGGCCGTTCGCCGACCCGACGAGGCACGAACTCGTGCAGAACGTCGCGCTGCTGCGGGACCGGAGCGTGGCGCTCGGCGTCCCGGTCGGCTACACGGCGCAGCCCGGCGACATGAGCGAGGAGCAGCGCGGACTCCTCAAGGACTTCTGGGGGCCCGGCATGCGCCGCGCCCCCGAGGACCGGCTCGTCGTCGACGAACTCGCCCCCGCCCCCGGCGACTGGATGTTCACCAAGCTGCGCTACAGCGCGTTCTTCCGGTCCGACCTGCTGGAGCGCATGCGGCGCGCCGGCCGCGACCAGCTCGTGGTCTGCGGGGTGTACGCCCACGTCGGGGTGTTGATGACGGCGGTCGACGCCTTCACCAACGACCTGCAGACCTTCCTGGTCGCCGACGCCGTCGCCGACTTCACCGCCGCCTACCACCGCATGGCGGTCGAGTACGCGGCCGAGAGGTGCGCGGTCGTCCTGACGGCCAAGGAGGTGTTCTCGTGAGCGGCCTCGAAGGCGGCCTCGGGAGCGGCTCGGACACCGGCGGAGGCGGCCTGCTCGACGCCGTGCTGGACCTCCGGGCGCCGGCCTTCGCGCTGCTGCACCGGCCGGAGGCGACCGGCCCGGGCCTGCTGGACGTCCTGATCGGCGAGGTCGCGCACCTGAGCGAACTCGCGGACATCCCGCTGCCGGAACAGGGGGAGCCGGGGGCGGGAGACCGCCACCACGCGCTCGTCGTCGTCCCCTACCGGCAGGTCCGGGAGCGTGGCTTCGCCTGCGCCGACGACGGCGCCCCGCTCATCGCGATGACGGTGACGCGGCAGGCCACCCTGCCGGTCGGCGCGGCCCTGGACCGGATCCCCGACCTGCCCTTCGCGGTCTCCGGCGGGCACTTCGACGTGGACGACGACGACTACGCCGAGCTCGTCCGCAGGGTCGTCAAGGAGGCGATCGGCGAGGGGGAGGGGGCGAACTTCGTCATCAAGCGGTCCTTCGTCGCCGACATCGGGAACTACACGCCCGCCTCCGCCCTCTCCTTCTTCCGGCGGCTGCTGGAGGTCGAGTCGGGCGCGTACTGGACCTTCGTGGTCCACACCGGAGAGCGGACGTTCGTGGGCGCCACTCCGGAACGGCACGTGACGCTGCGGGACGGCGTCGCGACCATGAACCCGATCAGCGGCACGTACCGGTATCCGGAGTCCGGGCCGTCCCTGCACGGGGTGATGGACTTCCTCGCCGACCGCAAGGAGTCCGACGAGCTCTACATGGTCCTCGACGAGGAACTCAAGATGATGACGCGGATCTGCGAGCCGGGCGTCCGCGTGACGGGCCCTCGGCTCAAGGAGATGGCGCGGCTCGCGCACACCGAGTACTTCATCGAGGGCGACACCGCCTGGGACGTGCGCGACATCCTCCGCGAGACGATGTTCGCCCCGACCGTCACCGGCAGCCCGGTGGAGAACGCCTGCCGGGTGATCGACCGGCACGAGCCGCACGGCCGGGGGTACTACAGCGGAGTCGTCGCCCTGATCGGGCACGACGAGGCCGGCCGGCAGACCCTCGACTCCTCCATCCTCATCCGGACCGCCGACATCGACGACACCGGCCGGGCGCGCATCGGCGTCGGCGCCACACTCGTACGCCACTCCGACCCGATGTCGGAGGTGGCGGAGACCCGGGCGAAGACCGCCGGCCTGCTCGCGGCGCTCGACACCGGCGATAGCGGCAGGCTCAGGACCCGCCCGGAGGTCCGCGAGGCGCTGGAGCGGCGCAACGAGAACATCGCCGGTTTCTGGCTGGGCAGGCGCGGCTGCGGCACGGCCGCCCTGCCGCGGCTGGCCGGGGTGCGGGCGCTGGTCGTCGACGCCGAGGACACCTTCACGTCGATGCTGGACCACCAGATGCGCAGCCTGGGCATGGCGGTGACCGTGCGCCGCCACGACGAGAGGCCGTCGCTGGACGGGTACGACCTCGTGGTGCTGGGGCCCGGCCCCGGCGATCCCCGGGACGACGCCCACCCCAAGATCGCTTATCTGAGGGCCGCCGCGGACGCCCTCCTCGCCGGGCGGCGCCCCTTCCTCGCCGTCTGCCTCAGCCACCAGGTCCTCTCCACCCGGCTCGGCTTCCCGCTGCAGCGCCGCGACGTGCCCAACCAGGGGCTGCAGAAGGAGATCAGCCTGTTCGGCGCGCGGGAGCGCGTCGGGTTCTACAACACGTTCGCCGCGCGCGCCGAGGCGGACCGTGCCGAGATCGACGGCCTCGGCACGGTCGAGATCTGCCGTGATCCGGCAACCGGCGAGGTGCACGCGCTGCGCGGCCCGCGTTTCGCCTCGATCCAGTTCCACGCCGAGTCGGTGCTCACCGAGAACGGCCCCCGCATCCTGGGCTCTCTGATGGAGGGACTGCTGCCATGACGGTCACCGGCCAGTCCGTGCTGGAAGGGGCGCGTCCGTACGTGGTCGTCGACGCGTTCACCGACACGCCGCTGCAGGGCAACCCGGTCGCGGTCTTCTTCGAGGCCGAGGACCTCTCCGCCGAACGCATGCAGCGCATCGCCAGGGAGATGAACCTGTCGGAGGTCACCTTCGTCCTCCCGGCCCGGGAGGGGGGCGACGCCCGCATCCGCATCTTCACGCCGGTGAACGAGTTGCCGTTCGCCGGGCATCCGCTCCTCGGCACCGCCATCGCGCTGGGCGAGGGGCGCAGGGAGGACCGGCTCCGGCTGGAGACGGCGATGGGGGTCATCGCCTTCGACCTGGAGCGCGTGGACGGGAGGGTCGTCGCCGCGGAGATGGGGCAGCCCATCCCGACGTGGGAGGAGTTCGACCGCGCCGGCGAACTCCTCGCCGCGCTCGGCCTGACCTCCTCCACGCTGCCCGTCGTGATCTACCACAACGGTCCCCGGCATGTATACGTCGGGCTGGAGAGCATCGCCGCGCTGTCCCGGGTCGACCCCGACCAGCGCGCGCTGGCCGCCTTCCCCGACATGGCGACCAACTGCTTCGCCGGTTCCGGCCCGACCTGGCGCAGCCGGATGTTCTCGCCCGCCTACGGCGTGGCCGAGGACGCGGCCACGGGGTCGGCGGCCGGTCCGCTGGCCGTCCACCTCGCCCGGCACGGGCAGATCGGGTTCGGGCAGTGGATCGACATCCACCAGGGCGTCGAGATGGGCCGCCCCTCGCTCATGCGGGCCCGCGCCGACGGCGCCCCGGAAGCCGTCACGTCCGTACGGGTCGGCGGTTCGGCCGTGACCGTCGCCCGCGGCGTGATCTACGCCTGAACGGCGCGCGGACCCGCCGGCGGATCGCCCGCGCGGCCGGGTCCGCGCCCCGTCCTCGCCATGCGGCCAGGGCCGCCCGTACCCCCACACAGCCCGGAGGCGACAGTGAGCAGCAGGTTCGAGAGTCTGACCGGCGCCATCGACCCGGCGTTCCCCGAGTACGACACGCCGCCGGCCGAGCCGATGGTCCTGGCCCGGCAGTGGATCGCGTCGGCGGTGGAGGAGGGGGTGCGGGAGCCGCTGGCCCTCGCCCTCGCGACCGCCGACCGCGGCGGCCGGGCCTCCTCCCGCATGGTCGCCGTCATCGACGTGAGCGATCGGGGTCTGGTCTTCACCAGCCACAGCTCCAGCCGGAAGGGCCGGGAGATCGCCGAGACCGGCTGGGGCTCGGGCCTGCTCTACTGGCGCGAGACCGCGCGGCAACTGATCTTCTCCGGTCCCGTGGTCATGCTGCCCGAGCCCGAGGCGGAGCGGCTGTGGAACGCGCGGCCGGTGCCGCTGCACGCGATGTCGGCGGTCTCGCGGCAGAGCGAACCCCTAGAGGACGTCGCCGGGCTCAGGGCGGAGGCGGAGCGCCTGGCGTCGTACGGAACCCCCCTGCCCCGCCCGGCGCGGTTCGCCGGATACCGCCTGGAGCCCGCCGCCGTGGAGTTCTGGTCGGCCGACGCCGACCGGCTGCACCGGCGGCTGCGTTACGACCGGGATTCCTCCGGTTGGCACATCTCACGGCTACAGCCGTGACCCCCTCCCCACAGGGACAGGAAACACGAAGGAGTGCGACCTTGACCGACTCGATAACGACCGGCCCCATAACGACCGACAAGAGCACGAACGATCAGAGCACGAACGAGCCGGGCACGACCGACTTCGACGCGATCGTCGTCGGCGCCGGCTTCGCCGGCATCTACATGCTGCACAGGCTCCGCAACGAACTCGGCTTACGGGTGCGGGCCTTCGACCGCGCCGGCGGCGTGGGCGGCACGTGGTACTGGAACCGCTACCCCGGCGCCATGTCGGACGTCGAGGGCTTCGTCTACCGCTACTCCTTCGACAAGGAGATGCTCCAGGAGTGGAACTGGACCACCAAGTACACCCCCCAGCGTGAGCTCCTCGCCTACCTGGAGGCGGTCGTCGAGAAGCACGGGCTGGGCGAGGACATCCAGCTCAACACCGGCGTCGAGAGCGCGGTCTTCGACGAGTCCCGGGGCGTCTGGACCATCGGCACCGACACCGGTGAGACCTTCACCACGCGGTACCTGGTCACCGCGCTCGGGCCGCTGTCGACGGCGAACATCCCCGACATCGAGGGCCGCGAGCGCTTCCGGGGCAGGATCGTCCACACCGGCGCCTGGCCCGACGACCTCAGCATCGACGGCAAGCGCGTCGGCGTCGTCGGCACTGGGTCCACCGGCACCCAGTTCGTCTGCGCCGCCGCCAAGGTGGCCGGGCATCTGACGGTGTTCCAGCGTTCGGCGCAGTACTGCGTCCCGTCCGGCCACGGCCCGGTCACCGACGAGTACGTCGCGGAGGTGCGGGCCGGCTACGACCTCATCTGGGACCAGGTGCGCGGCTCCCGCGTCGCCTGCGGGTTCGAGGAGAGCGAGGTCCCCGCGATGAGCGTCTCCGAGGAGGAGCGCCGGCGCGTGTTCCAGGAGTACTGGGACAAGGGGAACGGCTTCCGCTTCATGTTCGGCACCTTCTCCGACATCGTGACCGATCCGGCGGCCAACGAGGCCGCCGCGGAGTTCATCCGGTCGAAGATCAGGGAGATCGTGAAGGACCCGGAGACGGCGCGCAAGCTGACGCCGACCGACCTCTACGCCAAGCGCCCCATCTGCAACCCCGACTACTACGAGAACTTCAACCGCGACAACGTCACGCTGGTCAGCATCAAGGAGAACCCGATCAGGGAGATCACCCCCAACGGGGTCGTCACCGAGGACGGCGTGGAGCACGAACTCGACGTCCTGGTCTTCGCGACGGGCTTCGACGCCGTGGACGGCAGCTACAAGCGGATGGACATCCGCGGCCGGGGCGGCGTGACGATCCGGGAGCACTGGGAGGACGGCCCCACCGGCTACCTCGGCGTCGCCACCCACGGCTTCCCCAACCTGTTCATGGTCCTCGGGCCGAACAGCGCCTTCAGCAACCTGCCGCCGGGCATCGAGACCCAGGTCGAGTGGATCGCGGGCCTGATCCGCACGGCTGAGAAGAACGGCACGACCGTGATCGAGGCCACCGCGAGCGCCGAGGACGCGTGGACCGAGACCTGCCGGGAACTCGCGGCGTACACGCTCTTCCCCAAGGTCGCCTCGTGGATCTTCGGCGCCAACATCCCCGGCAAGAAGAACACGGTCATGTTCTACTTCGCCGGGCTGGGGTCCTACCGGGCCAAGCTGAGCGAGGTGGCGGAGGCGGGGTACGAGGGATTCGACCTGCAGGCCAGTCCCTCGCTGACGCCGGCCTGAGACCGTGCGGGGGCGTGCCCCGCGCCGACATACGAGGGTCCGGACGGCCGGGAAGGCCGTCCGGACCCTCCGCGTCCGCTTGAGATAAGCGGCATTTCCTGCTCTCCGGACGAGATATTCAGTGAGGAGTTCTCGTGTTCGAGGCCCGCGATTGTTTAACAAAGAGGCTTGACTCTAATGGTTCATTGTCGGATACGATGAAGTCATGACTGAGACCGTGATTCGCGTCGACGACCAAGTCGCAACCTTCATCAACATCTTCGACGTCGACCCCTCGAAGCAGCAGGAACTAATCGCCATTCTGAACGAGGGCACCGAGAAGGTCATGCAGCACCGGCCCGGCTTCGTCTCGGTGAACATTCTCGCCAGCGCGGACGGCACCCGCGTCGTGAACCTCGCCCAGTGGCGCAGTGTCGACGACATCAAGGCGACCATGGGCGACCCCGAGGCGCAGGCCATCGCGAAGCGGACGGCGGAGATCGCCAAGGCGGCTCCGGCGCCCTACAAGGTCATCTCCGTCCATCACGCCTGACCAGGCACTCCGCGGCAACCCACAAGCGGGTCCGGGCCCCATGCGACACACTCCGTCCGCCTCTCGGCATCGGCGGACGGACGTCGCCCGCGCATCCCCCAGAGCGGGCGGTGTCCGGGGCCCGGCCCTGACCGCACCGCCCACCCGAAGGTGACGAAGAGTAGCCACCCCCGGCCCAGGGAGCGCGACGCCATGACGACTGCCAACACCGCCGACATCGTGATCGCGGGCGCGGGGATAGGAGGGCTGGCCGCCGCGCTCGCCCTGCACGCCAAGGGGATCCACGCGGTCGTGCTGGAGGCCGCGCCCGAACTCGCGCCGCTCGGAGTGGGAATCAACATCCAGCCGGCCGCGATCGGCATACTGACTGAGCTCGGGCTCGGCGAGACGCTGGCGGCCACCGGCATCCGCACCCGCGAGCACCGCTACCTCGACCACAAGGGCACCACGCTGTGGACCGAGCCCCGGGGCGTCGACGCCGGCCACGAGCACCCCCAGTACTCCATCCACCGCGGCGAGCTGCAGATGCTCCTGCTCGCGGCCGTACGGGACCGGCTCGGCCCCGGCGCGGTGCGCACCGGGCTCCGCGTCATCTGCTTCCACCAGACCCCCTCCGGCGTCCGCGTCCTCGCGCACGACGAGAGCGGGGGAGCGGTCGAGATTCAGGCCGCCGCGCTGGTCGGCGCCGACGGGCTGCGCTCCGCCGTGCGGTCCCAGCTCCACCCCGACCGCGTCCCGCTGTCGCCCGCAGGGGTCGACATGTGGCGTGGCCTGTCCGAACTGGACGAGTTCCTCGACGGGCGGACGATGATCCTGGCCAACGACGAGCAGGCCACCCGGCTGATCGCCTATCCGGTCTCCCGGCGCCACGCGGAGCGCGGCAAGGCGCTGGTGAACTGGGTCTGCCTGGTCGCGGCCCCGTCGAAGAGCCTGGCCGGCGACGCGGGCTGGAACCGCCCGGGACGGATCGAGGAGGTGCTGCCCCACCTCGCCGACTGGGACTTCGACTGGCTGCACCTGCCCGCGATGCTCGCCCGCAGCCCCCGCATCCTGCGCTACCCGATGGTCGACCGCGACCCCCTGCCGCACTGGGGAGAGGGCCGGGTGACCCTGCTCGGCGACGCCGCCCACCTGATGTACCCGATCGGCGCCAACGGCGCCTCGCAGGCCGTCATCGACGCCGCCACGCTCGCCGCCGAGCTCGCGGAAGGCGACGACGTGGCCACCGCCCTGCTGCGGTACGAGGCCGCCAGGCGCCCCGCCACGACCGCCATCATCCTCGCCAACCGGAACATGGACGGCGCGGAGCGCGGCATCGCCGGTCGTCCCGGCCACGACAAGACCGCCGAACTCGCGACCATCACGCACCGCTACCGGGTGGCGGTGGAGCGGCGACAGCCGCTCACCTGAGCGGATGGACCGCCCGGCCGGTAGCCGCACTTATCGCCGGGCGGTCCATCCTGGCAGGCGTGACCCGCGTGGAAGGCCGTCGGCGGGAAAATCCGTCCGAGAACGTGGCCGATGAATGGCAGGACCACGCCGCGAGAAAATGGCACGTAAATCGGAATCGACCGCCCCGCGGACGCGATTCTCGATTCACCGGGCATGAAGCGTCGAGACATCCTGACAATGCGTTTACAGAATGTCTTCGGTAGGCCTGGTTACCGGGCTTCGCCGGTTACGGGTGCGGCATCGGACGCCGGACGTCAACGTGGAAACGGCCTCCCGCCGGGTCATGTCTGCGGTCCTCGTCCTTAAGACGAATCGCGGCGCGGAAAGGTGACACGCGGCGGCCGTGCGGGCGGTGTCCGCCGGTGGGCGGACACCGCCTCTCACGACAGGCCGCCGGGCGGCCGGCGCCTCACCGCGTACGGGCCGCCGCGCCGCTGCGCGCCGCACGGCCCGCCAGCTCCGACACGGCGGTCCGGGCCGTGGCCAGCGAGTCCGCCGCCAGGGGCTTGAAGCGGGCCAGGGCGGGCACGTCGGACGCCCTGGTCATCTCCGCGCCGACGAAGCAGAGGTTCTCCGGGGCCACTCCCAGGTCGGTGAAGTACGCCCTCAGGTAGGGCGTCTGGAAGTCGAAGTCCTCCCGTGGCGTGCCCGGGGCGTAGCACCCGCCGTGGGCGGTGACCACCACCACGTTCGTCCTCCGGAGGAGGTGGTCTCCCGTGCCGGCGTCGAGGAAGGCCCCCGGGAAGGTCACCCGGTCGATCCAGGCCTTGAGGGACGCGGGCACGGAGTAGTTGTACATCGGGACGCCCACCAGCACCGTCTCCGCGGCACGCATCTCCGCGATCAGCGGCAGGGTCAGCGCCCACTCACGCTCCTCGGCGGGGCCCTCGGTCATCTCCGCCACCTCCGGCAGCGCGACCGGGCCCCTTCTCTCCACCCGGATGCCGAGGGAGACGAAGGCCGGGGACACCAGCGGGACCGGTTCGGCCGCGAGGTCGCGGTACCGGTACCCCGCGCTCCCGTGCAGACACCGCCAGGTGTCGGCGTACAGTGCCGTCAACTGCCTGGTGACCGAGTCGCCGTGGTCGCTGGCGCTGGAGTCCAGGTGAAGCAGGGACGTCACAGGCTCACCTCCTGTCGCTGCGCGTGCATCGCGCACTCCCTTCCCGATACTTTCCGTCACACACCTATGACGTTCCGTAGTCGACAGAGGTGACAGGGGCGTATCGGTGGGGCCGGAGAGCGGCACGGGTCACTGGTGAGGGCGGCCGGTGAGGAGGGTCGTCACCTCCCGGGCACGCGCGTTGAGGCGTCCGACGAACTCGGTGAGCATCTCCAGCTGGCCGTCGTCGTAGCCGTCGACCACCGCGAGGAACTCCGTCTCGATCCTGGAGAAGATCTCCGTCAGCGCCGCCTCGTGCCGCCCCGTCGACCGGATCAGCACCCTGCGGCGGTCGAGGGGGTCGCGGTGGCGCTCGACGAAGCCACCGCGTTCGAGCCGGTCGATCAGCGCGGTGACGGCCGAGGTGCTGAGGCCGGTCGACTCGGCGAGCCGCCCCGCGGTGAGCTCCGGCTCGTGGCGGGCGAGGTCCAGGCACTTCAGGTCGGTCGGCCCGAGCCCGAACCGGTCCGCGATGGCCTGGTGCAGCGCCAGGCCGCGACCGGCGTTCTCGCGCATCGCGTCCATGAGGGATCGCAGCGCTTCGGATCGATGCCTTGACACGGACGCTCCATCCGGCTGAAGTAGATATCTCGATGCATCGAGATTTCCTATCGGTCGAATGAATTCTATCTGTCAGGGAGCGGAGCATGCCAGGAGAGTCCGTACCCGTCCTCGTCGCCGGGGCAGGCCTGGCGGGCCTGTCCACCGCGATGTTCCTCGGCGTCCACGGGGTGCCCGCGCTCGTCGTGGAGCGCCACACGGGCCTGTCCACCCAGCCCAAGGCGCGGGGGCAGATGCCTCACACCATGGAGGCGCTCGCCACGGCCGGGGTGGCCGGGCGGTTCCTCGCCGCGGCGCCGCCGGGGACGGACGAGAGCATCATCGTGATCGCGGAGAGCGTCACGGGCCGGGTCCTGCACGACTTCGTGCAGGCCGCTCCGGACATGTCCGCCCTGTCTCCCGCGCCGATGGGCATGGTCAGCCAGGAGCGCGCCGAGCGCATCCTCGCCGAAAGGGCCGTCGAACTCGGGGCGGAGATCAGGTTCTCCACGGTGCTGGAGTCGTTCCGGCAGGACGGCGACTCCGTCGTCGCGTCGCTCGTGGACCGCGCGACCGGACGGCGGCGGACCGTCACGGCCCGCTATCTGGTCGGCGCGGACGGGCACAAGGGCACGATCAGGGACGCCGCCGGGATCGCGGCGCACGGCAGGACCTCGTCCGGGCCGATGCGGACGATGTTCCTGCAGTTCGAGGCCGACCTCGACGTGACGCTCAAGGGCGCCGCGTTCGGCCTGTTCTACATCCAGAACCCCGCCCTGCCCGGCGGGTCGGCCACCGTGGTCACCACCGATCACCCCGGCCGCTACGTGCTGAGCTGTGTCTTCGACCCCGGTGAGGAGCCCGGCCCGGACCGGCTCACCGAGGTGATCCGCATCGCCTGCGGGGTGCCCGGCCTGGACCCGCGCGTCGTGGACGCCGCCTGGTCGTCCCCGGGCGGGCACGTCACCCGGGTCGCCGACACCTTCCGCTCCGGGCGGGTCGTCCTGGCCGGGGACGCCGCCCACCTGATGCCGCCGACCGGCGGGCAGGGCGGCAACGCCGCCGTCCTGGACGGCTATCACCTCGCCTGGCGGCTCGCGTACACGCTGGCGGGCCTCGGCGGTCCGGGCCTGGTCGCCTCCTACGACGCCGAGCGCCGGCCGTACGCCGACGTCCTCGCCGAGCAGCAGTACGCGAACATGGTCCAGCGGCACGCTCCGCACCTACGCGACGAGAGTGTCGCCGAGATCATGGATCCCGCGGTGGGACTGTTCGGGTACGTCTGCCCGTCGGGCGCCTTCGCCGCCGAGCCGGACGACGGCCGTCCCCTCTTCGAGAACCCGGCCTCGCCCTCGGGACGCCCGGGAACGCGGGCGCCGCACGTGCGGCTCGACCGCGAGGGCGTTCCGGTCTCCTCCCGCGACCTGTTCGGCACGGCGTTCACGTTGCTCGCGGGTCCGGCGGGAGAACCGTGGGAGAAGGCGGCGGCCGAGGCCGCGCGGCGGACCGGTGTCACCGTCGGGACGCACGTCGTCGGAGCCGCGGGGGGCCTCGGCGATCCGGAGGGCCGGTTCACCGCCGCCTACGGGATCACGGCCGAGGGCGCCTCGCTCGTACGGCCAGACGGCGTCGTCGCCTGGCGGTCGCGTGGCCCCGCCGCCCCCGGCGAACTGGAGGCCGCGCTGCGTACGGTCCTCGCGTGACCGGGCCGGAGCGTGACCAGGCGGCAGCGTGATCGGGCCGGGGCAGGCGGGGGTCAGTAGCCGTAGCGGCTCTTCAGGTGGCGCCAGAGGTCACGCAGCATCCACGCGTCGAACTCGGTGATGGAGGTGGCCGTGCCCGCCTTCATGAGGAAGCAGCACTGGCCGGTCGGCGTCCAGTCGTAGAAGTCGTCCAGCCCGAAACCGTGCCCGATCTCGTGCAGCAGGATGTGGATGTCGTCGCTGCCGAGGTTGTCCACGAGATACTCGCTGCCGACGCGCTGGCCCCAGTCGCCTCCCGCGCCGCCGTCCATGCCCGCCGTGAGCCACAGGGACATGTCGTAGTGGTGGGAGGCCCCGCCGGGACAGTCGGGATAGGCGCCCGACTGGTTGAAGAAGCGGCCGCAGGGCTCCGCGCACTGCGGCGCGTTCTCCCGCATGTCGCCGACGTACACGTCGACCGAGTCGTCGTCCCACTGCAGCGTGGCGCGGTCGCGGACCGCCCAGCCGACCACCTTGACCGGCACCTCGGCGTACGGCCAGCCGTCGTGACCGGCCATCACGTTCATCCACTTGCCGAACGACCTGCCCAGCGCGGCGTGGATGCGGTCGCGCAACTCAGCGGACACGGGGGCGGGGGAGTCCCAGCGGACGCAGTAGTTGATCGATCCGCCGTTGGCCATGATCTGGTCCCAGCCGAAGTTCCGGAAGCCGTACGGATCGCGGTCGCCGGACTCGGTGTGCCGCCAGACCTCGTCGAGCGGCGTGACCAGGGCGGCGGGCGGGTTCCAGCCGCTCTGGGCGGCGGCGGCGGTGTCGGCGAAGGCCTTGACCTCCAGGAGCCCGACCGCGGCCTTCCCGCTCTCCAGCACGATCCGCAGCCGGGTGGTGGTGACGGCGGGGAAGGAGGCGGTGACGTAGCCGTCCACGGTGACGGGGTAGGCGGCGGGGATGTCGGCGTAGGCGGCGCCGTCCCAGCTCTGCAGCCTCCAGGAGACCGGCTCCCGGACGCCGCCTCCGTCGTCGAAGAAATACACCTGCGCCGAGGAGATCGTCTGGGTGGAGGGCCAGGTCAGCAGGGCCCACTGTTCGCCCGCCTGCGGCCACGTGCCCCATCGGCGGTTCCGGAGGTCGTTCGAGCGCGACGGGTCGACGCCGTCGTTGATCGCGGCAACGTTCTCCCAGGGGGAGGTGTAGGAGGCGGTCGCGGTGGCCCAGGGGGCCACGTTGACGACGGCGGCGTCCGACCGCGTGGGCACCAGCAGGAAGCCGGCGAGCAACGCGACGACGGCGAACAGACGCCTCATACAGGCTCCTTCACGGCGACGTGGCGGTCCACGCACCGCTGTGGGGGGTGTGGCACGGTCTCCGAGTTTTTTCCGTCCGATTTGTGGTGTCAAGGGGGCGAATTACGGTCATGTGCCGTTTGGTGCGGCGGAATCGCGGGAGATCGCCCCGGACGTCCGCCGCCATCGCCCGTCCTGCCAGCCGTTTCACCCCGCGAAGCCTGGCGCATCCGGCGGTGAACCGGGGGAGACGCCTTTTCGTCTAGTCGGCATGAGCCGCTTCCCGTCAGCCGCCGTGGTCCTCCCCCTGGGCGTGCTGCTCGTCGTCCCGCTCGCCGCCTCCGCCTGCGGGTCGCCGCCGGACGCCGCCGCTCCCGCCGGTGACACGCGCTACACGGCGACGGGGACCGTGCTGCAGAACAAGGACCACGGGCCGCAGCTGTGCGCCTCGGTCGCGGAGTCGTACCCTCCCCAGTGCGGCGGAGCGGACATCGTGGGCTGGGACTGGAAGGCCGTCGGCGCCGAGTCGTCCGGCAGCGTCACCTGGGGGGAGTACCGGGTGGTCGGCACCTGGGACGGCTCCCGGCTCACGCTCACCGAACCTCCCCGCGAGGCCCGTCCGCCGGGGGGAGACCGCGCACCCGGGGGAGACGGTGGGCCGGGGACCGACATGACCAGTCCGTGTCCGGAACCCGCGGGCGGCTGGCGTCCGGTCGACCGGGCGAAGGCGACCGAGGAGGCCATGCGGGCGGCGATGGACCGCGCGGCGTCCGCGGACGAGTTCGCCGGCGGATGGCTCGACCAGCACTACATGGACGGAATCGACTCCCATGACGTCCGCACCATCGAGAAGATCGGCAACGACCCCAGGCGGTACGTGTTGAACCTCAGGTTCACGGGCGACCTCTCAGGGCGCGAGCGCTGGATCCGCGAGGTCTGGGGCGGCGCGCTGTGCGTGAGCGGGGCCGAGCGGACCGAGGCGGAACTCCGCCGGATCCAGCGTGAGCTGGAGGGGGAGATGCGGAGCCGGCGGTTCCTGAACCTGGCCGTGGACACCGTCGGCAACCGGGTCGGCGCCGGTGTGTACGTCGCCACACCGGAGCTGCGACGGGAACTGGACGACCGCTACGGGAAGGGCGCGGTGGTGCTGGAGGGCTTCCTGAAGCCGGTGGGGAGCTGAGCGCGTCTGTCTGCGTGACCGCGACGTCCGCGTCCGGGCCGGCCGATCCCGGCCTGCCCGGAGAACGGGAGAGCCCCGCGAGGCGGCGACCTCGTGGGGCCATGGGTCCGGCAGGTTCGATGGGCGTGGACTATCCGGTCCTTGCGGCTGTCGCTTCCTGTCTCTCCCTGCTCTTGTCCCTGTTGCCGGGAGCCGTCGTCACCGTCCGAACTCCTCCCCGCCCCGCTCGCTCTCGCGGGTGCGCTCGCGCTCCGGCCCGCGGCCACGGGTCTCCTCCCGCATGCGCTCGCCGCCGCGGGTCTCCTCGCGCATGCGCTCGCGTCCGCGCGGCTCCTCCCGGAAGCGTTCGCGTCCGCGGGTCTCTTCGCGTGTGCGTTCGCGTCCGCGGGTCTCCTCCCGGAAGCGTTCGCGTCCGCGCTCTTCCCGGGCCGGAATTCGCTCGCGGCCACGGATTTCCTCACGGCTGCGCTCGCGTCCGCGGGTCTCTTCCCGCATGCGTTCGCGTCCGCGTTCCTCCCGTATGCGCTCGCGTCCGCGGGTCTCTTCCCGCATGCGTTCGCGTCCGCGTTCCTCCCGCATGCGCTCGCGTCCGCGGGTCTCCTCGCGCATGCGCTCGCGTCCGCGCGGCTCCTCCCGGAAGCGTTCGCGTCCGCGGGTCTCTTCGCGTGTGCGTTCGCGGCCACGAATCTCCTGCCGCGTGCGTTCGCGTCCGCGTTCCTCACGTACGCGTTCCCGCTCCCGGACCTGTCCGGTACGGCCGTACTGGCCGTACCGCTGACGCTCCCGTCCACGGCACCTGCCTCCCGGGCAGGGCTGTGCCGGAGCCTGCATGGCCTGGGCGGTGGTGCCGGCGGCGTTGGCGGACTGCGCCTGCAGCGCCACCGGGGCGGCGAGGGCCGATACGGCGATCGTGCCGGCGGCCAGTGCTTCTCTGAGCATAGGTATCACTCCGTCGACTCCGTGATGTCACCGGGAACTCCGGCCACACGGAGCGCGATTCGATCCATCGAACCTTTGGATCCAGACCCTGGTTCTCACGCTATGGGTAACAAACGGCACAGTCACCCATCAAGCCGCAAACAACGCCTTCGCGCATCAGAAAGCGCAGCTTCCTCTGGTGTTTGGGCGCGTCGTTCCCCAGAGCTCACAGCCGCTTTGCGCGGCGGGCGAAAGCCTTCCGGGGAATTGCGTGAGGTTGGTTGTGCTCGCCCCTGCCGGGGCCGCCGCGTGCTCCGTCCCGTCCCGGCCGTTACCGCGGATCGCCGTCCGAAGCCGCGCCGATTGGGGAGGTTGCCGTGACCGTCGTCCCGCCTCCCGCCTGGTCGTACGCCACCACTCGCCGTGCCCGTCACCGGCGCGGACGCGCCGGGTGACGCGCACGGCATCCATGGGGCCGATCGGCGGACGGGCTGCCGACGCGGACGGCCGGGCGGGCTTTTCCCGGCGTTCTCCTGCACGTCCGTCCGGATACGCGGCCGGTAGATCTTTTCTCTGGGTTTCGGGGCAAAGCGCATAAACGGGGTACATTTGCCCATGCGTTTCGTCCCATTTGTCATGATTATCTTTTGTATGATCGTCGGAATCGCCACCCCCGCGTCGGCCATCACCAACGGCTCGGTGGACCGCGACGATCATCCGCAGGTGGGAGCCCTCATCGGCGACGCCCCGGAGAGCGACGGCACATGGGCGTACTGCACCGGCACGCTGATCTCCCCGACCGTCTTCCTCACCGCCGCCCACTGCGGCCGTCCGGGGAAGCGGACGGCGCGGGTCTCCTTCGCCGGCCGCTACGAGCCCGGGGCCAAGGTCTTCACCGGCCGCTTCGTACGCGACCCGAGGTACACGCGCGGGCACCATCTCCACGACGTGGCGGTCGTCGTCTTCCCCTCCGCGGTCCCCGCGATCAAGCCGGCCAGGCTGCCCGCCCAGGGCCTGCTCGACCGGATGCGGGACGACGGCACGTTGAAGTCGACGCGGTTCACCCCCGTCGGGTACGGCGCGCTGACCCCCACGAAGAGGGAGGGCGGGTGGCGGTTCACCTACAACGACACGCGCAACCGGACGTCCATCTCGTTCGGGCGCCTCGGCGCCACCTGGCTCAGGCTGACGCCTGACCCGGAGCGTGGGGAAGGGGGGACCTGCTTTGGAGACTCCGGCGGCCCGAACTTCCTCGGCACCGCCGACTCCGATCTGCTCGTGGCCACGACGATCAGCGGAGTGGACGACGTCTGCAGGTCGACGAACATCGACTACCGGCTGGACACCCCCTCCGCCCGGGAGTTCCTGAGGTGGTTCGTCGCTCTTCCCTGACGAGTGCGGTGGCCGTCGCGGTCACGCCGCCTCGCGGTCCCGGGCCGGGGCGGCGCCGCCCCGGCCCGGGAACCGCCTGATCAGGACTTCCCGGCGGCCGGCTTCGCGTCCCGCCCCTTGAGATCGGGGGCGGGCTCACCCTTGGCCCCGCCGGAGGCGTCCACCGGCCCGGGCACCACCTCGCCGGGGGGCGGGGCGGTGACGGTCACCGGGGTGCCGAAGCCGGCGATGTCCATGACGAGACGATGGTTGTCCTTCGGGAAGTCGAACTCCAGGCGTCGCACCCGCCCCTCGTCGTCCACGTCCACCTGGCCGGAGAGCGCCGGAGACCGGAACTCCGCGTCGCCGGATCCGGATCCGGATCCGGATCCGTCCGTCAGCGTGAAGGCGAACCGCCGCCCGCTCCACCCGGGGCCGGACGCCGGGCCGTCCTCGCGTACGTCGGTGGCCGCGCGGAGCCGCTCCAGGGCCGCCTGCGGGTCCTGCGGGGCGAGCTTGACCAGGGCGGCCGTCGGCGGCGCGTTCCGCAGTCTCTCGTCGACGCGCGGCAGCTCCTCCCATTTCGACGCGCCGGCCGGCTTCTGGTACATCAGGTCGCCGACGAAGCGGGTCTCGGACGGATCTCCCGCCTCCGCGATGACCCCGACCCGCCGGACGGGATCGAAGGCGCCGTCCCACGTCCGGCCGCCCGACTGGACGTGGATCCGGAAGCTCTCACCGCTCGTGGTGTGGAGGGCGGCGGCCACCTGGGCCTGCGCCGACGTCTGGCTCGCGGGCAGCGCCGTCACGATCACGGTCACCAGCGCGGCGGCTCCCAGCGCGGCGAGCGACGGCACCAGGACCCGCCTCGGCCGGGGGGTGATCGACGGCATGAGGTCGATGCCCGCGGGCCGATCCTCGGTGGCTCTGACGAGCAGCGTGCGCAGGTCTCTCTCGTTCATTTCCGGCTCCTCGTGTCGGTGTCTCACCGGAGACCACTCCCTTCCGCCTCGGCGTGGTTGACCACCAGGCCGGGCGATATCAGTCGCCGCATCGCGTGCAGCCCACGGTGGGTGTGCGACTTGACGGTCCCCACCGAGCAGCCCATGAGGTCGGCGACCTCCGCCTCGGGCAGGTCGGCGAAGAACCGCAGCACCAGGGCGGTGCGCTGCCGCGCGGGTAACCTGGCCAGCGCGTTCCTGATGTCCTCGGCCACCGCCCGCGTCTCACCCAGGTCCTCCGTGCTCGGCATACCGGGGTGCTCGGCGCGCGGGATCTCCCGCCGCCATCGGGCCCGCCACCAGGACCGGTGGGTGTTGACCAGGATGCGCCGCAGGTAGGCGTCGGGCTCGCTGCCGGTGTCCAGCCGATGCCAGACCTTGTACAGCTTGCCGAGGCTGGTCTGCACCAGGTCCTCGGCGGCGTGCCAGTCTCCCGTCAGCAGCACCGCCGTTCTCAGGTGATGGTCGCCCCGGCGCCGTACGAACTCCACGAAATCCGCGTCCACCCGGTCTCCTCTCGTCGGCGGATGCCACCCCGACACGCCCTGAGGCGCGATCCGGGTTGACGAGAAGCGGGAAACGCGCGGCGGACCCGGGCCGGCGCCGCACGGTCCCCGGCCCGGACCTCGGCTGAACCGGTGCAGGGCGGCGGATTCGCCGAGCTGTAAGTTTCACGGTCCGGCGAGACATTCGCACAGGTCACGGGCGTACGGGCCGCACCCCGTGCTTGACCCCCGCCAGGGGCGGAACCACACTCCGCTGGAGTGTTACCCCCTCCGCGCACCACCTTGAGCGGTCCGCATCTCCGGTGCCTCACGTGCCGGTCCATGCGAGGGAATGTTAACGCCAACATCCGGAGCCGATAAGGAACCACGACGTCAAGGCGCGGATCGGCACCGGAGACCATGAGGAGGAGACATGACGCACGACCAGAATGGACCGGTGAGCGGCGAGCGAAGGGCACTGAGCCGGCGGTCCGTCCTGACGACGATAGGAGCCGTCCCGGTCATCACGGCCACGTCGGCCGTCCTGGGGGCCACGGAGGCCGCGGCGGCCACCGCGACCGTCAACCCGTCGGCGCAGCGGCAGACGATCAAGGGCTTCGGCGGCATGACCCACGCCGCCTGGGCCGGCGACCTGACATCGGCCCAGCGGGACACGGCGTTCCAGACCGGCGAGGGCAAGCTGGGGTTCTCCATCCTGCGGATCCCCGTCGGCGAGAGCCAGGCGGACTTCGGCCGTGACCTGGCGACGGCGAAGCGCGCGGTCGAGCTCGGGGTGACCGTCTTCGCGTCGCCGTGGAACCCCCCGGCCAGCATGATAGAGACGTTCACCCGCAGCGGCCAGACCAACGCGAAGCGCCTCAGGTACGACCAGTACGCGGCGTACGCCCAGCACCTGAACTCCTTCAGCACGTACATGAAGAACAACGGGGTGAACCTGTACGCCATATCCGTGCAGAACGAGCCCGACTACGCGCACGACTGGACGTGGTGGACTACCACCGAGATGGTGAAGTTCCTGCGGGAGAACGCCGGCTCGATCAACACCAGGGTCATGGCGCCCGAGTCCTTCCAGTACGTGAAGAGCATGTCGGACCCGATCCTCAACGACGCCACGGCGCTCGCCAACACCGACATCATCGGGGCCCACCTCTACGGCACGTCCTACTCGAACTTCCCCTACCCCCTCTTCAAGCAGAAGGGCGCGGGCAAGGAACTCTGGATGACGGAGGTGTACTACCCCAACAGCACCGACTCGGCGGACACCTGGCCCCAGGCGCTCGACGTGGGCGAGCACATGCACCGCGCCATGGTGGAGGCCGAGTTCCAGGCGTACGTCTGGTGGTACATCCGGCGCAGCTACGGCCCCATGCGGGAGGACGGCCAGCTCAGCAAGCGCGGCGCCATCATGGCGCAGTTTGCCAGGTTCGTCCGCCCCGGATACGTGCGGATCGACGCGACGGCGAACCCGGCGACGAACGTCTACGTCTCGGCGTACCGGAGCGGCAACACCGTCGTCATCGTCGCCATCAACAAGAACACCTCCGCGGTGAGCCAGCAGTTCAGCGTGGCGGGCGCCGGCTCGGCCGGTGTCTCGTCGTGGGTGACCGACGGGAGCAGGAACGTCGCGCCCCAGGCGGCGACGACCATGTCGAACGGCTCCCTCACCGTCACGCTTCCCGCTCGCAGCATGACGACCTACGTGACCAGCCTCAGCGGCTCCTCGCCCTCCGCGACGCCCACGGTGACGCCGACCGTGACGCCCTCCCAGTCGCCGAGCGAGTCGCCGAGCCAGTCACCCAGTCAGTCGCCGACCGGCGGCACCGGTGCGGCCCGGGTCGCCTACACGATGAACAGCTGGAGCAACGGCTTCACCGCCAGCATCAGCATCACCAACACCGGGTCCTCGACGATCAACGGCTGGACGCTGGCGTTCACCCTGCCCTCCGGACAGACCATCACCTCGGGCTGGAACGCCACCTACTCGCCCTCCAGCGGCCAGGTGAGCGCCCGCAACGTCGACTACAACGGCACGCTCGCCCCCGGGGCCACCGTCGACATCGGATTCCAGGCCAGCCACACGGGCAACACGTCCGAGCCCACCTCCTTCACCCTCAACGGCGTCCCCTGCACGGTGGTCTGACCGCCGGAACACCCCTTGGCACCCGACCTGCGAAGGGACAGGTGCGGCCCCTCTCCTGCGAGAGGGGCCGCACCTCGCCGGGTCACCAGGGGCGTACGAGCTTCGCGGGATCGAGCCGGCCGTTCACCCGGGGGCCCCGCGGGTAGTTCACGGTGATCTCGGTCAACCTCCGCCGGACCAGGTCGTCGCGGATCGCGCGGTAGCGCTCCGCGGCCTCGGACTCCGGGGAGTGCGGAGCGAGCGGGTGCCCGCCCAGGGCCCGCCCGTACCGGCTCACCTCCTCGACCCAGACGGCGGGCTCCAGAAGGTCCGCGGCCGGCCGGGCCGCCCACCGATGGACACCGGTGGACACGGGAAGGACCATGACGTCCGGAGCCGCCGAGGGGGAGAGGCGACCGGCGAAGAAGTCGTCGGCCCAGCGTTCCGCCGCGTCCACCGCCGCCAGAGCGGGCAGCGGATCGGGCGCATCCGGGTCGAGCCTCCGATCCAGCAGGAAGGCCGGCCGGGTCACGAACTCCCCCGAGAGCCGCGGCAGCCGTTCCCGTACATCGGCGACGAGAGTGAGCCCGTGCACCGGGAACCGCTCGCATCCGGTCATCCGCAGCCACGGAGTGCCGTCGCGGGGCCCCGCGCCCGGCCGCACCACGCGAAGCGCGCAGAACTCCACCGTCCTGAGATACGCGGCGGCCTCCTCGGGCCCCGCCCCGCAGCGGGGGCAGGTGACGACCTCGACGGTGAGCGGGGGAGGGAAACGCGCCGTGCGGAGGAATCCCTCGGCCTCCCGCACGGCGAGCAGGCGGAGGATCTCCCCGGCCGGTGGCTCGTCGGAGGGGGCCGCCCGCCCCCGGTCCGCGGTCAGGCCACGGGTCAGGCCCGCGACGCCGAGATCGGCCAGGGCCGCACGCGCTCCGCCGCACAGCAACGCCCTGTCGGCGGCGGGCAGCCCCGAGTCGATCCAGCTGGTCACCGCCGCCCGCCGCAGCGGGCCGACGAGATCCGCAGGCGCGCCCGTTCCGCCGCCCGTTCCGAGGCCGGTTTCGAGGCCGGTTCCGACATCGGCCCCCAGCAGGAACGCCGCCGCCCACAGCTCCGCCGCGGTGCCCGGAGCCGTCCCCGCCTCCGCGAGGGCACGCGCCCGGTCGCGGCCGTCCGGGGACGCGAGATAGGCCTCCAGACCTCCCAGAACGTCCGCCCGGCCGAGACCGAGCACGCCGCACCAGTCACTCCACCGTCCGAAGGGATGCCGGACGAACTCCTCGCTCGTCGGCCGCAGAAAGCCGAGGAAGCAGGTGCCGAAGGCGTAGGTCACGGAGAAGTCCCAGGTGGAGGCGCCCTTCCCGCGCATCACCGCGCCCTTGTCGAATCGCGGCGGTTCCAGCCAGCGTTCCGCGGGGAGGTCCGCGCCGGGCAGGAGGACCGTGGCGCGCCGCACGCCGTGATCCAGGTTCCCGGCGACGCTGGCGACCTCGTCGTGGTCGAGCAGGTGAGGTACGGTCACCAGGACGCGGCGGTCGCGCTCACGCAGGAAGAGGTCGATCACCGTGTCGTCGTCGCGGACGTGGTCGGGGACGCCTGCCAGGTAGTCGCCGAGCTCCTTGGCCAGGCCGACCGGCAGGACGAGCCCCTGCGTGGGAACCCACTCGCCGGGGACGAGCCGCGCCCACGACGCGCCGCCGGTCGCCGCCTGGCGGATCGCGTAGGAGTTGTAGGGCGAGTTCCAGTGCGCGTAGAGGGCGAGCGCGTCGTCCGGACAGGCCGCGACCGCGGCGCGCAGATGGGCGGAGAACCCGTCCACGAGGAGCACGTCGTCCTGGAGGACGAGATGGTGGGTCGCGTCCGGGCTCCAGGCCGCCCACGCGCGCTTCGCCGTACGCAGCGGGCTGGGGAACGAGCCGGGGTCGGGGTCGGGGACCGGTACGAGCCGCAACGGAGCACACGCCTCGGCGATCCGGGGGATCCGGTCCCCTCTGGCCGGGTGGTACATGACGGCGACGCTGATGCGCGGGAACCCGGGGGGACCGGCGAGGCGATCCGTCATCGCTCCTCGCTCGGGACGGTCTCCGCCGCGGGAAGCCACCGGACGCGCCTGCCGATCCTGGCCGCCTCGCTCTCCAGGAGGTCCACCGCCCACCGGGGATAGGCGCGCAGGGAGGGGGCGAGCAGGCAGAGGTCGAAGGTGCCGGGCTCCAGCAGTGTGCGGAAACCGTGCAGCGGCAGCACCTCGATGCCGGGAGAGTTGCGGCGCGCCTCCTGGGCGAGTCCGGGAACCGGCTCGACGCAGAGGTCACCGCCGTTCACGGCGTACAGGCAGTCGGCCCCGAACAGGGCCGTGGCGGGGCCGGGATCGACCCGCCGGCCGGACGGCCGGAGCCGGGCCAGGCGGATCCGGTTCCGGGACGCGGCCCGCAGCTCGGCGAGCCGCGGATGGAGTTCGTGCGCCCAGCAGACCGTGGAGACCTCGACGACGGGATCCATGTGCTTGCGCAGCAGCAGCGCCGCGTGCTTCTCGTAGCTGGGGCGCAGCGCCGCCAGGTCGCGGGTGTGGGGGATCTCGACGCAGGCCGCCCCGCGGGCCAGGGTGAACTTCAGCCCCTTCTCGTACAGGCGCCGGCCCAGTTCGACGTCCTCACCGCTCCAGCCGACGAAGTCGTCGTCGAAACCACCGGCCAGGTGGAAGTCGGCGGCGCCGACGGACACGTTGCCGGTCCAGTAGAAGATCCACGGAGCGGCGTACCGGTCGATGTCGTCCCCGAGGCTCCGGTAGCACGGCTCCCGCATGTCCCGGTGCCGCCCGCTCAGGGTGAACCGGTCGATCAGCTCGTCGGGCGGCTCGCCGAGATCGTCCTGGGAGACCCGGTTGGCCGGGTCGTGGTCGTAGCCGAAGATGTAACCGATCACGGCCCGGCCGCCGCCCTCGTGCGCGGCCAGGTGCCCGCTCAGCAGGTGGCGGGAGGCGAGCATCCCGCTGTCGAGGAACACCAGGATCCGCCCCTCGGCCCGTGCCGCCCCGAGGTTGCGTGCCTGCCCCGCCCGGAATCCCAGGTCCTCTTGGTAGACGTAGCCGATCCGGAGGTTCCCGGCGTGGCCCTCGACCACGAGCCGGGTGTCGTCGCTCGACCCGTCGTCGGCGACGATCACCTCGTACCGGTCGCGGGGCAGGTCCTGGTGAGCCAGGGAACGCAGCGTACGGTCCAGCTCCCGCGCCCGGTTGTAGGTGGGGATGACGACGGACACCTCCGGTGCGCCGTGCTCGCCCGGCCGCTCAGCCAACGAGGGCCTCCTTCGCCAGGCTGGTGTCCAGCACCGAGGAGACGGGAGGCAGCGTGCTCACGCCGCGTGCCCGCAGACCGGCGTAGACGGGACCCGCCAGCCGGTCGGGGTCGATCGAGCCCAGGCCGCGGTCACCGGCGGCTCCGCGGATGAGCGCGGCCTGCACCTCGTTCTCCCGCCGGGCCGCCGCCGGATCGAGTCCGAGGTCCTTGCCGTACTTCTCCACGGCCAGCTTGGTCCCGAGCGCCGGGTCCTTCAGGTTGTGCCGGTACCCCCGGATCACCGCGCGCAGGTAACCGACGAAACGCGCCCGGTCCGCCGCGAGGTCGGCGCGTTTCACCGCCATGACGAGCGCGTAGTCGGGCATGCCCAGCTGCCCCTGGGTCACGCTGACCACGCGGACGCCCTGCTGTTCCAGCGCGAGTGGCTGGGCGGTGACGTAGCAGGCCATGACATCGCAGTCCCCCTTGGTGAGCGCCGTGGTGCCCGCGCCCACCGGAACCCGTTCGTAGCGGACGGGCAGTTTGTTGATCTTCAGGATCGCCTCCACCATGACCTCCGCGCCGGGTGACAGGCCGATGCGCTTGCCCACGAGATCCTTGGCGGTGCGCACCGGGTTGGACGCGAGGCTGACGAAGCCGCCCGGGCTCTCCTGGAAGACGGCGCCGATCGCGACGAGGTCGGCTTCGCTCTCCCTGGCCTTGATGAGGGCGCCGAAGTCGACCAGTGCGACGTCCGCGCCACCCGCGGTGACGACGCTGACGGCGTCGGGGATGTTCGGCCCGCCGGCGAGAAGCGGCGCCGACAGTCCCTCCTCCTTGAAGTACCCCTGTTCCTCGGCGATGTAGAAGCCGGCGAACGTGACGGTCTTCAGCCAGGATAACTGGGTACGCACCACCTTCCCGCCGTCCGCGGACCCCCCGCCCGATGACGGAGAACACGCCGTGAGCAGTCCCGCGGCGCTCAGTCCGCCGAGAGCCACGGTGGTGCGCAGGAACCCGCGCCGGGAGAACTGGTCCACTGTGAGTCCGTCCTTTTCTTGGTGCCGTTCAGTTTTCTTGGTGCCGTTCAGTTCTTGTGCAGGGAGAGGAGAGAACGTGTCCTCCGCTCGGCGAGGTCCATGACCTCGTAGGCGAGCAGGGAACTGGCCAGCGAGGTCAGCAGGATCGCCCACACCGTGGGCGTGTCCAGGAGCCCCTGGGAGCGGGCCAGCAGGGCTCCGAGCCCGTCGTTGGCGGTGAGGAACTCCGCGGTGAGCGCGGCGAGCACCCCGACGCAGGAGGTCAGCTTGGCCGCCTGCACCAGTTCCGGCAGGGCGACGGGCAGCGAGACGTACCACAGGAGCCTGCCCCGGCCGCCCCCGGTGACCCGGACGACGTCGACGAGGGCGGGCGGGATCCGCCACAGAGCGGCGCCGACCAGGGCGAACGAGGGAAAGAAGCTCATAATCGCCGCGGTGGCGACCGCGGCCGGCCCGCCGTAGCCGAAGAACGTGGCGATCAGCGGGCTCAGGGCGAGCACCGGCACACACCGCATGATCATCCCGGCGACTCGGGTGAGCGGCTCCACCATCGGGAGAAGGTGCGCGGCGATCGCCAGCGCCGTGCCGAACACCAGTCCCAGCCCGATGCCGGCGACGGCACGCGCCACGGTGAGCGCCAGCGCGCTCGGGTCCGCGACCTTGGCGACCAGGCTGTCCGCCACCTTCGCGGGGTCGGGCACCAGCAGCGCGGGCACGGCGCCGCTCAGGCGCACCAGGACCCAGACCACGGGGAGGCCGACGAGGACGACGCCGTATCCGAGCAGCCGGTGCACGCGCGCGCGGCTCATGCGACGCTCCCGGTGGTTCCGCGGCGGCGGTGGACCGTCCGGGCCAGCCGGGCGAACACCGCGTAGACGATCGAGGACACCGCGACGACGAGCACGCTGACCGTCGCCACCAGGTCGTCCTGCCCCTCACGCAGCCCCGAGACCAGGAGCACGCCGAGCCCGCGCTCGGAGCCGAACCACTCACCGATGAGCGCTCCGAGGAGGGCTCCGGGCACGGCGAACTTGACGCCCTCCACGACGTGAGGGAGAGTGCCCGCGGCCTCCACCAGACGCAGGCGACGCCACCGTCCCGCGCCGTGCACGGCGAGCAGGTCGCGCAGTCCTTGGGGGATGGTCCCCAGCCCGGCCTCGGCCGCCGAGAAGACCGGCAGGGCCACGCTGATCGCGGCGGCGATCACCGGTATGGCCTCGCGCTCCACCGACGAGGTCAGCAGCGGCCCGAGCGCGACCAGCGGGACCGCGTAGCAGATCAGCATGAGGAGCTGGAGCGGCCCCCGCGCCCCGTCCGCGGCGCCGGCCGCCCAGGCCGCCACGATCGCGAGCGCGGCCCCGGCGACCAGGCCGTACGCGGCCTCCAGCAGGGTGACGCCGGCCGACTCGATCAGCAATTCCCGGCGCGTGGCCAGAACGGGCCAGATCTCCGCCGAACCCGCGGCGCCGAAGCCGTACCACACGAGCAGGGCGGCGGACACGAGCAGCACGCCGCCCAGGAGGGGCGTGGCCGCGCGGTGAGCGCGGCCACGGAGAGACGGTCTAGGCATCGAGCGCCTCGATGCACTCCTGCACGGCGTGCCGGAACGACTCGTCCGGGACCTCGGGCCTGGGCCGTGCCATCGGCACCGTGATCTCCCTCACGATGGTGGACGGGCGGCCCGACATCACCACGACGCGGTCGGCCAGCATCACGGCCTCATCGACCGCGTGGGTGATCAGAACGGTGGTCGGGCGGACGACGGTCCAGACGCGTTCCAGCTCCCGGTTCAACCGTCGCCGGGTGATGGCGTCGAGAGCTCCGAACGGCTCGTCCAGGAGCAGCAGCGACGGCTCCATGACCAGCGCCCGCGCCAGCGCCACGCGCTGGCGCATTCCGCCGGACGCCTCGTGAGGGCGCAGGTGGGCGAGGCTGCGGAGGCCGACGAGGTCCAGGATCTCGTCGACGCGCTCCCGGTCCGGCCGCCGTCCCGCGGCGCGGTAGACGAACTCGACGTTGCGCCGCAGCGACGCCCAGGGAAGGAGGGCCGGGTCCTGGAAGGCCATGCCGATGCGGTGTTCCCGCGCCAGCCGGGCCGGTGGACCGCCGCAACAGGTGATCGTGCCGTCGGTGGGCGTCTCCAGCCCGGCGATCATCCGGAGCAGCGTCGTCTTCCCGCAGCCCGACGGGCCGATGATCGCCAGGAACTCCGAGGTGCGGACCTTCAGGCTGACGTCACTTACGGCCCGCACGGCCCGGCGGCCGGAACCGTAGCTCTTGGACAGAGCCTGACCGTGGATCGCCACATCGGTCCCGGCCGGCGAGGTTTCCTCGTCGTGTGCGCTCACCGAGCGGCCCCGTGCGTGAGGCGGACGCCCGGCCATCGGTCGTCCGGAGGGCCGGCCTCCTCGACGTAGGCCTGCCACCTGGACCGCAGCAGCCGTTCCGCCGCGGCCGCCACCGGGTTGAGCTCGCAGCGCGGTTCGTCCGGCCGGGTCTCCCACGCGATCTGCTCGCGCACCCCGATCCAGGCGTCCTGTTCCTGGATCCGGGCGAGCACCAGACGCCGGAAGAACGGCTCGGCGAACTGGCGCAGGCGCCTGGTGCCCCGCCTGGCCTTGATGTAAAGCGTGATGTAGACGGCGACCCGGTCCCGGCCCTCCGGCCGGAAGAAGGCCCACACCACCATCCCGTCGCCGAGACGCGCCTGATGATGGGGATAGTCGTAGTACACCTCCAGCGGGTAGGTCACCGTGGAGGCGTTCCGGTCGGAGCCGAGCAGCATCCGGAGCGTACGCTCCGCCCGGCTGTGCCCGCTGGTCACCTCGTACGCCCCGAAGACGCGCTGCTCGTCGGTCTCGAGGTCGCGCAGGCGCAGCCGCGACCAGGGCTGGTACTTCCGATGCAGGTGGAAGTGGGTGTAGTCCATCCCGTTGATCAGGCCGACGCCGTAGTGGTTGGGGAAGACCCGGTCCTGCCGGAACGAGAACCACTCGCCGCCGTCCCACCGCGAGGTGTCCGGCGGCTGCGGAGGCAGCGGGTCGGCGGGCTCGGGGACGAACCAGACCAGGCCGCTGCGCTCGGCGACGGGAAAGCTCCGCACCCGCAGGCGGGGAAGCGGCGCCTCCTCCTCCCAGTAGGGGATCCGGGCGAGCGCTCCGTCCGGGCCGTACTCCCATCCGTGGTAGGGGCAGACGATGCGGCAGTCGCGCACCTCGCCCTCGTGGAGCGCGACGCGGCGGTGCGCGCAGGCGTTGTCGAGACAGTGGACCGCGCCCTGACCGTCACGGAAGACGACGAAGGAACGGCCGAGGAAGCGGACCTCCCTGGCCTGTCCCGGACCCAGCTCGTCGCTGCGGCAGGCCGGATACCAGCAGCGGGGGTCCACACCGATGTCGCAGAGGTTGCTCAATCTTTCTCCTGTTGTGCGTTCACGCGGCGGCACGGATCAGGCATCGCTGCAGCCAGCGGTCCGTGCCGTCGTAGCGCGGTTGGTAGGCGGTGCGGCCGTGAACGAGGTGGGTGTTGTCGATGAGCAACAGGTCCCCGGTCCGAAGGTTGATCGTGACGGTGCGGTCCGCGATCCCCTCACGCAGCGTCCGCAGCGGGCGCTCGTACTCCTCCCCGACCGCGCACAGCGCCTCGGCGTAGTTGAAGCGGAGCCGGCCGCGCCACCGGGACGCCACCGGTTTGGGCTCGGTGACCGTGCCGTCGGGCAGGCGGAAGGCGAAGGCCGGCTCGGCCAGCGCACGGCGGGTGCCGGGATCGAGCTCCGCCCACACGTCGAGCAGGTCGCACGCCAGGGTGCCCACCCTCTCGTCCGCCCGCAGGCAGAGGAGGACGAGGGCGTCCGGCGTGTTCGGGCGGAACGCTGTCTCGGTGTGCATCTCCAGGTAGACGGCGTTGCTGGCGTTCTGCCTGGACGCCTCCCCGCGGAGCGGGTAGAGGTTCTGCACGCGCGCGCCCGCGTGCCAGTCCGCGAAGGAGATCACCTCGCCGACCAGGGACGCGAGGGCGAGCAGCGGCGACTCGGTCCCGATCGGGCGCCCCACCTCGGTGTAGGGGCGGTCGGGCGTCGGCGGCAGGTCCGCCGGTACCCATGCCCCGGTGACGTGCAGCAGGCCGGCCTCGCCCAGGGTCCGGCCGAACCGCGTCGCGGCCCGGGCCAGCTCGGGCCCGAGGCCGGACGACTGGTCTTCGCCGCCTTCGGCGACGTCCGGGGGGAGGGTCAGCAGCCCCCGGCGGTGCGGGTGGTGCTCAGGCAAGGCTGAATACCCCCGAGAAGACGGGGAGCCGGTACTGCTCGATGATCTCGTTGAACTTCACGTGTACGCGGATGAGCTCGTCGAGGTCGTAGACGAAGGGAATCTGCTGCTGCTTGACCACGAACGCGGTGAAGACCGTGGGAGAGGGGACGACCCCGAGCCCGGCGATGGTCTCCAGCCCACGCAGGGTCTCCTCGGGCGGCTCGATCCCGGCGAGAAGGCAGCTGCCGACGTTGCCGGAGCCGAACACCTCCACCGCGTCGGTGAAGATGTCCACGTAGTCCGCGAAGGTGATGTCGGCCTTGTAGCCGTGGATGAGCCGTCGCCGGTAGTCCGCGCTGACCACCTCGATCCCGCTGTTGAAGCGGGAGACGCCCGAGTCGCGCAGGGTGGTGAGATATTCGATCCGGCGGGCCCGGTTCCCGATGAGGCTCGGCGGGATGACCTGCGAGACGTAGATCCCCTCCGTGTACCCGACGTCGCGCAGCGCCGTCGCCATCCGGCAGTGGCGCTCCAGTTCGAGCGCCTCGTTCGTGATGCTGCCGGTGCACAGCCAGACGATGTCGTACTTGGTGTGGAAGTCCTCCGCGTGTTCTTCGACGTAGCGGAGGCATTCGTCGAAGTTGGCCTTGTAGCTCCCGGTCTTCGTCTGCTGGATGGCGAGCACCTCCCACTCGCTCTCCTTGAAGCAGAAGTCGCAGGAGTACGCGCAGTAGGTGTGGTAGTCGAAGACGAAACTGCGGGTGCCGTTCTCGCGGAGCAGCCCGAAGTTGTACATGCCGGTGGGCGCCCGGTCGTCGTCGACGAACTGCTCGCAGGCCACCTCGCGCTCCTCGTCGTTGATCAGCGCGCTGAGCCGCGTGCCGTCGAAGCAGAAGGGAGAGGCCTGGTTCACCCGTACGGTGATCTTCTTGCGGAAGTCGGGCCCGCTGATCACGATCTCGATCCGCGGCAGCACCTGGCCGAGGATCGGCAGCCGGATGTCTGTGGTGGCGAAACGCACTCCGTCCCGGAGGGCGCCGAGCCGGAACACCTCTTCGATCCGTACGAGATCGAGGTTCTTCAGCGTCAGCGGGATGCGGGAGTCACGAGCGGCCGCACGTCTCATGAGAGTTCTCCGGGGGAGTCATTTGTCCAGGATGCGGAGGGCGTTCTCGCCGAGCAGGGCACGGCGCAGGTCCTCGGGGAAGGCCGCCAGAACCGGGTCCCACTCCTCGCGCGGCCGGAAGGGCGTGCCGGGGTGGGGAAAGTCGGTGGCGAGGAGCACCCGGGAGCGGAGCTCTTCGGGGAGCCGGTCGAGGCGCTCGCCGAGGCCGGTCGAGAAGAAGAAGGCGTCTCGGTCGTACAGGTAGTGCCGGGGCGGGTGGTCGGGGGTGTCGCGCCCGGTCTCCCGCAGCGTCTCGAACGACTCCTGCGCGCGCTCCAGCCAGGCCGGCAGCCAGCCGATGTTGCATTCGTGGAAGGCGAACCGCAGGTCCGGGAAGCGGTCGGGGACCCGGGCGTCGAGCAGCCCCGCCAGGAAGAGCTGCCCGGGCAGGATCTCGTTGACGTGGTTGAAGAAGGCGCCTGTGCCGGGCGCGCGCACGCTGGTCGGGAGGGGCAGCGGCAGCAGGTGCGGCACGGCGACCTTGTGCAGGTGGATCACCATGCCGTGGTCCTGGGCGGCCGCCCAGAACGGGTCGAGCCGGGCGTCGAGGACCGTCACCCCGTGGGGAAGCATCACGTGCCGGAAGCCCGTCGCGGCGAGCGCGGCCACCTCCTGCGGAAACGGCGCCTCAGGGGACAGCGCCAGCTGACCCACGGGGACGAGCCGGTCCGGGGCGGCCGAGGCGAAGTCGGCCATCCAGCGGTTGTAGGCCCGCAGGTGGGCGACCGCGTAGGGGGAGGCGCAGTCCACCTCCCTGGGCCAGATGAGGCCGAGGGACGGGAAGAGCAGCGTGGCCTCGATGCCCTCGGCGTCCAGCCACCGCACCCGTGCGTCGCCGTCGTAGGACGCCGGCGGGCACGACTCCCTGAAGGACGCGTACTCCGCGCGTTCCAGGGTGTTCCAGTCCACGATGGGCTCGTCCGGGTCGTAGGGGACGCCGCCGAGCCGGCGGATGAGCCTGGAGGGTCTCCCGTGGATGAGGAGGCGGTCGCCGTCGGACGGATCACGCTCCACCCGCAGGCACGCCTCCCGGAACGCGGGGTCGACGTACTCCTCCCACAGATTCCCGGGTTCGATCACATGGCCGTCCGCGTCGACGACCGGGTAGCCGTTCCACATGGTCTGAGTCCTCGCGTCGGTCGGGGAGCCGGGCCCGCTACGGCTGGGTGGCGGGCTGGCTGAGCGCCTTCTGGTAGTCGTCGGGGTAGTTCGCGTAACGCCGATCGGAGATCAGGCGGCCGGTCTCGCGGTCGCCGTCCAGCAGGCGGGTGGTGACGAGCATGCGTTGCAGCCAGCGATCGGTCCCGTCGTAGCTCGGGACGATGGCGTTGCGCCCGTGGACGACCCGCGAGTTGTCGAGGACGAGCAGGTCTCCCGTGACCAGCGGGACGTCGGTGGCGATGGCCAGGACCCGCCGGGACAGCTCGTCCAGCGTCCGTTGCGACTCCTCGTCGATCGCGACGAGGTCGCCGACGTACTCGATCACCCGCGTGCCGTCCCGGAAACTGATGATCGGCTGCGGCTCGGTGAGCCCGCGCCCGTCGATGACGACCACCGGGTTGTCGGTCTCGAACGCGTACCGCGCCTGGGCGAGCACCGCCAGATCGGCCTCGTCCAGCGAGTCGACCACCCGGGTGATGTCGGCGACCCGGGTCTTGGCCTGACCGGTCGGATCGCCCCGCAGGCAGAGCAGGGCGAGATAGTCGGGGGACACGTCGCGGAAGGGCGTCTCGGTGTGCAGGAGGAACTCCACCGCGTTGGACCCGAACTGCAGATCGCGATGGGCCCGGATCGGGTACTTGTTGTGGACCAGATGACCGGAGTCCCACTCCAGGTAGCTGAACGGCTCGCCGAGCAGGTCGACCACGCCGGCGAGCAACGCCTCGGTGCCCACCGCGGTGAGTTCGGGCAGCGAGGAGAAGGACCGTCCTGGTGTGGGCGGCAGGTCGCGGACGATCGGCAGGTTGCGGAGGAGCAGCGCGCCGGGCGCCCGGCGGAGCCGGAGGGCCTCCACCGCCGCGCGCACCCCTGCGGGGAGCACGCCCCGGTTCCGGCGGACCTGCGCCAGGAAGGTCTCGAACTCGTCGTACGGATTGGCGTCGACGGAGGCGATCCCGGCCCTGAGGGCCTCTCTTTCCACGTCTGTAAGCTCGACGACGGGGATTTCTGTCAGCGGCTCAGTTGATTCGGACATGGCGGAAATCCGTTCCGTAGCGGAGGAGTACGCGTGCCGGGCCTGTCATTCCCGCCCGGGTCCTCGTAATTCCGGGCGCGGAAAACCGGGGCTGAGTCGATCCGGGTTCCGAGGTGCGCGGGTCATACCTCTCCTATCGCACACGCCTCCTCGGATTGCACACGCCGCCGGCCCGGCGGCCGGTTTCAACGCAGTTGATTTAACATGCCCCTTCTTGCGGCGTCATTGGGGAAAACCCTGAAACGCCGTGATCGGACGCGGATCGTCGTCAGCCGTGCCCGGGGGTCCGCCTGCCGGAGTTCATGCGCAGCGCGAGTTCGGTGCGGCTGCGCACCCCGAGCTTGCGATAGACGCTGGACAGATGGCTCTCCACGGTCTTCACCCCGATCGCCAGCTCCCTGGCGATCTCCTGGTTCGTCCGGCCCTCGGCGGCCAGCGCGGCGACCTGCGCCTCCGACACGGTCAGGCGGTCGGGCGGGGTGAGCCTCGACCGCGGCTCGCCTCTCCCCGCCCACCACTCGGCACCGATCTTGGTGAAGATCCTCGACGCCCGTTCCATGGTGCGCCGCGCGGCCTCCCGCCGGCGCAGGCGGCTCTGTGACCTGCTGAGCGCGAGCAGGGCACGGCCGAGTTCGAAGGGCGCACCGGCGGCGGAGAACTCGGCCACGGCGGCCTCCAGTTCGGCGGCTCCCCGTTTCGGGGATCCGGTGGCGGTCAGCAGCACGCCGTGTGCCCGGCCGGCGAGGCCCCGCCCCAGTGGCCGGTCGGCGACGCGCACGTGCCGCTGGATCCGCTCGACGCGCTCGGCCGCCTGGTCGTACTGTCCGACCTGCACCAGCGCCTCGACGTGGTCGGCGCCCGCCGTCGGGCAGACCACGTCGAGGACGACGCCGAGGGAGCGGGACGTCTGCTCGGCGGCGTCCAGGTGCTGGACGGCCGCCATCGGGTCGCCGTCGGACAGGTCGATGAAGCCCAGCAGGGCGCGCACCGAGAGCGCGGCCAGCCTGTTGCCCGAGGTCTGGGCGATCCGCAGTCCCTCGCCGGCCAGCAGCCGGGCCCTGCCCAGCTCGCCGTGCATGCCGAGCAGGAGCGCCTCGGTGAACAGGGCGGCGGACGTGGGGACGCCGGTCGCCTCCACCGCGCGCGCGGCCAGGTCCGCGTAGCGCGCCGCCGCGCGCAGATCACCGGCGAGGCATTCCACCTCGGTGGCCCAGGCCATCCCCCAGTCGGCGCAGGCCACGGTGCCGGCCTCGACGACCGCGGTGCGCAGCGCACCGAACACGGCCCGCGCCGCGGGCAGGTCGCCCAGGCAACGGCACAGGAAGCCGTACAGGTGCGGGACCGCGAGCGAGTGCTCCACGGGGTTGTGACGGTGTGGCACGGGCATGGCCGCCGGGGGCGGGGCACCGCGGATGAACTCGATCGTGGACAGCACGGAGACGGCCTCGCCGCGCGCGTCGTCGTTCCCGGACGCCTCGGTGAGGCGCAGCAGTTCCCTGGCATGCCCCTGAGCGGCGGCGAGGTCGCCTCTGTGCACGCAGTAGTACGTCAGGCCGGTCGTGATCGGGATCAGCAGGTCGGGCCGGCCGGCGGCCTCGGCACGGCCGCGCTCCAGACGCGTGATCGAACCCGCGACGTCGCCGGAATTGAAGGCGGCCTGCCCCAGGCGGAGGAGCATCTCCGAACGGACCGGCCCGGGCGGGCAGCGGCGCAGCGCGTCCTCCAGGATGTCCAGGGCCCGGGATCCGTCTCCTCCGGAGATCAGGTGGCCGGCGGCGTCGCGCCAGCGGCGCAGGCGGAGTTCACGCTCCCCGGGGGAGGTGAGCCGGGCGGCCTGCGCCGTCATGTCGCCCGCGGTCAGCGGGTCGCCACGGGCGGCGGTCAGCGTGGCGGCGGCGGCGAGCGTGTCGGCCACGACAGGGTCGGTATGGCCGGCGGTGGCGGCCAGGTGTCTCGCGCGTTCCTCCACGTCGCTCACCACCCGGGCCAGCCGCTGATGCATCTCCCGGCGCCGCAGTGGTCCGGCGACCTCGAACACCACGTTCCGGAGCAGCGGGTCGCGGAAGCGAAGGGACTCGTGTTCGAGCACGACGAGCCGCCGGGCGATCGCCTCCGCCAGCCCCGTCAACGTGCCGATCACGGTGCGGACGAGAGCGATCGTGGGCGTCTCGGCGCAGGCGACCACCAGCACCGCCTCCGCCACGGCCGGAGGCAGTGCGCGGACGCGCGCACGGAGCAGGCGCCGCAGACTCTCCGGCAGCGGGAGGTCGCCGGTCGGATAGGACCGCTCGCTCCACGCCCGGGCCGTCTCCAGGCCGAACAGGGGGTTGCCGCCACACGCCCTGTGCAGCCAGCGCAGCAGAGGCCGGGGGAAGGCCGTGCCGTAGCGGCTCTCCACCACGGCAGCCAGGGCGAGGGGGGCCAGCGGCCCGACCTCCCAGCAGGTGACCCGCTCGGGGGGCAGCACCCGGACGAGCGTGGGCCAGGCGTCGCCCTCCGTCTCCGCGCCGAGCGTGACGAGCAGCTTCACGGGCTCGACGGTCAGGCGCCGGAGCACGAAGGTGAGCACGACCTCGGTCGCGGAGTCCAGCCATTGGAGGTCGTCGAGGGCGATGAGCACGGGTCCTTCGGCGGACAGGTTCCTGAGCAGGTCCAGCACGGCCAGCGCCACCGCGCGCTGGTGGGGCGGCGTCCCGGGGGCCTGCTCCCACCACAGTGTGGCGGCCAGCACGCCGCGCAGCGGCTCGCGCAGACCGCGTACGGCCTCGGAGCCCTCCAGGCCGGCGAAGAGGTCGCCGAGACCGACATAGGACAGGCCGGTCTCGCTCAGGTCGGATCGGCAGGAGAGGACCCGGAACGACCGGTCCTTCGCGGCGGCCAGCGCGGCGGACCAGATGGTGGACTTGCCGACACCCACGTCTCCGCCCAGCACCCCCATGGAGGGGCCGGAGACGCCGGCGTCGAGCCACGTCTCGATCGCGCGGGCCTCGTCGGCCCTGCCGGGGACGTCCATTGATCCTCTCGACGGAAGTTTCCTCACCGGCAGCGGTCGCCGCGGCGGTGAGGAGATTCAACTACCGCGATGATCGCAACGTAACAGTTGATGCAAAACATTCAGGGTTTTCCCTGATGAAACCGCCAAGAATGTCACGTTTACTTCCTTCGGTGGAGCGGCCGCGAGTACCGCGTGCACAGGCGGACCTACGGACAACTCTCTTACCAAAAGGTACTTCTCCCTTTGAATAGCCATAATTCGGTCGAGCCTCAACTGGCCGATCCCGCGTTTGCCGGACCTTTCGCCCGGGCGCCACTGACTCTGGCTGTGGAGGGCCATGATCTGTCCCGCCGGCACGGCTCCCATCTCGCCGTGGACGGTGTCTCGCTCGCGATCCCGGCGGGCGAGCGCCACGGGCTGGTCGGGCCGAACGGCGCCGGCAAGACCACGCTGATGCGCATGCTCAGCGCCACGCTCGCACCGGACCACGGATCTCTCCGGGTGCTCGGGCACGACGTGACACGCCACCCCAGGGCCGCCAAGGCGCGGATCGGCGTGGTGCCCCAGGGGATGACGCACGACAACGAGATCCTGGTGCGGGAGAACCTCACCACCTTCGGCCGCTATCACGGGCTCTCCAGGCGGCGGGCCGCCGCGCGCGCCGACGAACTGCTGGAGATGGTGGGCCTCACCGCGCACGCCCGCGCCATGCCGCAGACACTCTCCGGCGGCATGCAGCGGCGGCTCCTGATCGCCCGTGCCCTGGTGAACGACCCGGACCTGATCCTGCTGGACGAACCGAGCACGGGACTGGACCCGGAGAGCCGGGTGATGCTGTGGGACCTGCTCGACAGGCTGTGCGCCACCGGCAAGACGCTGGTCATCACCACGCACTACCTGGAGGAGGTCGAACGCCTCTGCGACAGGGTGACCGTGCTGCGCGCCGGACGGGTGCGGCACTCGTCCCACCCGCGGCGGCTGATCGCCGCGACGCTTCCGAAGTACGTGGTCGAGCTCGATCTGCCGGCCTCGGAGGCCACGGTCGCCGGGAACAAGGCCGCCGGGAACAAGGCCGCCGGGAACGCGGTTGCCGAGAACACGGTTGCCGGGAGCACGGTGCCCGCGTGGGCCGGGGAGCGCGAGCGGCTCCGGGTGGGCAACCGCCTGCTGGTGTTCGGGGATTCGGTCGCCGACCTGACCAGGGACCTCGCGGCGGCCGGCGCCGGCGACCACCTCGTCCGGCCGGCGTCGCTGCAGGACGCGCTGCACGCCCTGGACCGGCGGGAGGAGACCACACCGGCGGATCCGGCGCCGGTGACTCCCGCCGCGCCGCCGGGCCCGGGGACAGGCCGCCGGGGTGCGGGCGACCGGCAAGGCGCGCGGCATCGCACGCGCCGTGCCCTCCCCGCGCCCTCTCCCGCCCTCGCCCGGCGGATCTGGTGGCGTGACTTCACCCTGTTCAGGAAGTCCTACCGGACCACCATCGTCCCCAACTTCTTCGAACCGGTCTTCTCGCTGGCGGCGATGGGGATCGGCCTGGGGTTCTACGTGGACGGAGCCGCCATCGGCTCGTCGTACGCGAGTTTCGTCGCCCCGGGACTGCTCGCCGTCACCGCGATGAACGGCGCCGTCTTCGAGGTCACCTACAACGTCTTCGTACGGCTCCGGCACGCCCGCAGTTACGACGCGGCGGTGACCAGCCCCGTGGAGCCGCCCGACATCGCGCTGGGCGAGCTGATGTGGGCGCTGACCCGATGCCTGGTCTACACCGGCGTCTACCTGGCGATCGTCGCGGCCCTGGGCTACGCGCCCGCGAGCACCGCCCCGCTCGCCGTTCCCGCCCTGCTCCCGCTCGGCCTGGTCTTCGCCTGCGCCGGACTGATCTTCACCGGCACCGTCCGCGCGATCAACGCCTATTCCTACTTCTACACCCTGGTGCTGACCCCGCTCACTCTGCTGAGCGGGGTCTTCTTCCCCACGAAGAGGCTCCCTCCGGTGTTGCGCGCCGTGGCCGAGGTCTCTCCGCTCCACCACGGGGTGGAGCTGTCGAGAGCCCTGGTGATCACCGGCGATCTCCCGGCCGCCGCCGGGCATCTCGGCTGGCTGGTCGCGCTCTCGCTGGTCCTGCTCGGTCCCGCCCTGTACAGCCTGCAGCGGCACCTGTGCGCGTGAACCGGAATTCGAGCCGCCGGTCAGGGCGCCAGGCGGTGCAGGTCACGCGGGAAGAGCGTGGTCCAGCGGATGTTGTCCGCCTCGGTCAGCCGGGCCACGAACCGCTCCAGCCCGAGCGCGAACCCGCCGTGCGGCGGCATGCCGTGGGCGAACGCGGCCAGGTAGCCGGCGTAGGGCTCCGGGCTCTCCCCGCGAGCCTCCAGAGCGGCCAGGTAGTCGGAGTGGCGGTGCAGCCGCTGCCCGCCCGTGACCAGTTCCAGGCCGCGGAAGAGCAGGTCGAAGCTGTTGGAGAACTCCGGCCGCTGCGGGTCGGGGTGCGTGTAGAACGGCCGCTTGCGCATCGGATAGCCCGTGACGAAGAGGAACTGCGAGCCGTACTCGCGCATGGCCCACTCGCACAGCCACCGCTCGTGCGCGGGGGCCAGGTCGGGCTCACCGCGCGGGTCCTCGTCGGTCTCCCGCGCCAGCAGTTCCTGCGCGTCGGCGAAGTGGATCGACGGGATCTCCTCCGGCACGTCCGGCAGCTTCACTCCGAGCAGCTCCACCGCGCCCGGGGCGCGCTCGGCGATGGTGGCGACCATCTCGGCCACCGCCTCGCGGACCACGGCCATGACGTCGCGGTGGTCGGTCACGAAGCCCAGCTCGGCGTCGAGGCTGGTGTACTGGGCCAGGTGCCGCGCCGTGTCGTGCGGTTCGGCCCGGAAGACGGGGCCGACCTCGTAGACGCGTTCGAAGACCCCGACCATGGTCTGCTTGTAGAACTGCGGCGACTGCGCCAGGTAGGCCTTGCGGCCGAACCAGTCGAGGGCGAAGACGTTCGCCCCGGACTCGGTGGCCGACGAGACCACCTTGGGAGTGTGCACCTCGGTGAAGCCGAGCCGGTCGAGCGCGCGGCGGTATCCCGCCACCGAGGCCGCGGAGATCTCGAACGGCGCGCGCAGCCTGGGGTGGCGAAGGGCCACCGCCGCGTTGTCGAGCACGGTGGGCAGCGCGGCCGAGACCACCGGCCGGTAGAGGTCGAACGGCGACGCGACGGCGGGCTCGGACAGCTCGCGGACCGCCGGCGAGGTGATCTCCACTCCGCCCGGCGCCTGCTGGTTGGCGGTGACGGTCCCGGTCACCTCGATCACGGTCTCCTCGGTGAGCACCGCGAGGCGTTTCACCAGGTCCGGCTCGGCGGCGACGACCTGCACCAGACCATCCCGGTCACGCACGATGGCGAAGGTCACCGACTTCAGCGCGCGGACGCGGTGCAGCCAGCCGGCGACGGTCACCTCTTCCCCGACATGCTTGGAGACCTGGGAGGACAGAATTCGCATGACAACTCCACAGACGAGAACCGTAGGTGTCCCTGTCCGGTGTGGGCGAGCAGGGACCTGTCGCTCGCGGTGCCACCACACCTTCGCCCCGCCGCCGGCGAGACCTCGTTGCGGCCCGGTCACGAGGGCCCACCGGCGGGGCATTGGGCGGCCGCCACGACGGCGCCGCCGTTCCTCCCCGCAGCTCAGAAGGGTCTTCGACCGGGGGGCGAGACCGCCTTTCCAGCGACGGCGGCTCTCTCGTGACTCGCGCGGTCCCGGCCTACTTGGCTTCGTCACAGCTTTGCTCCCGATCATAGTCGAGATCGGCTCAGGGAGCGGAAGGAACGCATGACCACGGAAACACGCGCCGCCGCGTCCGCCGCCGTGTCCACCGCGTCCGCCGCCGCGAAGCGCCGGCACGCGTTCGCGCGGCTGCTTCCCTACGCCGGGGCGGCCCCGCTGAGCATCGCGGTGGTGCTCAACCTGCTCGCGGGCCTGCTCCCCATCTCCTTCATCGTGGGGACGAGCGTGCTGCTCAGCGAGATCTCCGCGTCCATGGGGGAGGGGACCGGCGACCTCGGCGCCGTCGGCACCGCGCTGGCGCTCACGGTCGGCGCCTACATCCTCCAGCAGGTGCTCGTGCCGTACCAGGCCGCGGTGGGAGAGGTGATCGCGCGCCGGGTGGACGGCCGCTGCGCCCACCGCCTGATGACCTCGGCCCTGGCGCGGGCCCCGATGTCGGTGCTGGAGCGGGAGAACGTCATGAGCAGGCTCGGGGACGCGCGCGACGGCCTCGGCCGCCGCCCGCCCACGCCGGGGGAGGCGGTCGCGGGCGGGCTCACCCTGATCGCCAGGTACACCCAGCTGGCGGGTGCGGTGGTCCTCATCGGGATCGCGCTCTCGCCGATCGCGGGCGCCGTCGCGGCGGGCACCGCGCTGGTGATCCGCCGGGGCCAGCGCGGATCTCTCGGACGGCTCGGCGGGCTCTGGCACGAACTGTCCGGTCCGCGGCGCCGCGTCACCTACCTGCGCGACATCGGCACGACGGTCACGGCGGCCAAGGAGTTCCGGACGCTGGGCCTGATCGACTGGCACGAACGCCGCCATCGCGCGGACGCGAAGGAGTATCTGGCGGCGCTGTGGACCGGCCGGCGACGCATCCTGTTCTGGCCGTTCGTGGGCTACACGCTGGTCGGCCTGGCGGGCGGCTCCGTCCTCCTGGTCTGGCTCGGCCGTTCCGCCGCCGGCGGCGACTTCGGTCTGCTCGAACTGTCCGTCGTCCTCCAGGCGGCGCTCGTCGCGATCCGCTTCGGCGCCTTCTTCCCGGAGAGCGACGTCCAGACGCAGTACGGGCTGAACGCCTACGAGGCCCTGACCGAGTTCGAGGAACTGGCCGAGGGGAGCCAGAAGGACGTCCCCCGCGGCAGTCTGACGGCTGACGGGCTCCCCAGGCGCGGCATCCGCTTCGAACAGGTCCGCTTCCGCTACGGGGAGGGACGGCAGGTTCTCCACGGTCTCGACCTGGAGATACCGGCGGGCCGCTCGACCGCGATCGTCGGGCTCAACGGCGCGGGCAAGACCACGATCGTCAAGCTGCTGACCCGCCTGTACGACCCGGAAGAGGGCAGGATCCTCGTCGACGGGGAGGACCTGAGACGCCTCGATCCCAGGGAGTGGCAACGCCGGCTCGCCGTGATCTTCCAGGACTACGTGCGGTACGAGCTGTCGGCCGGCGCCAACATCGGTCTCGGCGCGCCGGCCGTGTCGGCCGACCGGGCCGCTCTTCTCGCGGCCGCCCGCCGCGCCGGCGCGCTGGAGGTGGTGGAGGCGCTGCCCGCGGGGCTGGACACCCCGCTCTCCCCGCGGTACAGGAGCGGACGCGACCTCTCGGGCGGGCAGTGGCAGCGGATCGCCCTGGCCAGGGCCTTCCTCGCCGTCGCGCAGGGCGCCTCGGTGCTGGTGCTGGACGAGCCCACGGCCCAGCTGGACGTGCGCGCCGAAGCGGAGTTCTACGACCGGTTCCTGGACATCACCGGCGGACTGACCACGGTGATCATCTCGCACCGGTTCTCCTCCGTACGCCGGGCCGACCGGATCGTGGTCGTCGAGCACGGCAGGGTCGTCGAGCAGGGCGACCACGAAGGGCTGCTCAGGTCGGGGGGACGCTACGCCGACCTGTTCCACCTGCAGGCACGGCGCTTCGGCGCCGACGACACCGGGACGGGATCCACCAGATGAGACGGATCGTGCTGAGCGCCGTGTTCGTGCTGCGCCTCGCCGCGGCGGTGGACCGGGGCCGCCTGCTGCGGGCCGTCGGGCTGATGACCGTCGGCTACCTGGCCACGCCCGTCATCGCCCTCGGGCTCCGGGAGTTCACCGAGGCCGCCCTGGCGAGGCGGCTGGAGGTGGCGACGTGGGTCATCGGGGGCGTCGCCGTCCTGCTCGTCCTGGAACTGATGCTCGGGCACTTCGCGCACCTGTCGTACTTCGAGGTCGGCGAACTCGCCGAGACCACGCTCAACGAGGAACTGGTGCGCCACGTCAACGGCTCTCCCGGGCTGGAGCGCCTCGACGACCCCGCTTTCGCCGACAACGTGAACCTCGTCCGGGAGGAACTCGGCAACACCCGCACCGCGGTGGAGTCAGTGCTCCAGCTGGGCGGTCTCGCCCTCCAGACAGCGCTCACCACCGTCGTCCTCGTCACGCTCGATCCGCGGCTGGCACTCCTGCCGCTGGCCGCGCTCCCCTCGGTGCTGGTGGGCAGGTGGGCACAGAACCTCCTGGAGTCGGCGAAGGAGGCGAGCGCGGAGAACACCCGCCGCACCCGCCACCTGCTCGCGCTGGCGACCGCTCCGGCCTCGATCAAGGAGATCCGCCTCTTCCACGCCGAGGCCGCGCTCCTGCGGGAGCAGGACGCCAACTGGTCCAGGACCAGCGCGGTGCTGCGGAGGGCGCACCTGCGGGCCGCCGCCCTGCGCGCGGCGGGCCAGCTCGTGTTCGCCCTCGCCTACGGCGGCGCGATCACGCTGGTGCTCTGGCAGGCGGAGCAGGGCAGGGCGGGCGTCGGCGACGTGATCCTTGTCATCACCCTGGCGGTACAGGTGAGCGTGCAGGTGGCCGGCGCCGCCACCCTTCTCACCGGCCTGCAGGGCGTGGGCAGGACGCTGGACCGGCTGACCTCGCTCCGCGATCACGGGTCGCGGGAGCACGAGGCAGGGGAGCGGGGGTCGCGGAAGCGCGGCCACGCCACACCGTCCCGGACGTCGCCGGTGCCCGGAGCCGTTCCGGCCGTGCTGCGCGAAGGGATCCGGCTGGAGAACCTGAGCTTCGTCTATCCGGGCACCGGCAAGGTGATCCTGGAGGATCTCAACCTGACGATCCCCGCCGGGGGGTCGGTGGCGCTGGTGGGCGAGAACGGCGCGGGCAAGAGCACCCTCGTCAAGCTGCTGTGCGGCCTCTACCAGCCCACCTCCGGGCGGATCCTGGTGGACGGGACCGACCTGCGCGACCTGCCGGCCGGGGAATGGCAGGCGAGAGTGGCGTCCCTGTTCCAGGACTTCGCCCGGTTCGAACTGCTGCTGCGGGAGAACGTGGGGGTCGGCGACGTCGCCCGGATGGAGGACGAGCAGGCGGTCCTGCGGGCCGTCGAGCTGGCGCGGGCCGGCCGGATCGTGGCGTCGGTGCCCGGCGGGCTGTCCGGGCTGCTCGGCCACGGCTACGGCCAGGGCACCGAGCTCTCCATGGGGCAGTGGCAGACCCTGGGACTGGCCCGGAGCCAGATGCGCGAGGACCCGCTCCTCCTGGTCCTGGACGAGCCCGCGGCGGCCCTCGACGCCGCCGCCGAGCACGCGATCTTCGAACGCTACGCCAACCTGTCGGCCGACACCGGCCGGCGATCCGGCGGGATCACCCTGTTCGTCTCCCACCGCTTCTCCACCGTGCGGATGGCCGACATGATCGTCGTACTGGACAGGGGCCGGGTGGCGGAGAGCGGCGACCACCGGGCGCTGGTGACGAGGCGAGGGCTCTACGCGGAGCTCTACGAACTCCAGGAGCGCATCTACCACTGACCGCACCGGAGAGGCGGAACGGCGGCCGTTCTCACTCTTCGAGGTCGAGGACGCCGTATCCGGCCCTGCGGGCGTGCCTGCGCAGATCGTCGATGGTGACGTCGGCCTCCGGTTCGAGCTGGCGGCAGACGCGGCCGAGGAACGCCGTCACCTCCGGCACCGTACGGCGGGTCGCCGTGGCGTAGGCCAGCGCCCGGGTGAGGACGGCCCTCGTCCGCGTGGGGACGTCGTCGCACCACAGTTGCAGGACGTGGCTGCGCGGCGCCACGTACGCGCCGAGCATCGCCAGAGAGAAGGTGCCCTTCCCGCGCGTCCCGTCCTCGCGGTCGGAGTAGCGGTCGGTGTAGCGGGACGGGGGGAGGACGAGCCGGAAGCTGTGGTGGTCGACCCAGGAGAGCGACTGGGGGGCGATCCCCCGTTCGCGCATCCACTCCGCGAAGTGGTCGCGTGGGTGCTCCGAGTCGGCGCTCTCCATCACGTGAGCGGCCGTCGGCCAGGAGTTGAGGATTTCCTCAAGGTGATCGTCCCGCAGATCGGCGACACCGGAGTAGACGAGCGTCCTGAGCCGGTGACCGTCGTGAGCCCTGACGGCGTAGCAGGGCAGGAAGGCCCGGCCCACCTCCAGGACTTCGAGGTTGAGCAGTTCGTCGGGCAGGTCGTATTCGCCCCGGTCGTGCCGCCGGGCCAGTTCCTGGACGGCTCCGGGGCGGAAGCCGCACGCCTCCGGAAGGAGGCGGAAGGTCCGCTGGGCGTGGCCGGTGTCCCGGTCGAGGATCCGGACGCCGTGGGCGTAGTGGGCGGTGCGGAGAGGCCCGCATCCTACGCCGTCGAAGTACAGGCGGAGCCGTTCCTGCTTCTCCGTGTAGCGGCGGTCGTCACGGACCGACCGCAGGCCGCGCTCGGTGAGGAAGAGGGCGTCGGCGGTGCCGTACAGATGGCCGATGCCGCCCAGGAAGCGCAGCACCCGGTCGACCGTGTGCTCGGTCAGGCCCAGGAACACGGCGATGTCGGCACGGCGGGTGAACCCGCCCTCGGCGATGGCGAGACCGACGTACCGATCGAGCAGGTCGAAGGGGTCGCGTTCCTCGACGGTCGCGGAGAGCTCCGCGGCGTGCAGGGGAAACGCGAGCGCGTGGATCCGTAACGGACGGATCCCGGGCAGGCCGGCGGCGTGCTCCAGCGCGCGGGTCTGGGCGTAGAGGATCGTGTCGGCCGGCGCACTGCTCATGGGTTCTCCCCGAGGCGTCGCATGACCTCGCGGTAGCTCCGCAGATCTCCCGTGGCCCGCACATGGTCGTGCAGCGCCCGCGCCAGGTCACGGAAGCCCGGGTCGGTGGCGTTGAGGAGGGTGGAGAGATCCCCGACGAGGATCAGCCGCTGCTTGGCCCGGGAGAAGGCGACGTTGGAGCGGCGCACCTCCCGGAGGAAGCCGACACCGCGGCGCGGATTGCTGAGAGTGAAGCCGAAGAGGATCGTGTCGTGCTGGCCGCCCTGGAACGAGTCGACGGTCGCCACCCGGCGGGCGACGGCGTCCTCGTCACGGACCTGCCGGGCGAGCAGGGAGGTGACCAGGCCGATCTGGGCCGCGTACGGCAGGATGACCGCCCAGTCGTCGGACCTGGCGTGGTAGTGGGCGGCCAGGAGTGTCAGCAGCCGGGCCTCGCAATCGTTGAGCCGGCTGTCCTTGGGCCAGGGCTCGTCCTCGCGGGGTTTGCGGTCGCCTCGCTGCCGCTGCGGAAGCTCCGCCGTGTCGATGAACGCCACGGGCGCGGCGAACAGGTCGTCGTGGTGAACCCGTCGCACGTCGGTCTCCAGCAGCCCGCCGTAGAAGTGCCCGGAGATGAAACGCGCCAGGCTCTCGGGCATCCGGCGCTGGAAGCGCAGCACCTCTTTGTTCTCCTGAGGCGCCGAGGGGAACAGCAGCTCGAAGGCGCTGTCGGTGACGAGCCGGGCCAGCTCGCGGTCGCCGGGGTGCTCGGCCGCCACCCAGGCGACCAGCCGGTCGTCGGGCAGCGGCGGCAGCTGGACATGGTCGCCGACGAGGACGGCCCGGCGCGCCCGGACCAGCGGGACGAGCAGGTCCGCCGTGCTGATCTGGCCGGCCTCGTCGACGATGGCCAGGTCGAAGTCGACGCCGTCGAGATGCCCGCTCGTCGCGGTGCCGATACAGGTGGCTCCGATCACATCGGCGTACCGGACGAGCTCGCCGTACAGCTGATCGGTCCGCCGTTCGAGCTTCTCCCTCCAGGAGGTCAGCAGGTCCAGCCGTCTGCGCATCAGGCCGAGCGCGGAGCCGGCGGCGGACAGGAAGGCGGCCAGCCTCGCGGGGTCGGGGGCGATCTCGGGATGCTCGCCGTCGAGCAACTCCCGCAAGGACGTGGCGACGCGCTCGGCCCGCTCGGCCCGTGACCGCTGTTCGGCCAGATCGCGCTCATGGGCCTGGCGCGCGGCCACCAGGTCGGGGTGCGTGGCACGGACGTGATCGAGTTCGGCGGCGACCCGCGCCAGGTCCCGCGCGATCGCGTCGAGCGTCCGGCGGATGCCCTCGGCCTCGGCGCTCGCCCTGGACCGGTTCGCCTGGAGCCGGGTGAGCCGGCGCCGGAAGAACAGGCCGACCAGCGGAAGCTCGGCGGCTCGCCGGGCGCGGGCCAGTGCCCGGTCGAGCCGCTGGAGGTCGTGGACGCGTTCGGTGAGCAGCTCCCCGTGGCGGCTCCCCGCGTCGTCCAGGGACGCCGCCCGCCGTTTGAGGTCGGCGGCCACGACGTCCTCGCGCTCGTCGGCGGCCGCGGCGCTGCGCCGGACCTGGGCTCCGGCGTCGTCGAGACGCCGCATGTCCTCGGTCAGCTGCCGGAACAGCGCGTCCGCCGGGCCGTCCGGCGCCGCGGCGCCGTAACGGGCGAGAAGGGGCTCGGTACGGCCGGCGATGAGCCGCTGCAGTTCGACCGCCCGCGCCTCGAGTGTCAGGTGCTCGCAGCCGGGGGTGATGCCGTCCTCCCTCCCGACCCGCAGCACCAGCAGGTCCTCCGGCAGGTCCTTGAGCACATTGTCGACCGCGCGGTTGGTGAAGGAGGAGATGAGGACCTTGCGGTGCTCCTCCGCGCAGGCCAGGACGACCTGCCGGATGGTGTGCGTCTTGCCGGTGCCGGGGGGTCCCTGGATGAGCGCCAGGTCGGGAACGGTCAGCGCTTTGCGGAAGGCGCTGAGCTGGCTGGCGTCCAGGGGTTCACGGGGACGGCTCCGGAGCGCGGGGGCGAAGGTCTGGAACCTGCGGTCGACCAGCGCCGTCAGCAGCAGCGGGTTGCGGGCGCGGCCCTCCCGCAGGATCTCGATGGCCTCGCGTTCCTTGTCGTAGGTGATGAGGTTCGGCGTCTCGGCGAACGCGCCGCTCTCGGGGATCCGGGCGAAGTCCACCGGCCGTTCGAACCGCACCGTCGCCACCGCCTCGTCGATCCGTTCGATCCGGCCGCGTAGGTCGGGCTCGCCGTCGATGTGGACGCGGGTGCCCGCCGTCAGCCGGTTGGCGTCGATGAGCTGGAAGGAGTGCACCGACCGGGCGGAGCGGCGGGTCGCGGCCACCGGGGTGACCCGCCGGTACGGGACGAGACGGCGGGCGTCCCCGGCCGACGCCTCGATCCGCCGTCCCTGCTCCACCAGCGTGGTGAGACGGTCGAGATAGGCGGCGTGGGCGGGCGGGAGCGTGGGCTCTCCCCCCGGCGGCACGCCGACGCCGGCGCTCCAGGCGCTCTGGATCATCGGCCAGCCGGAGGAATGACGCAGGTCGTGCGGGCTGTCGAAGACCCGCCAGCGCCCGGCGCGCAGCAGCAGGGCGCCCCGGACGATCTGGTCATGGTCGTCGAAGTGCATCGGATGGATGCCGCCGACCCAGTAGCCGCGCAGGTCCCGGGTGGGGAAGAGCATGAGGGCGTACCGGCCGTCGACATAGATCTTGAGGAAGTCGCCACGGTCTCCCCGGCCGCGCTGCAGGCGGGCGGGGACCGGATTCTGCGGCCCGGCCGCCCACAGGTCCCGGCTGATCCCTTCCATGCCCGGCAGGAGGGGGTGGCGTTCGCGCTGTTTGACCAGCGTCCCGGGGAACTTCTGCGACCAGACCAGACCGGCCTCGGCACCGAGGTCGACGATCCTTCCCTCCACCGTCTGCTCCTTCGTTCAGATGCGGAGACCTTCGCCGAGCTCCAGGATGTGGCCGCGTTCGGCCGGGTCGGAGGACAGCGCCCGATCGAGAGCGTGGGCGAAGCGCTCCGGCACGGCGGGGTTCAGGACCGCGGCCGAGACCAGCGGTATGGGCGGACGCCCGGTCACGATGACGTGGATCAGCTCGGCCAGCCGGCGGACGTCCTCGGCGGGCTCGGCGGGCTCTGCGGCCTGATCGGGGCGCAGGAACGCATGGCCGGCGTCGCGCAGGAACAGCGACCCCGCCCGGTCGGTCATGATCGAATCGGGGCTGACGGCGCCATGGGCGAGCCCTCTGTCGTGCAGGGAGGCCAGCCCTTCGCACAGCCCCGCGACTCCGCTGCCCAGGACGCGTACGGCCTCGGCCTCCCGGCCCCGGCCGTCGTAGAAACCGGCGAGGGTGGTGAACGAAGGAACCGCGGTGACCAGCACCGCCGTCTCCGGCGTCACGGACGCGGCGACCCGCGGCGGCAGGCCGGGGAGCGCTTCGGCGAGCAGGCCGGCCTCGCCGGCCAGAGCGGCGCGCCATTCCAGGACCGCGGGACCGGGCGACCTGGCGGCGATCCTGCGGATCCAGACGTGACCGCCGTCCGGCGTGAGCGCGAACGCCCGGGACGCGATCGCCGTGCCGTCCGCGGACCTCTCCTCCTCGGGATCTCCCGCGACGTGGTAGGCGACGCCCTCGATCTCGACGGTGCCGCCGATGCCGGCCGGCTCTCCGCCGGGTCGTCTCCGCGGCTCCGGCCGGGATCGCTCGACGACCACCCACCCCTCATGCTCGGCCTTGATGGCGCGCAGATAGGGCTCCGGCCACAGATCCGGCTCCTTGTCGATGGTTCGATGACAGCTCGGGCACAGCAGCATGAGATTGTCGAAGCCGTCCACCTCGGCCGGCCTGGCCGCCTCCCGGCGAGGCCCGTCGGGGGAGTGCGGCGCGATGTGGCCCATCTCGCCGATGTGGCGGGTGCCGCCTTCGATGTCCAGAGGCCTGCGGCATATGGTGCATTTTCTGTCGGTCGCGTCGAAGAGCGCGCGCCGAGTTTCATCGGGAATGCGCCTGCGCTGAGCTTGCGCCACCCGAAGATAGTAGCGATCCGAACTCATCCGGATCAGATCGTTCAACGAAACCCGAGCGCTCCGGTAACGCGTTCAGATGCCGATGAGCCGGACGCGGCCGCCGCACAACCGGGCCATGTCGTCGATGTCGGAGGTCAGCATTGTCACGGGGCCCGGCTGACGCAACGCCATCTCGGCGATCGTCGCGTCGATCGCGTACTTGTGGCCGTGCAGGCCTGTGGCCTTGAGCAGTTCAGCGGACCTCTTCGCCGCGCTCTCGGTCACCGGCTCGACCTTCACCCGGGAGAGCACCCACTGCAGGCGCGGTACGTCCACTCGTGCGTGGCTGACTTCCACAATGGTGTTGGCGCCGACAACGAAATCGGCACCCATGGAATGTAACACCTGGAACATTGCGAGGATCTTGCGATCCTGCGCGATCCAGGCGGAAAGCCCTTGAGAGTCGAGGACGACGGTTTCGACGTGATCGATCACGCCGCGCTCGCTGGACCGCCGGAATCGGCCGTCCCGAAGATACTGACGCGGGCCTGGGCCAGTTCCTCCTCGGTGAACTCCCCGTGTTCCTCCTGGTGACGCAGCAAGTCGGTGCCCAGGAGTTGGTGTCGCAGTTGGCGTGCCACCGCCTCGGCGACATACCCGGAGACGTTGTCTGTGATCTTCCTGAGTTCGGCGACCTGCTCGTTCGGCAACGTCACTGTGATGCGCGTCGTATCGGCCATAGGGCAATCATACTGCGGTATGCGTTTCAGTGGGACCGGTCTCGGGCCGGATCTCCGAATGGCGAAACGGGTGAGGCCGGCTGTAGAGGGGGCGGCCCCGCAGGGCTTGATCAACCCCGTCAGACGCGCAGGACGGTGACCTGGCGGCCGGAGGGGGTAGTCGCCTGCTCGAAGCCGCCGCGTTCCTTCCAGGGCGGGGCCTCGGGGCGGCGGTCGAAGATCACCAGGACGCCGGTGGAGAGAGTGAGCCGGTCCAGATAAAGGTCGAGCTGGGCGAGGCCGTCGGACGTCGGGTCGTTCTCGCCTGCTCGCCTGACTTTCAGTTCCATGGCCTCTCGCTGAATGTGCCGTTCGCCTTCGGGGCCGGTGTAGGGCCAGCGGATGAGCACGTCCAGTCGTTTGGTGCCGGCGGCGTACTCCCGGTCGAGGTGGCCGCCGCCGTTGACCAGGCGGTGCAGGAAGGCCATGAGGATGATCTGGCAGGCAGCCTCGTGGTAGCCCTCCTGCCGGACGAGGACCTCGCCGTGCTCGCGCCAGAAGACGACGAACTCCTTCAGCAGGCGCGGCAGGTCGAATCTGCCGTCCGGCAGTACGAAGCTGTGCGGATCGGCCATCACGTACTGCTCCGACGGGTCGCCCAGCACCCGCAGGATGACCTCCCGATAGATCGGGTTCGCCACCTCCAGTGGGGGTCTCTGCCTGATCAGGCCAAGGTCGCGTACGTAGGACAGGTCGTCGGAGAAGCCGGGCTCGACGTGGGGGAAGACCCCGGCCACGACCGGCTCCAGCACCCGCTTGACCCGCGGCTCGTGCAGCCGGGCCACCAGAGAGTCCAGATGGGTGGCGCGCGCCCGGATCAACCGCTCCTTGGCCTCCTCCACCTGCCCGGCGGTGATGGCATCGGCCACCCCCATCCGCACGGTGATCTCATAGGCGAGGGCGTTGACCAGCCACGGCTGTCCCTGTGTCAGCTCGAAGACCCGGTCCAGCGCGTCCTTGGCGAACTCCTGGCCGGTCGCCTGCGTGTGCCGGCCGTAGAGTTCGGCGATCTGGTCGGCGCTGAAGTCGTCCAGGCGCAGCGACTCGGTGACGATGTTGAACGGGCTGGCCGGGTTCGACCGTCCGGGTACGCCGCCCGAGGCGACCTTGTAGTCACGCACGTCGCGCAGCCCGCACAGCACCACCGACGCGGGGAACGGACGGCCTCCCGGCCGTGCGTTGTGGCCGTCGCGGAGCTGGCTGAGGATGCTGACCATGCTGTTGCCCTGCAGGGCGTCGATCTCGTCGAGGAACAGCACCACCCGGCGCGGGCAGCGGCGGCACCACTCCGTCAACGCCGAACCGAATCGGGTGCCCGCCGGAGCTTGCGGCCAGGTGTCCGGCGGCAGCAGTTCCTCCGGCCAGGCCGCCCACTCGGCGGCCTGGCGGAGGGACGTCAGCAGAATCTCTTCCGCGGCGGCGTAGTCGTCTCCGGCTGATTCGGCGCGCTCGCAGGAGAACATCAGGGCGGCGATGTCGCCCTCGGCGTTCAGCTCGGACGCCAGGGCGTCGAGCGTGGTCGTCTTGCCGGTCTGCCGGGGCGCGTGCAGTACGAAGTAGCGATCCATCTCGATGAGCGCGCGCGCCTGCGGGAGCCGCGGTGTGGGAGGCAGCATGTAGTGGCGCCGCGGGTCGCACGGGCCCGTGGTGTTGAAATACTTCGCTCGCGGTGTCCGCATGATTACATTCTGCCACCTGCCTCGTCCGGTGCGCGGGCCCATGCGGGACGTGATGGCCGCCCGGGCTCCTGCTCATGCTCGGGCGATCACCACGGAGCCGAGGCCCCCGGCCGGAGGGTGGCCGGGTGCTCAGTCTGTTGATCGGTGTGACCGCGTACGCGTGATGTCGGACCGCAAGCCGGCTGCGGTGAGCCATCCGGCGACGATGACGATCAGACCGATGCCGAGCCTTGGTACGGCGGCGCTCACACACTGCTCGTGCCATGCGGCAGTGAAGGCACTGCCGGCCGCTTCTTCCATCGAGCCCGGGCGCCGGGGAACGAGTGACCGCTACTCCCCAGGATGTAGCCGGGCGCGGCCTGCTTCCCCGGTGCCAGGCTGAGATGTCTTCCTGGGCAGGACGACCGCTGACCGGTCCGAAGGCCACGATGTCCGGATGTACGCGAGGGGACAGTCCCCGTCGCGCCCAGGGATCACGAGAGGACGGATGGCGTGAAGATCGGACTGATGGCATTAGCAAGCGTGGCCATGGTGGGTGTCGGCGCCGGCATGGTGACGGCGGTGCCCGCGACCAGCGAGACGGCAGTCGTGCGGGCCGCCGCGACCGGCTCGGTGACAGGCGTCGATCCCGCGAGGCTGAAGTCCGCCCTGGACGATGTCCACCGCGCGGGGATGCCCGGTGTGTTCGCCGAGGTGCGCTCTGACGGCCGGGTCTGGCGCGGTGCCTCCGGGGTGGCCGATCTGGAAACCGGCCGTCCCGTGACGCCGGGCATGCTGCAACGCGTCGGCAGCCTTGCCAAGACCTTCGTCGCGGCCGCGGTCCTGCAGCAGGTCGAGAGGGGACGAGTCGAGCTCGACGCGCCGATCGGCCGCTATCTGCCGCACCTGATGCCGGGCGAACGTGGCAGGAAGGTCACTGTCCGGATGCTGCTCAACCACACCAGCGGCATAGCCGAATACCTCGGCTACGCGTTCCCATCCCTCCAGAGGTTTCCTTCTCTGCCGGACATGTCGCCCAAGAGCCTGGACGACAACCGGTTCAAGCGGTTCACCCCGGTTGAGCTGATCGGGATGGGACTCAGGGCCCCCGCCGTCGGCGAGCCCGGAGGCTCGCCGGGGGTGTACGCCAACACCAATTACCTGATCCTCGGCGAGCTCCTGGAGAAGGTGACCGGTACCACCGCCGAGACGTACATCACCCAGAACGTCATCAGACGCGCCGGGTTGCGGCACACCATGTTTCCGGCCGGGCCGCGGGTCGATGGACCGCACCCACGGATGTACGAGGCGTTCTTCGGCTTGATCGACCCGCCGCGCGACTACAGCGTCTACGACATGTCCTGGACAGGGATAGGGGCCTCGCTGGTGTCCACGATGGAGGATCTCAACCGCTTCTACGGCAAGCTGTTCGACGGCAAGATCGTCAAGCCGTCATCGCTGGCCCAGATGCGGCGTACCGGCCCTGTCATCAGCCAGTCCGGGCAGATGATCTCCTACGGCCTCGGCCTGCACGAGCTTCAGATCCCGGGTTGCGGCACCTTCTGGGGCAACGACGGGACGGTCTGGGGCGCGGAAACGCAATCCTGGATCCGCGCCGACGGCCGGCGTCAGATCTCCGTCGCGATGAACCTCGCGAGGTGGAACACGATCGGTTCTTCGGGGCAGCCGCAGCGCCATCCCATCGATGACGCGCTGACGGCCCTCAAGCGGCAAGCATTGTGCGGCGACGAAGACGCCCCAGCTGAGAACGCCTCGTAAGAGGTGAGGCCGCTCATCCTCCGGCAGTTCTGGACGGCCGAGCCGGACATGTGAGCGAGGCGGCTTCCGGCGGCATGTACGGACAGGCGTGACCATTGGATCATGCGCAGGTCGGACCGCTGATCGCTGGCCGTACGTGGTAGGGCGGGTGGGACTTGAACCCACGACCCACGGATTATGAGTCCGATGCTCTGACCGGCTGAGCTACCGCCCCGCAATGGTGGAGTCTCTCACAACTTAGGGCAGGAGGGGATGCGGGCGCGGAGGGGAGCGACGCCCTTCGGCCCACGGCGTAATCCCCGCCTCCGCTGATCGTCCGCTGGTGCCGCTGGGTGGTCTGGGAGTTATGGGGCCATTGTCCGGGTATGTGATGCGAGAGGTGGTCAGGCTCCACACACGACGGCTCTGCGAAACGTGGCTCCGCAACGGATCGGGGGTGTCCCGGTGGGGAGACGGCTGGCGGGCGTCTGCGTGCTTCTCCTGGCGTCGGTCTCGGCGTGCGGACAGCGAGGGGAGGAGCGGGAAGCGGGCCTCGGCGCCATCGGGACCATCCGCGAGGGCTTCACCGTCGGCCTGTTGCTTCCCCGCGAGGGGCCCGAGCGCGCCCTGTTCACCCGCGCCTTGACGGCTCGCTGCCCGCGCTGCCGGGTCGAGTACGCGAACGCCGCCGGTGACCGGGCCCGGCAGGGCCGGCAGATCGGGCGGATGCTGGCGGACGGCGTCCGGGTGCTGGTCCTCGGCGCGGTGGACCCCGGCTCCGCCGCCCCCTGGGTGGCGCGGGCGAAGCTGGCCGGGGCGAAGGTCGTCGCGTACGACCGGCTCGCCGACGGGCCGGTGGACGCGTACGTCTCGACCGACCCGGCACGGGCCGGCCGGATGCAGGCCCTGGCCCTGCTCGGCGCGATGAAGCGTCCCGGGAAGGGCCCCGGGCCCGTGCTGCTCCTCAACGGACCGCCGGGCGATCCGTACGCGGCGGCCGTGAAGCGCAGCCTGCACGCGGTGCTGGACGGCCGCGTGACGATCGCCCGGGAACGGGACCTGGCCCGGCCCGGTGACGCGGCGCGCGAGGTGGCGGCGGCCCTCGCGGCGCTCGGCGGACCCGCGAAGGTGGCCGGCGTCTGCTGCCCGGGCGATGCGGCGGAGGCGGTCGCGGCCGCGCTGGCGCGAGCGGGCGCGGCCGGGGTCCCGCTGGTCGGGCAGGGCGGGCGGACGGGCGTCCCGCGGCGGGCGCCGGCGCAAGCCTCGACCGCGACCGTGCGTGCCGACGTCGCCGCCGAGGCCGCCGCCGCGGCGAGACTCGCCGTCGAGGTGGCGGGCGGCAGAACCGTGTACGGCACGGCCACCGTGTCCAACGGCACCACGGCCTCGATCCCCGCCGTGCTGGTGCCTCCCGTCGTCGTCACGAAGGACTCCGCGGCCGGACCCCGGAACGCCGGTCCCGAAGCCGCCGGTTCCGCCGGTCCCGCCGTTCCCGAAGGCGCCGCCGGAGCGGTGGTCCGTCCGCGCTGACCGCGTCATCGGAATGCGTCATCGGATACGACGAGGGCCGCGGTCGGGACGACCGCGGCCCTCGTGTCCCGGGAGGGGATCGGCCTCACTCCTCGTCGCCGGAGGAGGCGTCGGACGGCGCGGGGGCGTCGGACGGGCGCAGGCGCTCCCACAGCAGGAAGGCGCCGCCGACCACGAGCATGGCGATGCCCGTCCACAGGTTGATGCGGATGCCCTCCGCCTTCTGGATCTCCTGGGCGCCGTCGAACAGGCCGGTGACCGTGAGGATCAGTCCGTACAGCAGGAACAGACCACCGATCACGCGGCGGATGTCGAAGAGCCGTTGCGGGGCGGCCATGGGAACCTCCTACAGGAAGGGCAGGTAGAACGCCGCGGCGAGGACGACCGCCCCGGCGCCGAGGATCACGGGGGAGCGGTACCAGGCGGCGTCTCCCGCCAGCGCGTCGTCCGAGACGGACGCGTCGCTCAGGCCGTAGACGAGCCCGCGCAGCTCGCTCTGCGGCTTGGGGGTGGTGACGAGCGTGACCACGACCGAGACGACCGCGTCGACCACGAAGGCGATGCCCGCGCCCCAGAAGCTCGCGTTGAGTTCGGTGCCGAAGTCGAGCACGCCCGTCTTGTAGAGGATGTACGACGCGAAGGCGCAGACGGTGCCGCTCAGCAGGCCCCAGAAACCCGCCCACGCGGTCATCCGCCGCCAGAACAGGCCGATGATGAACGTCGCGAACAGCGGGGCGTTGAAGAACGAGAACAGCGACTGCAAGTAGTTCATGATGTTGCTGAAGCCCGCCGCGATGAACGCCGCGCCGATCCCCGCGACGATGCCGCCGGTGGTGGCGATCCGGCCGAGCCGTACGTACCACTCGTCCGAGTGGCCGCCGTTGACGTGCGACTTCCAGATGTCGTACGTGAAGACCGTGTTGAAGCCGCTGATGTTGGCGGCCACGCCGGCCATGAACGACGCGAGCAGGCCGGTCACGGCGATGCCGAGCACGCCGTTCGGCAGGAACTCGTTCATCAGGAGCGGGATCGCCTCGTTGTACGTCGGCCCGCCGTCCTTGCCCAGGTTGCCGAACAGCACCACCGCGACGAGGCCCGGGATCACGGTCACGATCGGGATCACGAGCTTCGGGTACGCCGCGACGATGGGGGTGAGCCGGGCCGCGTTGGTGTTGCGGGCCGACAGCGCGCGCTGGACCTCGGCGAAGTTGGTGGTCCAGTAGCCGAAGGACAGCACGAACCCGAGACCGAGGACCAGGCCGATCCAGTTGGCGCTCATCGGGTTGTCGGTGCCGCCGGTCTGCGCCCAGGTGTGCAGGCCGCCCTCGCCGAGCACGCCCTGCTTGACCTTCTCGCCGAGGCCGGAGAAGCCGCCGACCCGGGTCAGGCCGATCACCACGATCGGCACGAGCGCCGCGACGATCACGAAGAACTGCATGACCTCGTTGTAGATCGCCGAGGACAGGCCGCCGAGCGTGATGTACGCGAGCACGATCGCCGCCGACACGATGATGGACAGCCACAGCGGCCAGCCGAGCAGGGCGTCCATGACGAGCCCGAGCGCGTACAGGTTGATCCCGGCGATGAGGATCTGCGCGAGGGCGAACGTCGAGGCGTTCAGCAGCTGGGTCGCGCCGTTGAAGCGGCGGCGCATGAACTCGGGGACGCTGTGCACCTTCGACCGGTAGTAGAACGGCATCATCACGACGCCGAGGAACACCATCGCGGGAACCGCGCCGATCCAGTAGTAGTGCACGGTCATCAGGCCGTACTGCGCGCCGTTGGCGGCCATGCCGAGGATCTCGGTGGCGCCGAGGTTGGCGGACATGAACGCGAGGCCGGTGATCCAGGCGGGAAGCGCGCGGCCCGAGAGGAAGAAGTCCAGGCTCGTCCGTACGGCCCGCCTCGCGGCGAAGCCGATTCCCAGTACCACGAGGAAGTACAGGGCGAGGATCACGTAGTCCAGGAGGTTGACGTCGAGCCGCAGATCCTGTGCGGCCAGCAATTGGGCATCAGGCACGCAACGCCAGCTACCCTCACGCCTCCCCGTCTCACAAAGTGGGCTCGTGTATACCCAATCGTGACAAAACCGCAGGTGAGGGCCCGGTAAAGCCGGTTTCGGGCGTCCGCCGCGGCGTCCCGCGTGGCCGGGCGGACGAGCGGGTAGGCGAGCAGGTGAGAGGACACGGACGAAGGGAGACAGGTCATGGCCGACGCCCCGAACCCGATCCAGTTGCAGAAGCACCTGAAGGGCGTGGACTACCCGGCCGGCAAGTCGGACCTGATCAACACGGCCCGCGACCAGGGGGCCGACGACACCGTCCTGAACGCGCTGGAGCGCATCCCGGACCGGGAGTACGACGGCCCCAACGCGGTGAGCAAGGCGGTCAGCGAGGCCGGATGACCCGAGGCCGGGCGGGGGCGGCGCGCGGACGCGGTTCCGCCGCCGCCCTCAGCCGGGTCAGGCCCAGATGCCGGCGAGCGGAGCGGCGACGGCGGCGGCCTGGTCGAGCCCCGCCCGGAAGGCCGGCCCCCACAGCCGCGGGTCGAGCACGTCGGCGCCGAACACCTCCCGCGACGCCCCGTCGGGATGCACCGTGTACGCGGCGTCCGCGCCGGCCTTCAGCAACTCGGCGTCGAGCACCTGCCTGGGGGTCAGGTGACCGAGGGGCTCCAGCACGACGATCGTCCGCGCTCCGCCCGCCAGGTCGGCGTTGGTCGCGGAGCGGACCCCGCCGTCCACGTAGTGCCTGCCGCCGATCTCCACCGGCGGGAAGACCATCGGCACCGCGCAGCTCGACGCGACCGCGAGCACCAGCGGCGCGCCGGCCGACCGGTCCCATACGACGAACTCGCCCGTCGCGGCGTCCACGGCGGTGACGCGCAGGTCGCGGTCCGGCCACTCCTTGACCGGGAGCCGCTCGCCCACGGCCGCGAGCCGTTCCGCCTGGTGGTCAACCCGGGCCGCCAGGGCCATCTGCCCGACCCGGCGCCGGGCCTCGCGGCGGTCCAGCGCGGGGTCGGACATGACGGCGAACGCCTGCATGATCGCGTCCATGTCGACGGCGGGCGGCGGTCCGGTGTCCACCTCGGCCTGGTGGGCGATCGTCTCCTCCAGGTCGGCTTCGGTGGCCACCAGCGTGCCGACGACCGACCCCGCCGAGGTGCCGACGATGCGGTCCGCAGTCCCCAGGTCCACGCCGAGGCGGCGCAGGCCGGTCACGATCCCCGCCTCCCAGGCGATCCCGGCGACACCTCCGCCGCCCAGTACGAGAGCTGTAGTCATGACCGGAATTATGTTCTACCTCCGGGAGCGAACGGGAAGCGGCCCCCCTGGTGAAACCGGTTTAGATTTTGTCTGGACGTCAAACTATTGACGGCGCTTCGGCCGATGTGTGACTCTCTCGTTCAGATTTCCATGCACGGAGGAGAAGGACGGTCAGGGTCCCCGCCTGATCGTGCATGGCCGGTTGTCCATGCCCCCCGGAGGGAAAACCGTCCATGCGAAGACTCGCATCCCTGCTCGTGATCGCCGCCATGGCGCTGGTCACGGCCGTGATCAGGATGGCGCCGGTGTCGGCCGTCGCCGCCGATCCGTACACGTTCAAGAACGTGCAGATCGCCGGGGGCGGCTTCGTTCCCGGCATCGTGTTCAGCCCGGTCCAGAAGGACCTCATCTACGCCCGCACCGACATCGGCGGCGCGTACCGTTGGGAGCAGTCCAGCCAGACCTGGACGCCGCTGCTCGACTGGGTCGGCCAGTCGAACTGGGGCTACAACGGGGTCGTCAGCATCACCCCCGACCCGGTGGACGCCAACAAGGTGTACGCCGCCGTCGGCATGTACACCAACAGCTGGGACCCCAACAACGGCGCGATCATCCGCTCGTCGAACAAGGGCGCCTCGTGGCAGGTCAGCCCGCTGCCGTTCAAGCTGGGCGGCAACATGCCCGGACGCGGCATGGGCGAGCGCCTCGCGGTGGACCCGAACAAGAACAGCGTCCTGTACTTCGGCGCGCCCAGCGGCAACGGCCTCTGGCGGAGCACCGACTCCGGCGCCACCTGGGCCAAGGTGACCAACTTCCCCAACGTCGGCAACTACGTCGCCAGCCCCGGAGACGCGTACAACGGTGACAACCAGGGCGTCGTCTGGGTGACCTTCGACAAGCGGACCGGCACCTCGGGCAACGCCACCCAGACCATCTACGTCGGCGTGGCCGACAAGAGCAACACGGTCTACCGGACCACCAACGGCGGCACCTCGTGGGAGCGGGTCGCCGGGCAGCCGACCGGCTACATCGCCCACAAGGGCGTGCTCGACACCGCCAACGGCTACCTCTACATCGCCACCAGCGACACCGGAGGCCCGTACGACGGAGGCAAGGGCGACGTGTGGCGCTACGCCACCGCCACCGGCACCTGGACCCAGATCAGCCCGATCCCGTCCAGCAGCGGCGACGACTACTTCGGCTACAGCGGCCTGACCATCGACCGGCAGAACCCGAAGACCATCATGGTGGCCACGCAGGTCTCCTGGTGGCCCGACGCCATCTTCTGGCGGAGCACCGACAGTGGCGCGACCTGGACCCGCATCTGGGACTGGACGTCGTACCCCAACCGCAGCTTCCGCTACAAGATGGACATCTCGTCCGCGCCGTGGCTGACCTTCGGGACCAACCCGCAGCCTCCGGAGGTCACGCCCAAGCTCGGCTGGATGAACGAGTCGGTCGAGATCGACCCGTTCAACTCCGACCGGATGATGTACGGCACCGGCGCGACGATCTACGGCACGACCGACCTCACCAAGTGGGACTCCGGCGGCCAGTTCACGATCAAGCCGATGGTGAAGGGCCTGGAGGAGACCGCCGTACTCGACCTGATCAGCCCGCCGACCGGCGCCCCGCTGATCAGCGCGCTCGGCGACATCGGCGGCTTCCGGCACACCAACCTCGACGCCGTGCCGTCCATGATGTTCACCCAGCCCGTCTTCACCTCGACCACCTCGCTCGACTACGCGGAGACCAACCCGAGCGTGATGGTGCGGGCCGGAAACTTCACCGACTCCGACCGGCCGAACGACAGCCACGTCGCCTTCTCCACCGACGGCGGGGCCAACTGGTTCCAGGGCACCGAGCCGGGCGGCGTCAACAACGGCGGCACGGTCGCCGCGGCGGCGGACGGCAGCCGCTTCGTGTGGTCGCCGGCCGACCCCGGCATCCAGGTCGTCTACTCCGTCGGTTACGGCAACAGCTGGAGCGCCTCCACCGGCGTCCCGGCCAACGCGATCGTCGAGTCCGACCGGGTGAACGCGCAGAAGTTCTACGCCTACTCCGGCGGCAAGTTCTACGTGAGCACCAACGGCGGCGCGAGCTTCAGCGCCACCGCGGCCACCGGCCTGCCGACGACCGACGTCCACTTCAAGGCGCTGCCCGGCAAGGAGGGCGAGATCTGGCTGGCCGGGGACGGCGGCCTGTGGCACTCCACCAACTCGGGCGCCTCGTTCACCAAGCTGTCGAACGTCAGCGACTCGATCAACGTCGGTTTCGGCAAGGCGGCGCCCGGCAAGTCGTACCAGGCGCTCTACCTGGCCGGCGCCGTCGACGGCGTCGACGGCCTGTTCCGGTCCGACGACACCGGCGCGAGCTGGGTGCGCATCAACGACGACCAGCACCAGTACGGCAACATGGGCGAGGCCCTGACCGGCGATCCCCGGATCTACGGCCGGGTCTACCTCGGCACCAACGGCCGGGGCGTCATCTACGGCGACCGGAACGGCACCCCGCAGTCCCCGTCGGCGTCGCCCTCGGCCTCCCCGTCCGCGTCGCCGTCTCCCTCGCCGTCGCCGTCGCCGTCTCCGTCTCCCTCGGCGTCGCCCTCGCCCAGCCCGTCCCCGAGCCCGTCTCCGAGTGCGTCCCCGTCCCACTCGCCCAGCCAGTCGCCCTCTGCGACCCCGTCGGGCGGCAAGTCGTGCTCGGCGACGTACAAGGTGGCCAACCAGTGGCCGGGCGGCTTCCAGGGCGAGGTCACGGTGAAGAACACCGGCACCGTGGCGATCAGCGGCTGGACCGTCAAGTGGGCCTTCGCGAACGGCCAGACGATCAGCCAGCTCTGGAACGGCACGGTGAGCCAGTCCGGGGCGGACGTCACGGTCACCAACGTGAATTACAACGGCTCGCTCAGCCCCGGGGCGTCCACGGTGTTCGGCTTCCAGGCGAGCTGGAACAACACCAACGCGGTCCCGGCCACGCTGACCTGCACCGCCTCCTGAGATAACGCGACGACGGCCGTACGGGCGACTTCCCGCCCGTACGGCCGTCTTTTTCGCGTGGCGGCCCCGGCGAAGGGCCTCCGGGGCCGGAAAGGGGTGGGGTGCGCCATGGCAGAGCTGATCTACTGGCGTGGTGCGGGGATTGTCGGGGGAGTGGGGCGGGACGGGGTGGGACAGCCAGGCGCGGATGGTCGGAGAGCGGTGGGTGGAGCGCCGCCCCAGGAGGCCGGAGGTGGCCGGGCGACTGCTCATGGAGACCCGCCTGATGCCATGGCTCGCGCCGCGGTTACCGTTGCCCGTCCCGTTACCCCACGTCCTGTGGCGGGAGCCCCTGGTCGTACGGCATGAGGTGATCGTCGGTGAGCCGCTCGAGACCTTCGACGCCGCCGGCGGCCGCGCCCTGGGCGCGTTCCTGCGCGCACTGCATGCGACCGATCCCGTGGAGGCCGTGCGGCGTGGTGCCCCGCCCGCGCGAGAAGCACTGCGGGAGCGGGCGGTCATGGTCGAGGACTTCGGCACGCGTGTCGTACCGCTCCTGCCGGGGGACCGGCGAGGCGCCGCCCGGTCGTTACTGGACGCCGTGGCCGCGCTGCCCGCCACCGCTCTGGTCCACGGCGATCTCGGGCCCGGACATGTGCTCGCGCGGGACGGCGTGGTGAGCGGTGTCATCGACTTCAGCGACGCGCACGTCGGCGACGCGGCGCTCGACCTGGCGTGGGCGCTCCACGGTGCCCCTCCGGTCTTCTCCAGGGCCGTGGCGGCGGAGTACGACGTCGCCGCCGAGGTCGTCGAAAGAGCACTGCTGTGGCACCGGCTCGGGCCATGGCACGAGGTCACGCATGGTCTCGGCATCGGCGACCCGGACACCGTGCGTAGCGGCCTGGACGGCCTCCTCGCCCGTCTCCCGGCCTGAGCAGGCCCCGGGCCCATCCTCCCGACGGGAGGACGCCTCGGGGGAGGTGGAACGCCCGGGGCTGCTGGGAAGAGGGGGTACCGATGTGCCGTTCGGCTGCCGCGCCCGTACGGCCGGTCGCGTAGATTTGCCTGGGCGGGCCGTCGGGCCGCCCAGAGGCAGGGGTGGCCGGACACAGGGGTGACTGCGCGATGGCGATCGGGGTTTACGTCGCGGCCGGCGACGCGAGGAGCAACAAGGGCACGATCGCCCTCGGCATGATCGAGCTCCTGACCCGCCAGGTCGGCACGGTGGGCGTGTTCCGGCCGGTGGTCCGGGCGGGCCGCGAGGACAGCCTGGTCAACACCGCGCGGAGCCGCTTCGCGATCGGCCTGTCCTACGACATGTGCACGGGCGTCACCTACGAGGACGTGCACGCCGACGAGGACCGCGCGGCCGGGGAGATCCTGGCCCGCTACCGGGCGCTGGCCGGGCGGTGCGACGCGGTCGTGGTGATCGGCACGGACTACACGGACGTGGGCGCGCCCACCGAGTTCACGTTCAACGCCCAGCTCGCCGCGAACCTCGGCACGCCGGTGATGAACGTGGTCACCGGTCTCGACCGCACGCCCGACGAGATCGCCACGGCGGTCGAGATGTCGCGCAAGGAGCTCGCCGAGCGGCACGCCACCGAGCTGGCCACGGTCGTCACGAGGGTGGCGCCCGCCCTGGTGGACGAGGTCGCCGCCCGCGTCCCCGCGTACGTGCTGCCGGAGGTGCGGCGGCTGTCCGCCCCGACGGTCAGCGACCTGATGGCCGCCTGCGACGGCGAGCTGTACCTGGGCGACGCCGCCCAGCTGGGCCGGGAGACGGGCGGCCTGATGATCGGCGCGATGTCGCTGCCGAACATCCTGGAGCGCCTCACCGAGGGCCTCGCGGTCGTCGTCCCGGCCGACCGGGCCGCCGCGCTGGTGCCTGGCCTGCTGGCCGCGCACAAGTCGCGCACGTTCCCCGCCCTGTCGGCCATCATCCTGAACGGCGGCCTCGAACTGCCCGACGCGGTCGTCCGCCTGCTGAAGGGCATGGACATCCGGCTGCCGATCATCACGACCCCGGGCGGCACGTTCGAGACCGCGACGAAGCTGTCGAAGGCCGAGGGGCGGTTCAGCCCCGACGCCCCCGGCAAGATCGACACGGCGCTCGGGGTGTTCGCCGAGCACGTCGACGCCGCGGCCCTGCTGCGCAGCCTGCGGGTCACCAAGGCCGCCGCGATCACCCCGCTGATGTTCGAGTACGACCTGCTGGACCGGGCCCGCGCCGACCGCAGGCACATCGTGCTGCCGGAGGGCGCCGAGCCTCGCATCCTGCGCGCGGCCGACAGCCTGCTGCGCCGGGGCGTCGCCGAGCTGACCCTGCTGGGCGACGAGCGGGAGATCCGGCTGGCGGCGAACACGATGGGCCTGGCCGTCGACGGCGCCCGGGTGGTGAGCCCCTTCGACCCCGAGCTGCGCGAGCTGTTCGCCGAGGAGTACGCCCGGCTGCGCGGGCACAAGGGCATCACCCTCGGGCAGGCCCGCGACATCGTGACCGACGTGTCCTACTTCGGCACGATGATGGTCCACCTCGGGCTGGCCGACGGCATGGTCTCGGGCGCCGCCCACACCACGGCGCACACGATCCGGCCGTCGTTCGAGATCATCAAGACGTCGCCGGGCGTCGGCGTCGTCTCCAGCGTCTTCTTCATGTGCCTCGCCGACCGGGTGCTCGTGTACGGCGACTGCGCCGTCGTGCCCGATCCGACGGCCGTCCAGCTCGCCGACATCGCGATCTCCTCGGCCGCCACCGCCGCCCGGTTCGGGGTCGATCCGCGCGTGGCCATGCTGTCGTACTCGACCGGCGAGTCCGGGGCCGGGCCCGAGGTGGACAAGGTGCGGGAGGCGACGGAGCGGGTCCGCGCGCTGCGGCCGGACCTGCCGGTGGAGGGGCCGATCCAGTACGACGCGGCGGCCGAGCCCAGCGTGGCGCGCACCAAGATGCCGGACAGCCAGGTGGCCGGGCGGGCGACGGTGTTCGTGGTGCCCGACCTCAACACGGGCAACAACCTCTACAAGGCCGTGCAGCGCAGCGCCGGCGCGGTCGCGATCGGCCCGGTGCTGCAGGGTCTGCGCAAGCCGGTCAACGACCTGTCGCGCGGGGCGACGGTCGGCGACATCGTCAACACCGTCGCGATCACGGCCATCCAGGCCCAGGTGCGGGAGGAGGCGCCGTGAGCGCGCGGGCGCGGGAGGAGAAGCGGTGAGCGCGCAGGCGCGAGGAGACGGGGTGGGCGGGCAGGTCCTGGTCCTCAACACGGGGTCGTCGTCCATCAAGTACCGCCTGATCGACATGGCGACCCGCACCGGTGTGGCCGGCGGGCTCGTCGAGCGCATCGGCGAGGACGAGAGCGCGCTCGTCCACGACGGCGTGCGGGTCGAGCGCAGGGTGGCCGACCACGAGGAGGGCCTGAAGGCCGTGCTCGCGGCGTTCGCGGAGCACGGGCCGTCGCTCGACGGGGTGACCGCGCTCGGGCACCGGGTCGTCCACGGCGGCAGCCGGTTCGTCACGCCCGTTCTTATCGACGACGCGGTCGAGCGGGCCATCGAGGAGATCGCGCCGCTGGCGCCGCTGCACAACCCGGCCAACCTGGAGGGCATCCGGGTCGCCCGGCGGGCCTTCCCCGGGCTGCCCCACGTCGCCGTGTTCGACACGGCCTTCCACGGGACGATCCCGCCACACGCCCACACCTACGCGGTCCCCCGCGAGTGGACCCGCAAGCTCGGCGTGCGCCGCTACGGCTTCCACGGCACCTCCACCGCGTACGTCTCGCGCCGGGCGGCGGCCCTGCTGGGACGGCCGTACGGCGAGGTGAACTCGATCGTGCTGCACCTCGGCAACGGCGCGAGCGCGACGGCCGTGCGGGGCGGGCGGAGCGTGGACACGTCGATGGGCATCACCCCTCTCGCCGGCCTGGTGATGGGCACCAGATCCGGCGACGTGGACCCGGCGCTGCCCGCCTACCTCGCCCGGGTCGCGGGGATGGGGCTCGGCGACGTCGACACGGCGCTGAACAAGGAGAGCGGCCTGCTCGGCATGTGCGGCGCCAACGACATGCGGGAGGTCTGGCGACTGGCCGACGCGGGCGACGAGGACGCCCGGCTCGCGCTCGACGTGTACGGCTACCGGGTGCGCGCCTACGTCGGCGCCTACTACGCGGCGCTCGGCCACGTCGACGCGGTCGTGTTCACGGGCGGCGTGGGGGAGAACAGCGCGCGGGTCCGCGCGCTGGCGACGGCCGGTCTCACGCGGCTCGGCATCGAGGTCGATCCCGCCCGCAACGCCGCCGAGTCGGCGGAGGCCAGGGCGATCTCCCCGGAGGGCGCCGAGGTGACGGTGCTGGTGGTGCCGACCAACGAGGAACTGGAGATCGCCGAGCAGACCGCGGCCTGCCTCGAAGAGGGGTGACGTCGGTGACCGTGGCCAAGGGCCCGGCTGGCTATCGTGGGCAGCGGATGGGGGTGAGCCGTGTGGCTACGGCTGAGAGCGGTCGGACGGGCGATGAAGAGGGAGAGTCGCGGGGCCTGCTGGACCGGGTGCGCGCGACTCCGGCGGGCCGGCTGACGCTGCGGATCGTCATCGGGGTGATCGGGACCGCCCTCGTCGTCGGCGGGCTGATCATGGTGCCGTTCCCGGGGCCGGGCTGGCTGGTGGTCTTCACCGGCCTCGCCGTGCTGGCCACCGAGTTCGCCTGGGCGAGCCGGGTGCTGGAGTTCGCCAAGCACTGGGTCAGGCGGGCGACGGACTGGCTCAAGCGGCAGAACTGGTTCGTCCGCATCGTGGCGGGCGCGCTGACCCTCGCCTGCGCGGCCGTGATCGTCTGGGTGTCGGTACGGCTGACCCTGGGCGTCGACCTGATCCAGAAGGCCCGCGAGCTGCTGAGCTGACCCTCATGCCGACCTGAGCCGTGCTCGCGAGCCCGCGGGCGACGGTCAGACGGTGGCCCGGGCCAGCCTCCGGATCGCCAGTTCGGCCAGCAGCGCGGCGCCGTCGGCCAGGATGGCGTCGTCGAACTCCGCCTCCGCCGAGTGGTTCGACGGGGCGGTGGCGAGGTCCCGTCCGGGCGGGCAGGCGCCGACCACGAGGAAGGCCCCCGGCACCTGCTCCAGCACGTACGAGAAGTCCTCCGAGCCGGTCGCGGGGGTGGGGAGCGGGAAGTACCGGTCCTCGCCGAGCGCCTCCCGCACCGTCCGCGCGGCGAACTCGGCCTCGGTGTCGTCGTTGACCGTGACCGGATAGCCGATGCCGAAGACGCAGTCGACGGTGAGCCCGTGCGCCTCGCCGATGCCGCGGGCCAGCCGTACGAGGCCCTCCTTGACCCGGTCCCGCGTGGCGGCCGAGAACGTCCTCACCGTGACCTCGAAGCGCGCCTCGTCCGGGATCACGTTGTCGGTGGTGCCGGCGTGGAAGCTCCCCACCGTCACCACGACCGGGTCGAACACGTCGTACGTCCGGGTCACGTGGGTCTGCAGGGCCGTCACGATCTCGCAGGCCGCGGGGATCGGATCGAGGGCGCGATGCGGGGCGGAGCCGTGCCCGCCCCTGCCGCGCACGGTCACGGTCAGCGTGTCGGCCGCGGCGAGCACGGGCCCGCCCTTGGTCAGGAACAGGCCGCGGGGGATCGTGGTCGAGAAGACGTGCATGCCGTACGCCGCGACGGGCCTGTCGCCCGCCGCGTCGAGCACCCCCTCCTCGATCATGAGTTTGGCGCCCTCCTCGCCCTCCTCGCCGGGCTGGAACATGAGCACCACGTCCCCTTCGAGGTCGGAGCGCCGGTCGGAGAGCAGGCGGGCCGCCCCCACGAGCATCGCCGTGTGCAGGTCGTGCCCGCAGGCGTGCATGCGGCCGTCGACGCGCGAGCGGTACGGCAGGTCCGTCTTCTCGTGCACCGGCAGTGCGTCCATGTCGGCGCGCAGCAGCACGGCCGGCCCCGGCCGCGAACCCCGCAGCACCGCGGTCACCGAGGTGAGCCGCTCCCCGGTCGTGATCTCCAGCGGAAGGCCGTCGAGCGCCGCGAGCACCCTCTCCTGGGTCCGGGGCAGGTCGAGCCCGATCTCGGGCTCCCGGTGCAGAGCACGGCGAAGTTCGACGAGATCGTCCTGAAGGGTCATGGGCCGCCGATCGCGCGAGAAGGGTCGATGTCGCCATCACATTAGAGCGCGGCCGGGTGGTCCAGGCAGGGGTTGTGCGACGGGTTGCGCGACGGGGTGTGCGACGCGTCCGCCCGCCGTCGCGACAGTTGCGAACGCACCTGGCCGCCCCCCGGTAGTTGCAGAGTTTCTTAATTCCCTATAATGGCAACAGTGTCCGCCGACGAGGAGGCGATGGCTGTGGGGCGTGGCCGGGCCAAGGCCAAGCAGGTGAAGGTCGCTCGTGCTTTGAAATACAGCGGTGGCGGCGATCTGGAGTCCCTGCGGCGGGAGCTGGGCGTCGACGCGACGCCTGCCGCACCCGCACGTACGGAGGCCGGCGACGGCGCGGGCCAGGCGGACCTGGACCGTGAAGGTGAGCCGCGCGCGTGAGTTCCTTCGAGGAGAGTCTCCGGCAGCGGCTGGCCGCGACGCGCCGGGCGCTGGCGGCGGCACAACGGGACGGCGATCACTTCGGCGTGCAGACGCACGCCTCGGAGGCGGAGGAACTGGAACGGCTGGGCGCCGCCCACGGAGTCGTCGTCACACCCGAACCGGCGGACGGGCCGGCGGTCGAGGGTGAGGCCGGGTGATGCCGGTCCCGCTCTACCAGGCCAAGGCCGAGCTGTTCAAGACGCTCGGCCATCCGCTGCGCATCCGGGTGCTGGAACTGCTGTGTGAGGGACCCAGGCAGGTCCGGGAACTGCTGGCCGCGATCGAGGTGGAGGCGCCGAATCTGTCGCAGCAGCTGGCGGTGCTGCGCCGGGCGGGGCTGGTCACCGCGCGGCGCGACGGGACGACCGTGGTCTACGAGCTGGCCGGAGCGGACGTGTCGGAGATGATGCGCGCGGCCCGCCGCATCCTCACGGAGCTGCTGGCCGACCAGTACGAGCTCCTCGCCGAGCTGGAACAGACGAGGTGAACCTCCGGGAAGTGCCGCGCCGCTTCGCGGATCTGCTGCCCGGACGGTCGGACTGGACCGCCGCGCGCCGCTCACCCGGCCGGGACCTGGTGGCCGGGCTGATCGTCGCGGTGGTGGCCCTGCCGCTGGCACTGGCGTTCGGCGTCTCCTCCGGGCTCGGCGCCCAAGCCGGCCTGGTGACCGCCATCGTCGCCGGAGCGCTCGCGGCCGTGTTCGGCGGCAGCAACCTGCAGGTGTCCGGCCCGACCGGCGCCATGACCGTCGTCCTCGTCCCCATCGTGCACGCCTACGGCTCCGGCGGAGTGCTGATGGTCGGCCTGATGGCCGGGCTGGTCCTCCTGGCCCTGGCCGCGCTGCGCGCGGGACGGTTCGCCCAGTTCCTGCCGACCTCGGTCGTCGAGGGCTTCACCGCCGGGATCGCCGTGGTCATCGCGCTGCAGCAGGTCCCCGCCGCGCTCGGCGTGACCGCCGGAGACGACGGGAAAGTGTGGCAGGTCGCGGCCGGAGCCGTGGCGCACTTCGCGGCCCATCCGACCTGGGCGGCGCCGCTCATGGCGCTGGCGGTGGCCGCGGTGATGCTGGGCGGCGCCCGGCTGCGGCCGGGTGTCCCGTTCTCCCTCCTCGGCGTCGCGGTCGCGACGCTGGCCGCTCAGGCGTTCTCGCTCGACGTCGCCCGGATCGGGGCACTGCCGGCCGGGCTGCCCGCCCCGTCGCTCGGTTTCCTCGATCCCGGCATGGTGGGAACGCTCCTGCCGTCCGCGCTCGCCGTGGCGGCGCTGGCGGCGCTGGAGAGCCTGCTGTGCGCCACCGTCGCCGACGCGATGAGCGTCGGCGAGAGACACGACCCCGACCGGGAGCTGTTCGGGCAGGGCATCGCCAACCTCGCGGCGCCCCTTCTCGGCGGCGTGCCGGCGACCGCCGCGATCGCCCGTACCGCCGTGAACGTGCGCGCGGGGGCCCGGTCCCGGCTGGCGGCGCTCACCCACGCCGCCGTCCTCGCCGGGATCGTGCTGGCCGCCGGCCCCCTGGTCGGCCGGATCCCGCTCGCGGCGCTCGCGGGGGTGCTGCTGGCCACGACCGTCCGCATGGTCGAGGTCGGCTCCCTGCGCGCGCTGGCCCTCTCGACGCGCGGCGACGCCGTCGTGCTCATCCTGACCTTCGTCGTGACCGTCGTGTTCGACCTCGTCACCGCGGTGGCCGTCGGTCTCGGCCTGGCCGTCGTGCTCGCGCTCCGCGCGGTCGCCCGGACCTCCCGGCTCGACCAGGTCCCGCTCGACGCCGGTGACCACAGCGCCGAGGAGCGGCGACTGCTGAGCGAGCACATCGTCGCCTACCGGTTCGACGGGCCGCTGTTCTTCGCCGCCGCCCACCGCTTCCTGCTCGAACTCTCCGAAGTCGCGGACGTCCGCGTGGTCATCCTGCGGATGTCACGGATCACCGCCCTGGACGCGACCGGCGCCCAGATCCTCGGCCACGCCATCGTCCGCATGGAACGCCGGGGTATCACCGTCCTGATCTCCGGCGTGAAACCCGGACACGGTCAGGTCCTGGCCGCCCTCGGCATCGCCGGTCACCTTCGGCGCGACGGTCTGATCTTCCCCGACACCCCCACCGCCATCGCTCACGCCCGCGGCCTTCTGCACGACCACGGGCTCCTCCCGGCCGCCGCGGAGACCGGCCGCGTGACCACCACGGCGGATCTCGGCGGTGGGGCCTGACGGGCGAGTGCGGCGGCGGACCCGGTGGTGCGGCGCACGACGGGTCAGAGGTAGAGGCCGGTGCCGTGGTCGGTCTGCTGCGTCGCCACGGCGTGCAGGTCCCGCTCGCGCAGCACCAGGTAGAGCTGGCCCTGCACCTCGACCTCGTACTGGTCCTCGGGGTTGAACAGGACCTTGTCGCCGGTCTTGACCGTGCGCGCGCCGACTCCCGCGCCGCACACCTCGCCCCACACCAGCCGGTTGGCCATCTTGACCGTGGCCGGGATGACGATGCCCGAGGTGCTGCGCCGTTCCTCGGACTCCCGCTCGACCCTGACCATCACGCGGTCGTGGAGCATCTGGATCTCGAACTTCGGGTCAGGCACCCTCGCAGTGTACGCGGAGGCCGCCCGGGCGCCGTCATCGGAGGCGGACGGGGGTCAGGCGCTCACGAGCGGCCCATGGCCAGGTCGTAGCCGGTCCCCGAGTGGCGGTAGACGCGGCCCTTGCCCCACTTCAGCACCTGGAAGCGCACATGGACGGTGTTGGAGGCGACGCCCGTCAGGTCGGCCATCATCTTCTCGGAGAGGTCGACGATCGCGGGGATGTCGTGCTGGGCGACGGCCCACTCGGCCGGGCCGAAGTCCTCGACCACCCCGACCGCGCTCTTCCCCCTGTACGTGATCTTCACTTTCGTGCCCAGGGGCCAGTAGGGGCTGGCGAGCGTCGCGTACCGCATGCGCTTGCCTGAGGCGGTGGAGGCGTCCCAGAAGGACGTGGCGGTCGCCTTGCCGGAGGGAAGGGCGGCGATCCGCTTCGCGTCCGCGGCGGCCGCGCGGAGGGCCGCGTTGAGCGCGGAGCCGATGGCGACCGGGTCCAGGACCGGGCGGGGCGCGTCGGCGGGGGAGAGCGACGCGGTGGGCGGAGCCTGAGGCGTCACCGCGGCCTGGGCGGCCGTGGTGGCCGTGCCGAGGAGAAGGGTGGTTCCGGCCAGGGCCGCGGTGACCGCCTGACGGGCTCGCTTGTGCATGGAGTTCCTTTCGGGTCGCTCGCGGCGCGGTCCTCTGGGGGGAGGGCCGCACGTCGTGGAGGGCTCCCGGCCGGGGGCCGGGTCCCCGTACGCGCGTCCGGGCAGCGCGACGCAGCCCCGGGACGGGGTGCGAGTGCCGATCGGGCGCGCGGCCCCTGGGGGAGGGGCGATACGAGTCACGCGAGTGGTGGGGCTTGCAAAAGCGTCAAACGTGATGTGAGGCACGAGTATATGGAAAGAGATAGTAAATAGGACAAAACGGAGTCACTGCTTGGTAGATCGTCCTTGACCGGGAGGCCCTGAGAGCGCTCTCATAGGCAGATTCCGGCAAAGCGAAGGCAAGGGGGCGTCATGGCGTTCGAGGGATTCACCTGGGTCAACGAGCCCGCCGAATGGTCGGGGAACGGGGAGGGGCTGCGGGCCGTCGCCGGCGCCCGGACCGACCTGTGGCAGAAGACGCATTACGGGTACTCGTTCGACACGGCGCACATGTTCGGCCGGGAGGTGGCCGGAGACCTCCGGCTGACGGTGACGTTCGGCGCGGACTACGCGGAGCAGTACGACCAGGCCGGGGCGGTGCTGCGGATCGACGAGGAGAACTGGATCAAGGCGGGGGTCGAGTTCGTCGACGGCGGCCACCAGCTCAGCGTGGTCGTCACGCGCGGCTTCTCCGACTGGTCCGTCACGCCCGCGCCCGCCGGCCTCGTCTCCGCGACGTTCGACTTCGAGCGCGCGGGCGACGCCGTGACGGTCCGGTACGGCGTGAACGGCGCGGAGCCGGAGCACATGCTGCGCCTCGCCTACTTCCCGCCGAAGACGCCCGCCCTCGCCGGGGTCATGTGCGCAGCTCCGAGCGGCGACGGGTTCGAGACCCGCTTCACCCGGGTGTCGCTGACGTCCTAGCCGGGGGCAGGACCAGTTCGGCGAAGATCGCACGGTGGTCGGTCACCGGCAGCCGGTGGACGCCGAACGCCCGCACGGCGACGCGCGGGTCCACCAGGACGTGGTCGATGGTCACGGGCGGCACCGGCAGACCCCTGAAGTCCCACTGCCGGTACGGCCAGGTCCCGGCCAGGCCGTCGCCGGTCGCGTCGGCCGCGTCCCGGTAGCCCGCGTCGAGCAGGCGCCGGACCCGGCTGTGGTCCAGCGTCGCGTTGAAGTCCCCGGAGAGGATCCGCACCTGCTCACCCGGCTCGGGAAGCGCGGCGAGCACGTCGGCCCAGCAGGTGAACCGGGACACGTAGCGCGGTGCGCACGGGTGCACGGACACGACGCCGACGGGCTCCGCGCCGGGCACCTCGACGCCGCCCTGAGCCTGCCGTGAGTCGCCGGGGCCGGTGAGCGTCTCCGGGCGCAGGGGGAACCGGGTGAACAGCCCGGACCCGCCCGAGCCCTCCCGCGCCCGCTCGTCCCCGTACGGCAGGAGCCGGGTCAGGCCCGCGCCCCGCAGGCCCTCCAGGGCCTCCGGGGTCAGCTCCTGCACGGTGAGCACGTCCGGGCGCAGCGCCCGCACGAGATCGACCAGCGCGGCGGGCGGCACCGAGCCCTTCAGCAGGTTGGCCGACAGCAGCCGCAGGACCGGCCCGCGCGCGGCCTGCCCGCCCGCCGCCCGCACGGCGGGGCCGGACCCGGCCCGATCCGGGCCGGACAGCGCACCGTTCGGGCCGGGGAGAGCACCGTTCGGATCGGAGAGAGCACGGGGCAGCACGCAGGCCACGAGCACGGCGGTGACCGCCACGCCCGCGACCAGCGCGGCCCGGCGCCGCGCGAGCAGCGCGACCACCGGCGCGGCGACCGAGGCGAGGGCGGCGTACGGCGTGAACGCGACGAGTTGCACCCAGCGGAAGTGGACGTCGCCCGGCACCAGCCGCAGCAGGGCCCACAGCGCGAACGGCGCGACCACGAGCCAGGCGAGCAGGCCGCGCAGGAGGTTCCGGCAGCCCGCCCCGCCACCGGCGGTCCGCTTCGTCATCCTCGGCCCCTTCGCCAAGCCGCTCGGAGTGATGATCCACCCTACGCGCCGGACACCTCGCTCCTCAGGTGTCCACACCGTGGCGGGCAGGCCGTACATTTTCGGCATGGATGTCGAAGCGAGGGTCCTGGACGCGATCGACGAGGCCGAGACCGTGGGCCTGCTGGCCGATCTGGTCCGGGTGCCGAGCGTCACCGGCAGCGACGCCGAGTCGGACCTGCAGGACAGGTGCGCCCGCATGCTGGCCGAATGGGGCCTCGACGTCGACATGTGGAAGCTCGACCTCGACGATCTCCGCTCCCGCGAGGGGTTCCCGGGGACGGAGGCGGAGCGCGCCGAGGGGTACGGCGTCGTCGGCGTCACCGAGGGCGAGGGCGTGCCCGCGCTGATCCTGCAGGGGCACGCCGACGTCGTGCCGATCGGCGACCCGGGCAAGTGGGAGGGGCAGGACCCCTTCGGCGCCCGCCTCACCGCGACCACCCTGCACGGCCGGGGCGCCTGCGACATGAAGGCCGGTCTCGCCGCCAGCCTCGCCGTCGTCCGCGCGCTGCGCCGGGCCGGCGTACGGCTCGCGCGCCCGCTGGCCGTCCACTGCGTCGTCAGCGAGGAGGACGGCGGTCTGGGCGCCTTCGCCACCCTGGCCAGGGGGCACACCGGCGAGGCGGCCGTGATCACCGAGCCGACGAGCGGCGCGCTGATCACCGCCACCGCCGGGGCCCTGACCTTCCGCCTGGAGGTCGCCGGCCGGGCCGCGCACGGCGCCACCCGCTACGAGGGCGTCAACGCCGTCGAGGCGTTCTGGCCGGTCCTGCGGGCCGTGCGGGAGCTGGAGCGGGAGCGGAACCGGGACCGCGACGCGCTGTTCGGCGGCAACCCCGTGCCGTACCCGATCGAGATCGGCACCGTGCGGGCCGGAGACTGGGCGAGCACGGTGCCCGACCTGCTCGTGGCCGAGGGACGGCTGGGCGTGCGGCTCGGCGAGGACCCCGCCGAGGCGCGGGCGGCCCTGGAGGCGGCGCTCGCCGCCCTCGACGACCCCTGGCTGCGCGACAATCCCGTGCGCGTCACCTGGCCTGGAGGGCAGTTCGCCAGCGGGCGGCTGCCCGACGGACATCCGCTGGCGGAGGAGACGGCCGCGGCCGTCGCCGACGCGACCGGCGCCGCGCCGTCCCGGACGGCCGCGCCGTACGGGAGCGACCTGCGCCTCTACGCGGCGGCGGGCGTGCCGACCCTGCACTACGGCCCGGGCGACGTCCGCTTCGCGCACGCCCCGCGCGAGCAGGTGGACCTGCGGGAGGTCCGCGACGTCACCCGCGCCCTGGCGCTGCTCGCCCTGCGCCGATGCGGCGTGCGCTGAGCAGGCGGCGGCCGGGTCGTCAGGCGTTGACGACGGAGGCGATCTCGTTGAGGGGGAACTCCAGGTAGTCGCCGGCCTCCTCGCACCAGGCGTCGAGCACGCCGCTGCGCAGCTCGCCGTGGCTGACCGTGGCGGTGACCCCGTCGGCGAGCGTGATGAGCGCCCGGACGTCGCGGTCCACCACGAAGCCCAGCAGCGACTGCTGGGCCGCGGGCAGCCGCGTCGCCATCCGCCCGATGACCGCCCACGTCTGGCGGGCGCGCGCCTCGCCGGCCGACGGCCCGCCGCTGACGATCAGCCGCCGGGCGTGCTCGCGCGGGTCGGGCGGGGGTTCCAGGAGGTGCGCGGGGGGATCGAGCTCGGCGACCCGCCCGCCGGGCAGGAGGATGAGCCGCCCGCCCTGCGGCTCCCGCCTGACCGTGATCTCGCCGGTGTCGTCCACCGGCACGGGGGCGTATCCCGCCTCGCGAAGGGCGGCCAGCGTGGCCTTGGCGGGCGCCGCGCCCGCGAGGACGGTCGGCGCCAGCAGCCGCAGGCCCAGCCTGCCCAGTTTCTGGTGCCCGGCGATCTCCGCGAGCAGCGCGGGATCGGAGCCCTGGATGATGCAGCCGACGGACGACACGGTGACCTCGCCGTGGCGCCGCGCCACGTCCCGGATCAGGTACGTCAGGGGCTGCGGGAGCGTCCCGGCCTCCGTCAGGCCGGCGATGAGCGTCTCCGCGGTGTCGCCGGCGTCCAGCGCCCGCCGTACGCTCGCGGGGCCGAAGCGCCACACCGACGCCGTGCCCTGCGACTCCCGGTCGGCCGCGCGGTCGAGCAGCGCGGCGAGCTCGACCGACGGCGGGCCGGTCACCACGGCGGTGAGGTCGGCGCCGAACAGCGCGGTCCGCTGGGCGCTCGCCATGGCGTGGGTGGCGGCCCCGGCGAGCCCGGGATCGTGCTCGACCTCCGGCACGCACTCGTGGCTCTCGTTCCCGGCCACGGCGGCCAGCGGGGCCAGCGCCCGGCCGAGGCCCGTGAGCATGTCGCACGCGGCGAGCCCGAGCAGGCGGGCCTCGTCGAGGACGGCCGCGGCGCAGTCGGCGAGCAGTTCCCGGTCGAGCAGCGGGGCCCGCCAGTGCACCCGCTGCACGAGCTCACGGAGCGTCGCGAAGGCCCTGCCCTCGGGGATCTCGGCGAGCGCGGCGAACAGGGCCCACCGGATCCGGGCGATCGTCTCGCCCGCCGGGTCGTCGCCGAGCGCGGCGGGCTGACGGCCGTCCACCCGGCGCAGCGACGAGCGCTCCATGCGCCACCAGCCCGCGAGCAGGACGCACAGCCGCGCGGGGGCCTCCTCCAGCCGCCACGCGTCGAACCCCGCCGTCACCGTCAGCCCGCCGGCCTCGTCGTCGACGGCGATCAGCCGGGCGACGGCGCAGACCTCCAGCAGCAGCCGGGTCTCGTCCTCCGCGCAGCCGATCTCCCTGGCCAGCCGCTTGATCTCCCGCACGCCGACCCCGCCGTTCTTCAGCAGCGGCAGCGTCGTCTTGTCGATGTTCTCCAGCAACGCCGCCGCCCGGTCGAGCACCCGCGGCGCGGCCAGGCACATCGCGTGCTCGACCGCGCCGGCGTCGGCGCCGGACGTGGCCAGGTCGGGCGGGTACGGCGTGAACGGCCCGCGGTAGTCGGGCCCGCGCAGGGCCAGCGCCACCTCGCGGGGCATCCCGGCCAGGTTCCACTGGGTGCGGAAGAGCAGCCCCCGGTCGAGCGCCCATTTCTCCGGGGTGCCGGGGGTGACGAAACGGTCGCCGTCGACGCTGCGCACGGGCCCGTCCCAGGCGAAGTCGTCGAGCATGCCGAGCGTGCCGTCCGGGGCGTCGTCGAGGAGCGCCCCCAGGCGCTCGGAGTCGCCGAGCAGCGCCGTGATCCGCGCGACCACCTGGCGCCTGCCGCCGTGCCCGGGCAGGTCGAGCATCCGGCACACCCGGCGCAGCGCCTCGGTGCTGAGCTTCCAGGAGTCGAGGTACGCCCCGAGCGGCTCGCCCAGGCCGCAGGGCGCGGTCCACCAGCGGGCCACGGCCTGGGCCAGGGTGATCCGCCCGTCCGCGCCCGGCCAGGCGACGGCGTGGTCGTAGAGGTGATCGAGCCAGGGGATGACCTCGGAGGTGCTCACCCCGAGGAAGCGGGCCAGTTCGTCCTCCGTCGGGTGGCCCCCGACGACCAGGCACGCCTGCAGGAGTTCGAGCGGGGGCAGGGGGAGGCCGCGCATGACCTCCATGACGGAGAAGGTGTCGGTCAGCCGGTGCGCGAGGGCGTCCATGCGCCGGGGCCACGGCGGTGCGATCGCGTCCGGCCGGTTGGCCAGGACGCGGGCGAGCCTGTCTTCGTCAAGACTGGTCAGCCAGCCGATTATGTGATCGTCCATCGTTGATCTCTCGGGAGTCCCAGGCAGACACCGTAGTGCAGATCACAGCCTCGGCGGGGTCCGCGCACCGGTGGACAGATCGCGCTCACGAATTCCGGGATCACGATATGTCTCCGCCGATCAGTGGGAAACGGGCGTGCTGTTGGGCCGCTCCGGCCCGATGTCTGCACATCATCGCCCGCCACGCCCACGCTTCGGGAGTGTTCCGGGGAATCCGGGCCGCCGGCCGGAGGGCGCTCCCATGCATTCCGGGCTGCACGGGAGCGCTCTTCGGCCGGCGGACCGCGATCGGCGACAGCAAGATCTAACGACGGAGTTAGGTTTTCGGAGGGCGCGCCGCCTTCCGTCCGTCTTCCCGGCTCCGGGCCGGGGCTCAGGCCGCGAGCACGGCCCATACCGCCTTGCCCTGCGGGACGAGGGGACACCAGCCCCAGCACGCGCTCAGCGACTCCACGATGTGCAGCCCCAGCCCCCCCGGCTCGAAAGGGGAGGGGTCCCGCAGCACCGGCGCGTTCGACCCGGGGTCGGTGATCGCGCACGCCACGTGCGGTCCCCGGCGGATCAGCGACAACCGGATGACCTCCCTCGGGCGGTCGCAGGTGAGCGTCATGCCGTGCCGCAGCGCGTTGGTGGCCAGTTCGGAGACGACCAGCTCCATCCCGTCGAGCAGGTCGGTCATCCCCCAGCCCGAGAGCGTCCCGGCGGCGAAGCTCCGTGCCGAGTGGACCGACTCCGCGCGGGGCGGGAGGACGAATGTGGCACTGGCGCTCGCCGAACCGGGCTGGAGGAGGCCGCGTGCGGGCTCCGGCCACCAGCCGATAGGCGGCCACCAGTCGAGCGCCGACCAGTGAATCTGGCCACGAGTCAGGTTCGTGGACTGCACGAGATCATGATGAGGGACACTCCCGTGCATGTGCAAGAGCGAATGCACGTGCAAGCGCGTTGTGCAGGCGCTACCGTTACCCCCGACACCACTGGGACGAAGGGGGCGATCTTTGACAGACTGTGAACCAGTCCACAAAGCGGAGGAATAGCACGTGTCCATAGATCCGCCCGGATCCGGTTCCACCGTTCGGCGAATCATGCTCGGCGCGAGCCTTCGACGCCTGCGGGAGGAGCGCGGACTGACCCGTGAGGTCGCCGGCTTCCACATCCGTGCCTCGGAGTCGAAGATCAGCCGGATGGAGCTCGGCAGGGTCGGGTTCAAGACACGTGACGTCGAAGACCTGCTCACGCTGTACGGCGTCCACGACGACGACGAACGGCGTGGCCTGCTGGAGATGGTCCGCGAGGCGAACACGCCCGGCTGGTGGCACAAGTACGGCGAGGTGCTGCCGAACTGGTTCGTCACCTACGTCGGCCTGGAGGAGGCCTCCAGCGTGATCCGCACCTACGAGGTGCAGTTCGTGCCCGGCCTGCTGCAGACGGCGAAGTACGCCCGGTCGGTGATCCAGCTCGGTCATCCGGACGCCACGGAGGACACGCTCGATCAACGCGTCAACCTGCGGCTCCAGCGGCAGGAGAGGCTCACGCGCAAGGACGGCCCCCGGCTGTGGGCCGTCATCGACGAGGCCGCGCTCAGGCGGCCCATCGGAGGGAGTGCGACGATGCGGGAACAGCTCCAGCACCTGCTGGAGGTGTCCACGCTGCCCAACATCACCCTGCAGGTGATGCCCCTTCGCTACGGGATGCACGCGGCTGAGGGAGGCGCGTTCACCATCCTCCGCTTCCCGGAGTCCGATCTTTCGGACGTGGTCTACGTCGAGCAGCTCTGGGGTGCGCTCTACCTGGACAAACGTGAGGACATCGATCCCTACCTCACGGCCATGGAGCAGCTGTGCGTGGAGAGCACCACGCCCGGCGGCACTGCCGAGATCCTCGGCGATCTTCTCAGAGAGACATGAATGCAGACATATAACGGGATGCCCGCAACCGACCTCTCCGGGGTCACCTGGCGGAAGAGCGCCCACAGCAACTCGACCGGCAACTGCGTGGAACTGGCCGAGCTTCCCGACGGCAGTGTGGCCGTACGGAACTCGCGTTATCCCGAGGGGCCGGCCCTCATCTACACGCGGGACGAGATCCGGGCACTGGTGCTCGGGGTCAAGGACGGCGAGTTCGACGGCCTTCTGGTGTAATCCTCTGTTCACTCGCTTCTCGCGGGCGTAACACCACAAGGCGGGCGCCGTAACAAGGATCCGGCACATTGGACCCCAGGAGAATCACAAGGGGGACCCTCGTGCTGGAGCAGATGACTCTTTACCCGGTGGCCGACGACGTGCTCTTCGCACCCGGCGGCCGCGTGGTTATCCGCACCTACGGCGTCGCCTCCCCGGCCGACCCGCAGGACGGGCGGCCCAGGGCGGTCGCGTACCGGACGTGGGTCACCGGGGTGCGGGAGCAGCCCAGGTACTGGCGGTGGGGGCACTTCGAGGACGCCCGCCACGGCCACCGCAAGGTCCTTGAGTGGCTGACCGGCCGAGGGCCGCAGCCTCAGCCGGTCGCGCAAAGCTGATTTCAGAGCTGATTCAGAGCTGGTCCGAAGCTGATTCAGGGCTGAACGGGCCGGCTCAGGCGGGGGCGTTCCAGCGGAGCAGGACCGGCTCGTCGCCGTGCTCGTGGCCCAGCACCGAGTACGTCCCGGTGTCGAGGCGGAGGTACCTGCCGTGGGCGGGCGGCAGGCCGAGCCAGCGGGCCGCGAGCACGCGCAGGATGTGCGCGTGCGCGACGACCAGCACGTCGCCGTCCGTGGAGCGGATCCGGGCCAGGACCTTGTCCGCCCGCTCCCCGACGCGCTCCACGGTCTCGCCCGGGTGGCCCTCGTCACCCGGGACGACGCCGTCCCGCCAGACGTACCAGCCCGGGTGCGACTCCCGGATGGCGGCGGTGGTCACGCCCTCGTAGCCGCCGTAGTCCCACTCCCACAGGTCCGGGTCGACCTCGTACGACCCGGCGCCGGCCAGTTCGGCCGTACGCCTGGCCCGGCGGGCGGGGCTGACGAGGACCTGGGCGAACGACCGGCCCGCCACCAGGCGGGACAGGGCGCGCGCCTGCTCCTCGCCGTGCGGGGTGAGCGGGACGTCGGTGCGGCCCGTGTGCCGCCCGGCCTTGCTCCACTCGGTCTCGCCGTGTCTCAGCAGGATGACGTTCATGGGCTCCCACTCTTGCCGATGCGGCGCAGGCCAAGCGCACCGCCCCCGCCGAAAGGTGGGCCGCCGGGGTCCGAGGCCGCTGTCCGGCAGCCGATGCACGTGCATACGACCTTCTCGCCGCCGACGGCTCACGCGTGAACCTTTCACGCGTGGCGCCGGACGTGTCCCCCGGTGTCACAGGCATGAGCGCGTGGTGCGGCGGGGAAACGGACAGACTTAGCCGAGCGGATCCAAACAAGTCAAGGATGGTGGCGACGTCCGCGCTCTGCCAGGATTGCGCCGTGTCTGCCGGTCGGTCGCCCCTGCGCGCCTTACGCGCCGCGGTGTTCGCGGTGGCGTGCGTGCTGGTCTCGGCCGCGCTGCACGTACTGGCCGGAGGCGCTCCCGTGCGTGCGGGCGCCCTCGTCGCCGCGCTGGCGCTGACCTGGCTGGGCGCGTTCCTGCTCGCGGGCCGCCGGCGTGGCATGGACGTCCTGCTGGGCGCGTGCTTCGCCGCGCAGTACGGCCTGCACCACCTGTTCACCCTCGGCGCCGCGCACGAGTCGCCGCCCAGGTGGACGGGGGAGCACGGCACCGGGCTGGGCATGCTGCTGATCCACGCCGCGACGGCGGTCCTGTCCGCCTGGGCCCTCGAACGCGGCGAGTCGGCGCTGGACGTGATCGTGCACCTGGCCGTCACGCCCGTGCGCCGGCTGTGGGCGATGGCCGTCGTCCTCGCGGGCCCGCCGGCCGGCGTCGCCCCGATCCCCGCGGGGGTCCTGGGGCGGTTCTCCCTTCCGCTCCCGCGCCGGGCCGACTTCGCCGTGGTCGTCGCCCGGCGCGGTCCGCCTCCCGTCTTCTCCGTTCTCTGATCCGGGCTCGCCCCCTCCGGGGGCGGCGGCTGTCACCATGCCGCACGCCCGTTCCCGGCCGCCTGGACCGCGCCCCGCGCGGCCGCGGCTCGTGTCCGGCACGCACGCCCCGCCGCGCGTGGCCCGGGTGACGCCTCGCCGCGCCGCCGCCCACCCGCGGTGACGCCTCGCGGGCTCGGAACGCTCTCGCAGGGCCTGGAGCCGCCGGCCGGAGCCCCGCTCCGGCCCGATCCGCCGTGCGACGCGTCCACCCGGGTTCCGCTCGTGAAGGGCGGCGCTCGCCGGACACTTCCCCCCTGCCCTGGTGAGGCGTGCCCGCGGGCGCGCGCTCACGGCCGAACGGAGAGACCCCCCATGACCTCGACCGCCGACGTTCATCCCGTCGTCGATCCCCCACGCCCTCCTCGCGGCAGAAGCGCGACCTGGGCGGCGCTGCGCCCGCTCGTGGTCCGCCTGCACTTCTACGCCGGGATCCTCATCGCCCCCTTCCTGCTCGTCGCGGCCGCCACGGGCCTGCTGTACGCCGCCTCCTTCCAGATCGAGAACGTCGTCTACCGGCACGAGCTGACCGCGCCCGTCAGCCAGGTCACCGTCCCCCTCAGTGAGCAGGTCGCCGCGGCCCGCCGGGCGCTGCCTGAGGGGAAGGTCGCCGCGGTGCGTCCCGCGGCCGAGCCAGGCCTGACGACCCGAGTGCTGTTCGATGTGCCGGGCCTGCCGGAGAGCACCCGGATGGCGGTCTTCGTCGACCCCGGGACGGGTCAGGTGCGCGGCGCCCTGGAGAGCTACGGCGGCTCCGGGGCGCTGCCCGTGCGCGCCTGGATCTCCGACCTGCATCGCCGCCTGCACCTCGGTGAGCCCGGCCGGATCTACAGCGAGTTGGCCGCCAGCTGGCTGTGGGTGGTCGCCCTCGGCGGGCTCGCGCTGTGGCTGACCCGGCGCCGCCGCGACGGCCGCCGCCTGCGCGGCCTGTTCACCCCGGACCGCGCCGCGACCGGGTCGCGCCGCACGCTGTCCTGGCACGGCTCGGTGGGCCTGTGGGCGCTGCTGGGCCTGCTGTTCCTGTCCGTCACCGGCCTGACCTGGTCGAAGTACGCCGGGGACAACATCGCCGGGCTGCGTACGGCGTTCGGCTGGGAGACTCCCACGATCGACACCGATCTCGGTGCGCACGCCGGGCACTCGGGGCACGCCGGGCACGCCGCGAGCGGCGGGCAGGCCGGCGACACCCCGGACGTGGGGATCGACCAGATCACGCGGGCGGCGGCGAGCTGGCGGCTGTCCGGCCCGCTGGAGGTCGTCCTGCCGGGCGAGCCCGGGGACGCGTACGTTGTTAAGGAGATCCGCAAGACCGTCCCCACGCGCCTGGACCAGCTGGCGTTCGACCCGGCGACCGGGCGGTTCGTGGGCGAGCTGCGGTTCGCGGACTACCCGCTGGCCGCGAAGCTCACCGAGTGGGGCATCGACGCGCACATGGGGCTGCTCTTCGGCCTGGCCAACCAGATCGTCCTGGCCGCGATCGCCGCCGGGCTCATCACGCTGATCGTGCTGGGCTACCGCATGTGGTGGCGCCGCCGCCCGACCCGCGGCTTCGGCCGGCCCCACCCCCGGGGCGGCGTGCGGGGTCTGCACTGGGGGCTCTTGGTGCCGCTGGCCCTGCTCACCGCCGTGGCCGGCTACTACCTGCCCCTGATGGGCATCTCCCTGGCCGTGTTCCTGGTGATCGACGTCCTGCTCGGGCTCCGCGCCAGGCGGGCGGGCTGACGCCCGAAGCTGGCGTACGGCGTCGGTCCGGGCCGGTCCGCCTGCAGGGGGCCGGCCCGGGCGACGCCGCGCCTCGCCACGGCCCGCGTCCGCAGGAGGTCATCGACGTGGCGGAGCGGCGACTGCGGGCCGGCTGACCAGGCACAGGCCCCCGACCAGGGCGATCGACGCGATGACCGGCGCCGGCCCCGGGGCGAAGCCGGTCAGCGTGAGGGTGAGCAGCGCGCCGCCGACGAGCGGCGCGGCGACCGCCACGTGCCGTCCGGTGGCGGCTCCCGCCGGCTCCTCCCATCGGCCGAACAGGGCGGTGAGCCCGAGCAGGACCGGCGCGAGGGCGGCCGGCCACAGCGGGGCGCCGCTCCACCAGGCCGCCGAGCCGGGGAGAGGAGTAGTCGGCCCGAACCCGATGGTCGCGAGCCCGGCGACGGCGACGAGCGCCGTCATGTGCCACAGGTAGACGGTCATCATGCGGGGCGCGAGCGCGGTGAGCACCGCCTCGGCGCGGGGCCGGCGCGCCAGCGCGTTCAGGGCGGGGCGCAGCAGCATCGCCAGGCCGAGCTGGCCGGCGAAGAGCGCGAGCAGGCACGCGCTCGGCGGGGCCATGTTCGAGATCGCGCCGGGCATCCCGATCATGCTGGCCGGGTACGGTCCGGCCGCCACGAGGGCCGCCACCATCGCGAACCCGGCCACCGCGAGCGCCGCCGCGCGGCGTCCCCGCAGCCACTCCAGGCCGCCGTCGGCGTACCGGAAGCCGACCTGGTGGACGGCCAGCCACACGAACGCGACGTTGAGATAGCCGGCGGCCTCCAGCCCCGAGAAGCGGACCACGTCCGTCAGCACCGCGCCGCCCGCCAGCACGGGCAGCGCGACCCCGGCCCGTACGCGCAGCAGGCAGGGGGTGGCCACCACCGCGAGCAGGTAGACGGCGAGGAACCACAGCAACTGGCCGACGGTCCGCGCGGCCACCTCGACCGGCTGCGGGGGCACGCCGAGCGCCGTCAGGAGGTGGGGGAGCGGCAGCCAGACGGCCGCGAGCGGCGCCACCGGCCAGGCCAGGCGGCGCACCCGCCGCGCCGTCCACTCCCGCGCCGTCCACTCCCAGGCCGTCCGCTTCTCCGCGCTCGGCCGCCGCGTCGACCGCTCCCGGGCCGCCCGGCCCGTCTCGCCCGTGTCCGGCAGGCCGGCGCGGCGTGCCGCGGACCGGAAGCTGATCGCGTTGGCCGCGCCACCGGCGAAGAAGACCAGCGGCATCACCTGGGAGATCCAGGTGACGAACGGAGCCGCCGCCAGGGCGTTGCCCGTGGTCAGCCGTCCTCCGGCGTACGACAGGACCGGCATCGCCCAGTGCTGGACGACCACGAGGACCATCCCGAAGACGCGCAGGATGTCGATGAAGCGGTCCCGGGGCCCGGGGGCGGCCGGGGCCCGCGCGGGGGCGGGGGGAAGCATGGTCAGGGACACGGGGGAGCCGCCTTCGGTGTGTCGATCGTCGGTTGCCGGACGCCGGTCGTCCGTCGCGGACCCGGCCGGAGAGCGGACCGGAGCGGGGAGCGGTCGCGACCGCGCGATCCGGCGCCGGCCCGAGATATGAGGAGCGGGAGAGACAGTGAGCGGGGAGATGGACCGTCAGGAGCTTCTGCCGGGAACCGCCCGGCCGCTCCAGGGTCCCGCCCGGCCGCCGTCCGGCGCAGCGACGGAGCCACTACTCCCGATCATGGGCGAGCCCCCACCATCGGGGTGGGGCCTGCCCTACCACCCCGGCGTACGGGCAGGCGGGCGGACCTCGGCGGCCGGGGGAGGATGACGGCGCCGCGAGGCGGGTTGGTACCGTTGCGTCCGACGCGCGCAGCGCAGCGAAGTCCGGTGAGAACCCGGCGCTGTCCCGCAACTGTGGTTCCCCGCCCCCGGGGACGAGCCAGGTCGCCTGCGTTGTGCGCCGACGCCGTCAACCCTCGTGGAAAAGGGTGATCCGTCCAATCCCGCGGGTCTCTCGATTTCCCGGCTTTCCCCCTTTGGAGGACCCTCGTGAGGCCCCTGCGTACGGCCGTCGCGGGTGTGGTGCTGGGCATGCTCGGACTGGCCGGCTGCGGCCAGAGCGACGGCTCCGCCACTTCCGCGTCCCCCGCCGCCTCGAACCCCGCCGCTTCGAACTCCGCCGCCTCGGGCGGCGCCTTCCCCGTCACCGTCCAGGCGGGCAACGGCGCGGTGACCATCGCCAAGCGGCCCGAGCACATCGTGTCGCTGTCCCCGACGGCCACCGAGATCCTGTTCGCGATCGGCGCGGGGGCCCAGGTGGGCGCGGTGGACGACCAGTCGAACTACCCGCCCGAGGCGCCGAAGACGTCGCTGTCGGGCTTCAAGCCCAACGTCGAGGCGATCGCCGCCGCCAAGCCCGATCTCGTCGTGCTCGCCAACGACCTGGAGGGCGTGGTCGCCGGCCTGGGGAAGGTCGGCGTCCCGGTGCTGCTGGAGCCAGCCGCGACCAAGCTGGAGGACACCTACGACCAGATCAGGGACCTCGGCGCGGCCACCGGCAACGTGGACAAGGCCGAGGAGGTGGCCGGCGGCGTCAAGCAGAAGATCGACGCGCTCGTCGCGGCGGCGCCCAAGGGCAAGGGCCTGACCTACTACCACGAACTGGACACCACGCCGTACGCGGCCACGTCGAGCACGTTCATCGGGCAGGTCTACAGCCTGTTCGGGCTGAAGAACATCGCCGACGAGGCCCCCGACGCGGCGGGGGGCTATCCCAAGCTGTCGGCGGAGTTCGTGGCCAAGGCCGACCCCGACCTGATCTTCCTCGGCGACACCAAGTGCTGTGGTCAGAACGCCGCCGCGCTGGCCAAGCGGCCGGGCTGGTCCGGCCTGGCCGCCCTGAAGCGGGACCGTGTGGTGGAGCTCGACGACGACGTCGCCTCCCGCTGGGGACCGCGCGTCGCCGACCTCGCCCAGGTCGTCAGCGACGCCGTCCAGAAGGCGGCGGGCTGAGCCGGTGGTGACGCGCAGGCCCCCGGTGACGCGCACGCCCCCGGTAACGCGGTGAGAGCGGTGCCGCGGCGGGTCCGGGTGACGGGGTGACGGCGGCGGGCCGGTCACGCCGGGCGTTGCTCGTCGTGTCCGTCGTGCTGCTGGTCAGCCTGATCGCCGGCCTGGCGGCGGGCGCGGCGGTCATCTCGCCCCGCGCCATCGCGCTGGCCCTGCTCGACCGGCTGCCGCTGGTGTCCCTGCACTCCGGCCTGCAGCCGAACGAGGAGGGCATCGTCTTCCAGCTCCGGGTGCCCAGGGTGCTGCTGGCCGCCGTCGTGGGCGGCCTGCTCGCCCTCGCGGGGGCGGGCTACCAGGGCGTCTTCCGCAACCCGCTGGCCGATCCGTACCTGCTCGGCGCGGCGGCCGGGGCCGGGCTCACGGTGACGCTCGTCGTGGTCTTCCTGGGCGGCGACGCGGGGGTGGCGGCCGTGCCGGTCGCCGCGTTCGCGGGGGCCGTCGGCGGGGTCGTCCTCGCGTACGCGCTGGGACACACGGCGGGCCGGGGTGGCGGCACCGCGACGCTCGTGCTCGCCGGGGTCGCGGTCACCTCGTTCCTCACCGCCATCCAGACCTTCGTGCAGCAGCTCAAGGTCGACGAGCTGCAGCGCATCTACTCCTGGATCCTCGGCGACGTCGGCGGCGGGTGGGAGCAGCTCCGCATGATCGCGCCGTACGCGGTGGTGTCGACGGTGGTCGTCCTGCTGCACGGGCGGCTGCTCGACGTGCTGTCGGTCGGCGACGAGGAGGCGGTCAGCCTCGGCCTGCACGCGACGCGCGTGCGGTTCACCGTGCTGCTGGCCGCCTCGCTCGCCACCGCGTCCGCGGTGGCCGTCAGCGGATTGATCGCCTTCGTCGGGATCGTGGTGCCGCACGTCGTCCGGCGGCTCGCCGGGTGGTCCTACCGCGTCGTGCTGCCGCTGTCGTTCCTCGGCGGGGCGGCGTTCCTCGTGCTGGCCGACACCATCGCGCGTACGGTGCTCGCCCCGGCGGAACTGCCCATCGGGGTGGTCACCGCGTTCGTCGGGGCGCCCTTCTTCGTCGCCGTCCTGCGGATGACCCGGCGGGTGGAGACGTGAGCGGCGACGCCGCCGGCCCCGGCGTCCCGGCGGTGGAGGCGCGCGGGCTGGGCGTCACGCTGGGCGGGCGGCCGGTGCTCGCGGACGTCACCCTGTCGGCCGCGCCGGGGGAGTGGCTTGCGGTCATCGGCCCCAACGGCGCGGGCAAGTCGACGCTCCTGCGGGCCGTCGCCGGGCTGGTGGCGCGTCAGGGCGAGGTGCTCGTGAACGGCGCGGCCGTGGACGGCCTGCGCCCGCGCCGGCGGGCCCGGCTGGTGGCCTACGCCCCGCAGAGCCCGGCGCTGCCGCCCGACATGACCGTGTACGAGTACGCGTCGCTCGGCCGCACCCCGTACATCTCCTATCTGGGCAGCGAGAGCGCCAGGGACCGCGAGGTGACGAGGTCGGTGCTGGAGCGGCTCGACCTGGACGACTTCGCGACCCGGCCGCTCGGGCACCTGTCGGGCGGCGAGCGGCAGCGGGTCGTGCTCGCCCGCGCGCTGGTGCAGCAGGCGCCGGTGCTGCTGCTGGACGAGCCGACCACCGCCCTCGACCTGGGGCACCAGCAGCAGGTGCTCGAACTCGTCGACCGGCTGCGCCTGGCCGACCGCCTGACCGTCGTGACGACGTTGCACGACCTCAGCCTCGCCGGGCAGTACGCCGACAGTCTGGTGCTGCTCGCCGCGGGCCGCGCGGTCGCGGCGGGCCCACCCGGGCGGGTGCTGGCCGAGCCGCTGCTGACCGAGCACTTCGGCGCCCGCGTCCGGGTGGAGCCCGGCGCCGACGGGCGGCCGCTCGTCCACCTGGTGCGCCCGCCGCTGCCTGCACCGATCTCCGCCGGGGACGAGAGGTGACCGGCCTGCCGCGGCCGTCGCTGACCCACCGGGCCGAGGACGGCGCGCGTCTCGGCACGCTGCTGTGGCGGTTCGGGCCGGGCTGGCGGATGATCTCCTCGGCGATGCTGGGCGGCGGGATCGGCCCCCGGGAGTGGGTGCTGAACGCGCAGGTCGCGAGCGGCTACGCGCGCATGGACCCGGTGGAGCACATGGCCTCGCTCGGCCCTGAGGGCCCCGGCGTCGGCATGATGACGGCGGCACCGGTCGAGCGGCTCCGCGTGGCGGCCGACGGCGGAGCGGAGGCCGCCGCCACGGTCGGCCTGGGCGTGCCCACCTGGGCGGCGTCACCCGAGGGCGTGCCCGACCCCGGCCTGCCGGCCGTCCCACAGCCCGGGCGGAGGCCCCCAGGGCATGCCCCGGAGCGCGGGCGGGAGGCGACCCGGGAGACCCCCGGCCCGGGGGACGCGACGGCGTGCCTGCCCCGCCCGGGGACGGTCAACATCCTGGTGGCGGCGCCCGTGGCCTTTTCCGACGCGGCGCTGGTCAACGCCGTCATGACGGTTACCGAGGCCAAGACCCAGGCGCTGCTGGAGGCGGGTTTCGCCTGCACCGGCACCGCGTCGGACGCGGTCTGCGTGGCCGTACGGCGGGAGGGCCCGGCGGAGCCGTTCGGCGGCCCGCGCTCCGTCTGGGGCGCGCGGATCGCCCGGGCGGTCCACCGGGCCGTCCTCGACGGCGCCCGCGACTGGGCGGAACGCGCCGCTGAGTGAAGGCGGCTGCTCCGTGAGGGCGGCTGCTACTTGAACGTGACGGTGTTCACCATGTGGTCGATCAGGCCGCGGTCGCATTTGCCGGTAGGGCAGAAGAACGTGATCAGCACCGCGGTGCCGGTGTCGCCCTGCCGCACGAGGTAGGCGTAGAAGTCGAGCCGGCCGCCCTGCTGGGGGTCGCTCAGCACGCCCTCGATTTGGAACGCCGGCTTGGCCCCGACCGTCGTGGGGGACGGGACGCCGGTGTAGGCGACCGTGCCGGGGAAGGCCGTCTGCAGGCTCTCCTGGAGCTCCATCGGCGAGTCGGAGAGGCTCAGGGTATTGCTGACCTGGGCGAACACCCCTCTGGCGCGATCCGGCTGACCCGTGATGATCGGGTTCACCCTCGACCAGTCGGTGTTGCCCGGCACCGCGAACAGCGCGTCGAACTCGTCGCGGGCAGGGGAGGCGATCATCCACTGGTCGGCGTTGGTCCTGGCCTCGCCCCAGGTCGAGGGGTAGGCCATGGTGAACGGCGCGGCGGTGCTGCCCGGGTAGGTGTTCCACGTAGCGGCGGTGTCCCCGCCCCTGGTGAGCAGCAGCGTGGCGGCGACGGCGATGGCCGTCAGGACCGCCAGGCCGCCGATCAGCGGTCCGAGAGGGAGTTTGCGCCGGGCCGGCGGCCTCCCCGTCCCCGCCGCGACCGTGGCCTGCGTGTGGGACGACCCAGGGGGATACGACCCGTGATGCGAACCGTGGGGTGAGCCGTGATGCGAGGCCGCGGCCTGTGCGCCGGAGGGATGCGAGCCCGGAGGATACGACCCCTGATGCGAACCGGGGTGGGATCCGGGGTGCGATCCGGCCTGGCCGCCGGGGTACGAGCCCTGGTGGGGGCCGGGTTGTGTGCCCGGGTGGGTGGCGGGATACGAGCCGTACTGGGCGCCGGGGTAGGAGGCCGGCTGCCCGGCGGAGGGCCGGGAGACCGGCGGGACGGACGACGGCGGGACCGAGGACGGCGGGACCGAGGACGGCGGGACCGAGGACGACGCCGGGGGATACGACCCTGCCGGTTGGGACTGGGCCGGCTGGGACTGGGCCGGCTGGGACTGGGCCGGCTGGGACTGGGCGGGATGGGACCCGCCGGGGTAGGAGACCGGCGGGTAGGAGGAGGCCCCCTCCGCCGGGCCGCCCGCTCCGCCGCTGATCGCGTCACGCAGGGCCGACACGAACGCCAGGCAGGTCGCGTACCGGTCCTCCGGCGCCTTGGCGAGCGCCCGCGTCAGCACGGCGTTCACCGCGTGCGGCAGGTCCGGCCGGTACGGCGTGAGCGGCGGCGGATCGTGCGAGACGTGGGCGTAGAGCAGGGCGAGTTCGGTGTCCCGCTGGAACGGCGGCTGCCCGGCGAGCGCCTCGTAGACGACGCAGGCGAAGGCGTAGAGGTCGCTGCGCCCGTCGACCGGCAGGCCGCGGATCTGCTCGGGAGCGACGTAACGCGGGGTGCCCATGAAGTGCCCGTGACTGGTCAGCCCGGCCTCGGCCGACGAGCTCTTGGTCAGCCCGAAGTCGGTGAGGTAGACGTGCTCGGACCGGGTGACCAGGATGTTGGCCGGCTTCACGTCCCGGTGCACCAGGCCGTTGGCGTGCGCCGCGTCCAGCGCGGAGGCGATCTGCGCGAACAGCGGATTGGCCCGCCCGACCGGCAGCGGCCCCTCCGACTGCACCAGCTTGCGCATGTCGTAGCCCTCGACGTACCGCATCGCGATGAACAGCAGCTCGTCGCGCTCGCCGGCCTCGTACACGGGGATGATGTTGGGGTGGTCGATGCTCGCCACCAGCCGCGACTCCCGTACGAACCGGTCGCGGAAGCGGTCGTCCTGGGCGAGCTGCGGCGCGAGCACCTTCAGCGCCACGGCCCGCCCGAGCCGCTGGTCCCGCGCACGGTAGACCGTGGCCATCCCCCCGCGCCCGACGACCGCCTCGACCGTGTAGTCGCCGAGTCGCCGCCCGATGAGCGGAGGCATCACCGGCCCCTCCGTCATGCGGATTCCCCCCTGAACGTTCTTCGGATCACTGGTCGACCGGGTTCCCGCAGAAGCCGCAGAAACGATGTCCCTGGCCCAGTCGCATGCCGCACTGCGTGCAGAACTTCAGCTGCGCCTGTCCCCGTGGCGGCGAGAGGTCCGGCGGGTACGACCGCCCCTGCGGCGGCGACGGGTCCGGGGGGTGGGAGTGCCCGCCGGGCGGCGACGAGTCCACCGGCGTCTGGGCGGCCGGTCCACCCGAGGGCGCCGGCCGCATGACCTCGGGCGACCGGGCGGCCTCGGCTCCGAAGACCCGGGTGACCGCGTACGGCGGCCAGGAGGGGCCGGCGTCACCGGCCTCGCCCGCCGACCCGCCGCTCGGGTGACTGACGGGATAGGCGTCATGGTGGGCGTCGGCGTGGGCGAGGTCCTGGGGCTCGGGAGCGGCGCGGTCGGCGGCGCTCCTGCGCCGCAGCAGCACGACGCCCACGACGAGCAGGACCAGGACCACGACACCGCCCGCCGCCCAGACCAGTGGCGACACGGACGACTTGGGCTGCTCCGCCTGCACCGGACGGGTCGGCCGCTTGGCGCCCGAGTCCTCCGCCGTGCCCGCCTTGGCCTTGGCGACCCGCAGGTGGTCGGCCGCGACGGCGTGGTCGGGCCGGAGCTTGAGCACCTGCTCCAGCACCGGCGCCGCGTTCGAGTAGAGCTTGTTGTGGTAGGAGGCGAGCGCGTTCTCGTAAACCACGTCGACCGGGCCGCGGCGGGGGGTGATCCCGACGCCGACGAGCGCGGTGCGGATCTCGTCGGCGGGCGTGATGGTCAGCGGGACGTCGCCGCCTCCGGCGAGCAGCCCGACGACCTCGCTCTTGCCGTCGTCGATGAGGGCCGCGCCGGGCGCGCCCTCGGCGAGGAGCCCGGCGAGCTTGGCGCGCTCGTCGTCCTTGAAGGTCCGGCTGCCCGGCGGGTCGAGGTGCGCGGTGTCGAGCTTGGGCGGCAGCTTGGCCGACGGCCTGCCGGTCAGCGTCATCACGTCGAGCGACGCGATGCTGCCGGCGATCGTGGTGCCCAGGGGCGCCGTGGGCAGAGACTGCTTCTCGCCGCCCTTGGTGACCTTGAGCACGGCCGGGGCGGCCGGGGAGGTCCCGGTCGTGAGGATCTGCGCGGGCAGCCCTCCGGTCGGCGGGTCGAGGTAGGGGTAGACGGTGACGTTGGTGGTGACCGTCGCGATGCAGGTCGAGTCGCTCTCCTGGGGCGGGTAGCACCCCTGGAGCCGCCGGTCGAGGTCGGGATCGTCGAGCGTGTGCCGTTTGAAGTCCGCCGGCACCTTGACCTTGAAGTATTCGGCGAACACCCGGTTCGCGGCGTACACCCGGGGGTCCTGGGCCGACTGCACGACCTGGGTGGCGGTCACGACCACCCCGTCGGGCGTGATGGTGAAGCCGCTGCCTCCGTCGAGGTCCACGTCGTACTTCCGGGCGATCTGCTTGATCACGCCGCGGTCGTCCAGCAGTGTGATGGACACGGTGGAGGACGACTCGACGCGTACGGCACCCGGGGTCACGCGGTCGGTGGAGCCGCTCGGGTGTGGGTGGAGCATGGGCGCCGCGAGCACGGCTAACGCGCCCAGCCCCGCGACAAGAGAGTGCAGGCGGGGCATTCTGCGTCTCCTCGGCCTTCTCGGATCGGTTAAAGCGTCTCAGTGCGGACGGTGCTCGACAAGCTGAGCACCGTGACTGACATCCACTTGATACAGGGCAATGATCAGTCAGTCACTTGACAACCACTTGCAGGGCGATTGCTGGGCAGATTCGACTGATGCGCGTTATGCCGGATAAGAGTTACGCTGCGCGTCATGCGCGTTTCCCCCCTTCGCTCGGTTCCCCGCGTCGATCTGCTGATCGGCCTGGCCATCATGGCGCTGGGCACCCTTGAGGCGTTCACGGTCGCCGGCAGTTACGGCGCGGCCGAGACACCCGAGCTGTGGTGGGTCGGGCAGGCGGTGGTCACCGGCGTGCTGGTCTGGTACCGCCGCAGGTCGCCGGTGACGGTCTTCATCCTGATGATCCTCGCGCAGTACGTGTGGCACCGGCAGGGCTACGAGCAGTGCCCCGTCTGGCAGCTCGCCGCGCTGCTCATCGTCTTCCACACGATCGGCGCCCATCTGCCGGTGCGGCACGGCGGGCCCTGGGGGCTGGCGGGCATCCTGATCTTCGACTCGGGCGCCGTCGACCACCGGTTCCTGCCGTTCGAGGAGGTCATCTTCCTCACCGTGATGTTCGGCTCGGCGTACGCCACGGGCCTGGCCCTGCGCGGCTACCTCCTGCGCGCGCACCGGATGGCCGATCGGGCGGCGCGCCTGGAGATGGAACGGGAGCGGCGGGCCGCCGAGGCCGTCGCCGCCGAACGGAACCGCATCGCCAGGGAACTGCACGACGTGGTGGCCCACAGCGTGAGCATGATGGTCATGCAGGCCGGGGCGCTGCGGCGCAGGATGGGCGTGGCGCGGGAGGACGGCCCCGGCCCGGAGGCGGCCATCCTCTCCGGCATCGAGCAGGCGGGCCGCGACGCGGTGGAGGAGCTGCGGATCATGCTCGGCGCGCTGCGGATGCCGCAGGACGAGGCGCTGCCCCAGCCGGGGCTCGACATGGTGCCCAACCTCATCTCGACGGTCGCGTCCTCCGGCCTGCGCGTCACGCTGGAGACCGAGGGCGACCCTGTACGGCTCGCGCCCGGTCTCGACCTGTCGGCGTACCGCATCGTCCAGGAGGCCCTCACCAACGCGGTCAAGTACGCCGGCGAGGCCGACGCCCGCATCGTCGTGGCCTACCGTCCCGACCGGCTGGAGCTGGAGATCGCCGACAACGGCGGGCGGGCCGCGACGGCGCTGTCCACGGGCAACGGGCTCATCGGCATGCGGGAGCGGGCCGAGCTGTTCGGCGGACGCCTGGAGGCGGCGCCGCGGCCGGAGGGCGGCTTCCGCGTCCGCGCGACGCTGCCGATCGCGCAGGCGGCGCCGATGAGCGAGGCGGCGAGTTGACGATCCGCATCGTCCTCGCGGACGACCAGGCCATGATTCGGGCGGGGCTGCGCATGGTCGTCGAGAGCGAGCCCGGCATGGAGATCGTGGGCGAGGCCGCCGACGGCGCCGAGGCCGTCGCCCTGGCGACCCGGGTGCGGCCGGACATCGTGCTGATGGACATCTCCATGCCGCGCATGGACGGCCTCGCCGCGGCCAGGCGGGTGCTCGACTCGCCCCATCCGCCCAAGGTCATCATGCTGACCACGTTCGACACCGACGAGAACCTGTACGCCGCGCTGCGGGCGGGCACCAGCGGCTTCCTGCTGAAGGTGTCGCCGCCCGAGCAGCTCGTGGAGGCGATCCGGGTCGTCGCCGCGGGGGACGGACTGCTCGACCCCGCGGTCACGACGCGGGTGATCGCCTCGTTCGCCGGCCGGCACGAGCCGGTGCGGCCCCCGCAGCTCGCCGAGCTCACCCCGCGTGAGCTGGAGGTGCTGCGGATGCTCGCCCGCGGCCACACCAACGCCGAGATCGCCAAGGAGCTCTTCGTCGGCGAGGCCACGGTCAAGACCCACGTCGCCCGCGTGCTCATGAAGCTGAACCTGCGCGACCGCGCTCAGGCGGTCGTGTTCGCGTACGAGTCGGGCGTGGTGACGCCGGGGTCGGCGCTCGGGTAGTACGACCGCCACTGGGCGTTCGTCATCTTGAGCACCTTGAGGCCGAGGTAACCCATCGCGATGACGGGGGCGCCCCAGAACGGGATCGTCGCCGGGCTGTAGGGCACCGCCACCGCGCCGAGGTAGCCCACGGCGACCACGGCCGGCACCCACCAGTGGACGAACCCGGTGCGCGAGACGGCCAGCAGGAGCAGCGGCAGCCCGACCATGCCGAAGTAGATCCACGGCAGCGTGAAGCCGAAGACGACGCCGGGGATGTCGAACACCTCGTTGAACATCTTCTCGCCCTGCTCGACCGGGTAGTGCTGCCCGAACCACCACTCCACGGGGTCCATGAGGAGCAGGGCCGAGACGCTCATGTACCCGATGATCGTCATGCCGCCCGCGATGTGCCCGAGAATGACGGACTTCTTGCGCACCAGGTGCAGCAGGCCGAAGGCCGCGATCGGGACGAGCATCCAGCTCCAGTGGTAGAGCGCCGACTCCAGCTGGGCCAGCGCCGGGTTGGCACCGTAGCTGACCATCTCGCGGTCGTCGCCCCACGTGCCGGGGTCGACCAGGAGCGCGACGAACTGCAGCAGCGGCGCAACGAACAGCAGGACTCCGGTGACGCCTCGCCGGAAGGCCACCGAGTCGGACAGTTTGAACATCGATCTTTCCCCTTCGGGTCCGTCTTCCTACAGCCGGGGACCGTAGGTGACGGAACGCGGCGGACTCGTCCGCCGCCCGGATGATGCGTCCTCATCCGCTGGGGCTACTTATCGCCTTCAGGCGAGGTATGTGTATATTTTTCGGAAGACGGCTCACACTACGGGAGATTTTTCATGAAGGCTTTCCCGTCGGTCCTGTTCGACGAGGCGCACAGCGAGGCCTGGACCATCCGGCGGGAGGTCGCCGAGGCCATCAATCCCGCCCATCCCGACGACAACAGCTACGCGGAGGCCGCCGGGACGCTGCGGCGGCTCGGCCACACGGTCCGCGCGCACACCGAAGGTCCCGTCACCCCGGCCGTACTGGACGGGTGCGACGTCTTCGTGGTGGCGCACCCCTCCGACGCCCGCTGGGAGCGCACGACCGGCTCCGGCAGCCCGGTCTTCGCCGACGCGGAGATCGACGCCGTCGAGGCGTACGTCGCGGGCGGCGGCGGGCTGATCGTGCTGGCCGAGCACGAGCAGGACAAGTACGGCAGCAACCTCGGCGCCCTGCTCACCCGCTTCGGGGTCACGGCCGAGCACGCGACCGTGCAGGACCCCGGCAACTGCCACAACACCGTGGCCACCTGGGTCCTCGGGGTCCCCTCCGCGCAGGCCGTGACCGAGCCCGGCGGCGTGGCCCAGGATCTGCTGGCGGAGGTTCGGCGGGCCTGCTTCTACCGCGCCGGGACGCTCGGCGTCCCCGCCGGGGCGACCGTGCTGTTCGCCGCCTCCGCGTCGGCCGACCCCGCGGGAGCCCCGCTCGCCGTCGCCGTACGGCACGGCAGGGGCCGGGTGGTCGTGCTGGCCGACTCCGACCTGTTCGGCGACGACTCGATCCGCGACTACGACCACGAGAAGCTGTGGGGCAACCTCGTGACCTGGGCCGCCCGGGTGCCCGAGGCGTCCGGAGCCGCGGCGCGCGACGCGCGGCACGAGGAGGTCGCGGCCGGTTTCGCCGCGCTCGCGGCCGCCGTCGAGCGGCTGCGCCCGCTGCAGGCCAAGGACGGCTCGGTCACCGGCGACCACGACGAGGCCGTGGCGTGCATCAGCGAGATCGTCGACGGCGTCGCGCGGCTCGCGCCGCACTTCCCGCACGACGCCGAGTATCTCGACGCCGTGATGAAGGACTTCCGCGCGTGGGTGGCGGCCGGGCTGGGCGTGCCCGACTTCCTCGACTCGCTCAACGCCTTCCACCCCGACACCCAGCGGACCGACGGCCTGGAGCACCTGGTCGTCTTCCCGATGTACACCCAGAACGGCAACCTCAACCGGAACGTCGAGGCGGTCTGGATCCGGGTCGTGTGGCCGGCGTGGCTGGCCGAACTGGAGCGGAACGGCTACGACAACCCGATGTTCGTGCCGATCGCGTTCGAGGGCTTCACCTCCGGCTACGACACCAACTCGGCCGTGCTGTTCCCCGAGACCGTCGCCGTGCGGCAGACGCCGCCGCGCTTCACCTGGGGCGGCATCTTCTGCGACCGCGAGGCGGCCCGGTTCCGCCGGGTCAGCGAGGCGGCCGCCGCCACGCTCAAGCTGGAACTGCCGCCGGACGCCGCCCGGCTGCTGGCCTCGCAGGACCTCGCCCAGGACACGTTCGTGCTCTGGGACCTCGTCCACGACCGCACGCACAGCCACGGCGACCTGCCGTTCGACCCGTTCATGATCAAGCAGCGCATGCCGTACTGGCTCTACAGCCTGGAGGAGCTGCGCTGCGACCTCACGGCGTACGGCGAGGCCGTGAAGCTGGAGGCCGCGGGCGTGCCGCACGCGCGGTACGTGCAGTACGCCATCCTGTTCGACCGGCTGTTCCGGTTCCCGATCACCGGTGAGCGGGTGCGCAACTACGACGGGCTCGGCGGCCAGCTGCTGTTCGCCTACCTGCACCGGCAGGGCGTCGTCCGGTGGACCGACAACCGGCTCTCGGTCGACTGGCCGCGGGTCGCGGACGGCGTCGCCGACCTGCGGGCCGAGGTGGAGAAGCTCTACCGGGACGGCATCGACCGGTCCAAGCGCGCCCACTGGCTGGCCGCGCACCGGCTCGTGTCCGCGTACGTCGAGCCCGACCCGGCCTCGGTGTGGCAGCGGGGCGCGGAGGCGCTGCCCGCCGAGCAGAAGGCCATGGTCGACGCCGTGCTGCCCGACGAGTTCCCCCTGAGCATGTTCTATGAGGCGCTGCGCCGTAAGCTCACCGACGTGGTGGAGTCGACCCGGGGCATCCGGGCGTGAGCGCGGACCTGGAGGAACGTGCGATGAGCAGGGTGATCGTGGTCACCGGGGCGGGCGGCCCGGCCGGGCGCGCCGTCGTCGGGCGGCTCGCCGGCCGGGGCGACACCGTCGTCGCCGTGGACAAGACCGGGGCGGACGGGGCCCTGGCCGTCGACCTGCTCGACCGGGACGCCGTACGCGGCCTGGCCGAGCGGGTGCGGGCCGAGCACGGCCGGGTGGACGGCGTCGTCCACCTGGTCGGCGGCTGGCGCGGGTCGAAGACCTTCGCCGAGACCTCGCTCGACGACTGGGACCTGCTGCACGACCTGCTGATCAGGACCCTGCAGAACGTGTCGCTGGAGTTCGAGCCGCTGCTGCGGGCGAGCGGGGACGGCCGCTTCGTGATCGTGTCGGCCCGGGCGGCGCGCAAGCCCGTGAAGGGCGGCGCGGCCTACGCCGCCGCCAAGGCCGCCGCCGAGGCGTGGACGCTGTCGCTCGCCGACGCGTTCACCGGCACCTCCGCCGCGGCCGTGGTCCTCGTCGTCACCGCGCTGGTGCACGACGAGATGCGGGCCGCGAACCCGGAGAAGCCGTACCGTACCTTCACGGACGTGCGGGACCTCGCGGCGGCCGTCGAGGCCCTGTGGGACCAGGACGCGGCGGAGGTCAACGGCCGGCGGATCGACCTCACGCCCGATCCGGTCGGCTGAGCCGGCGCTGTTCCGCTGAGTGTTGTGGGGAGAGATTTCGTGACAACCGATGCCGTACGGCGGCACGACCCGGCGATCCGCACCTTCGCGAGCGACAACTACGCGGGAGTGCATCCGGAGATCCTGGAGGCGATCGCCCTCGCCAACGAGGGGCACCAGGTCTCCTACGGCGACGACGTCTACACCGAGGCGCTGCAGGGGGTCTTCCGACGCCACTTCGGCGAGCAGGCCGAGGCGTTCCCGGTCTTCAACGGCACGGCGGCCAACGTGGTGTCGCTGCGGTCGATGTGCGCGCACTGGGAGGCGGTGATCTGCCCGGAGACCGCCCACGTCAACAACGACGAGGGCGGCGCCCCGGAGGTCGTCGGCGGGTTCAAGCTGCTGACCGTGCCCACCCCGGACGGGAAGCTCACGCCCGATCTCCTCGACCGGCAGGCGTGGGGCTTCGGCGACGTGCACCGGTCCCAGCCCCGGGCCGTGACGATCTCCAACGCGACCGAGGTGGGCACCGTCTACACGCCCGACGAGATCAGGGCGCTCTGCGACCACGCGCACGAACTCGGCCTGGTCGTCCACCTCGACGGCTCGCGGCTCACCAACGCCGCCGCCGCCCTGGACGTGCCGCTGCGCGCCCTGACCACGGACGCGGGCGTCGACGTGCTGTCGTTCGGCGGCACCAAGATCGGGCTGATGCTGGGCGAGGCCGTCGTCGTGCTCAACCCGTCGGCGACCAGGGGCCTGCCGTACCTGCGGAAGACCGGCATGCAGCTGGCTTCGAAGATGCGGTTCGTGTCGGTGCAGTTCGAGGCGCTGCTCGCGGGCGACCTGTGGCTGCGCAACGCGCGGCAGGCCAACGCGATGGCCCGGCGGCTCGCCGCGGCCGTACGGGACCTGCCCGGCGTGACCGTGCCGCGGCCGGTCGAGGCCAACGGGGTCTTCGCGATCCTGCCCGCGGACGTGGCCGACCGGCTGCGCAAGCGGTTCCGGTTCTACAACTGGGACGAGCAGGTCGGCGGGGGGATGATCGAGGTGCGGTGGATGTGCGCCTTCGACACCACCGAGGCCGACGTGGACGCCTTCGCCGCCGCGCTCGCCGAGGAACTGCGCGCCTAGGGAGTGCGTCTCCCCGGGATCAGGGACCTGGACTGCCGGCCGACGGGAGGTCCGGTCCGGCGGGAGCCTCCCGGCTGGGCCATGCGATGTCGTCGACCGCCAGAAACGGCTCGCCCGCCACGTTCGCCGGGGTCACCCCGATGAACTCCATGACGTCTCGATGCAGATGGGACTGGTCGGCGTAGCCGGCTTCCACCGCGACTCGGGCCGCGCTGTCGCCCGCGACCAGGCGGTGGGCGGCGTGATCGAAGCGGACCAGCTTCGCGGCGCGCTTGGGCGGCAGGCCGATCTGTGCGTGGAATCGGGACCACAGGCGCTTACGGCTCCATCCGAGCTCGGCCGCCAGCCGATCGACCCGGACCAGGCCGCGACCTCCGGCGATCCGGCGCCAGGCCCAGGCCACCTCAGGGTCCACCGGCGGCCCCGCCTCATGCCGGCGGGCGAGCAGCGCGCCGGTCAACGCGAAGCGATCCTCCCAGGAGGAGACGTCGGCCAGCCGCTCACGGATCCGCGACGCCTCCCGGCCCCACAGGTCGTCGAGGGCCACCACGGCGCCGCCGAGGTCGGCGGGGGAGACGCCCAGAATCGCGCGGGCGATGACCGGGGACAGGCGTACCTGCACGCACTCGACGTTCTCCCCCCGTGCCCAGGCCGCGCCTCCGGACCCGAGCCCGGGCCCCGCGACGAGGCTTCCGCGCTGCCGCCGCCCGGCGGCGTAGTCCACGACGGGCGAACCGGCGCCGAATTCCAGCAGCAGCGTCACGGCCGGGTGCGGGACCATCCGGAGCGCGTCCAGGTCACCGACGCGGAACCCGGCCATGGTGACACCGGCCACCCGGCCGGGCCCCCGTGGACAGGCGACGTCCCACACCGTCTCACCGTGCACGAAAGCCGACACGACCGCCAGGCTATGCCGAGCGCCGCGCGGAACGACCGGAGGGAACGACCGAGGGGAACAACCGGGGGGAACATTCGTCCAAGACGCCTGCGCGCACCGGCGGCGACAGTGGGCGCATGACTGTTTCCGACGGCGATCGGCATGCGCAAACCGAGACCACCGAAAGTTCGACGCTGTCCCTGGACGACGGCGACATCCACGTGTGCCAGGACGGCCCCCGCGACGCCCCGGCACTCCTGCTGATCCACGGGTCCGCCTCCTCGGCCCGCTCGTGGGACTCCCTGGTTCCGCTGCTGACCGGCTCGCATCGCGTCATCCGGATCGACCTGCTCGGGCACGGGCGGTCGGCCAAACCGGCCGGCCCGAGCTACGCGACCCCGGACCAGGGACGCCGGGCCGGCGTGGCACTGGACCGGCTCGGCGTCGAGCGCGCGATCGTGGTCGGTCATTCCAGCGGCGGCGCGGTCGCCACCGCTCTCGCCGAGCGACGACCCGACCTGGTGATCGCGCTCGTGCTCATCAACACCGGACCCGGCATGGCCGCCTTCATCGCATCCGAGTCCGCCGTGATCGCACCGTCGCAGTGGCCGCCGGCCGACGAGCAGATCCGCCGGTTCGCGAGCACCGGTTTCAGCCGCGCGGGCTATCAGATCCCACAGGAGCTTCTGGACGAGGTACGCATGATGACCTACCACACGCTCACCGCGACAATGGCGGGCACCCGCGCCTACCTGGAGGAACAGGCGCTCCCCGAGCGGCTGACGGCCCTCGGCAAGCCGCTTCTGGTGATCTTCGGCGAGGACGACCGCAGGTGGCGATCCTCGTCCGCCGCCGACTACCGGACGGTTCCGGGCGCGAAGGTCGAGTTGCTGCCCGGTCTCGGGCACTCGCCCATACTCGAGGACCCGGCGAGGACCGCCGGCCCCCTGCTGGCCTTCACCGCGATCCACGCCGGGAGGGGCTGAAGGCCCGCCCGCCGTCACCCCCAGCCGACGGCGGGCCGGCCGGAGAGGGTCACGGTGCGGAGAGGGTCACGGTGCGGGGAGGGTCACGGTGCGGGGAGGGGCTGGGCGCCGCGGGCGGCCAGGAACTCCTTCATCGTGCGGATCTCGGCGTTCTGGCTGTCGACGATGTGCTGGGCGAAGGCCCGCACCTCCTCCCGCGACGAGAGCCGGAGCAGGCCCTCGGCCATCTCCACCCCGCCCTGGTGATGGCGGATCATGAGCTGGAGGAAGAGGATCTCGGCGTCCTTGCCGGTGGCCGCCCTCAGCCTGTCCATCTCGGCGGGAGTGGCCATGCCGGGCATGGTCCCGCCGGGCGCCATGGCGGTGGCGGCCCCGCCGCCGTGGCCGTGCCCGGACATCCAGGCCATCGGGGGGCGGCTCGCACTCTGGTCCAGACCCCACTGCTGCAGCCAGCCCATGAAAATTCCACGTTGCGTGCTCTGCGTCGTGATGATGTCGTACGCCAGGCCGCGCAGCGCCTGGTCGGAGGTCTTGTCGCGGAGGGCGAAGGACATCTCGACCGCCTGGGCGTGGTGGACCCCCATGTCCCGCGCGAACCCCGCCTCGGGCGAGGAGTCCGAGGGCGTTCCCTGCCTGGTGAAGAACACCACGAGCACCGCCGCCGCGAGCAGTACGGCGATCAGCCCGAGGAGGGGGAAGGAGCGCCGGGGCGGGGAGGCGGTCTCGACCGCGGCGTCGAGGTCAGTGCTCATCACCCACAGGGTACCGCCGCCAAACAAGATCTACCCGAAGTGGTAGGTATAACCACTATTCTCCATACCCAGCGGGGGCGTCAGTGATCAGTGCTTGGAGGAGCGATGACCAAGGAGAAGGCGCAGGCGAGGCGTGAGCACCTCGCCCGCATGCGCGCCGACCAGAAGCGCAAGGAGCGGCGCGCCGCGCTTCTCATGTGGGGCATAGGCGGCCTCGTCATCGTGGTCCTGGTCGCTCTTGTCGCCGTCTGGGTGGTGAAGGACCGTTCGGGCAAGTCGCTCGGCGCGGTCAAGTCCTTCAACTACAAGGGCTCCGACCACTCTTGGGCGAAGGTGGACTACAAGGAGAACCCGCCCGTCGGCGGCCAGCACAACTACTACTGGCAGAACTGTGGCATCTACGACAAGCCCATCCACAACGAGCACGGCGTCCACTCGCTGGAGCACGGCGCGGTGTGGATCACCTACCGTCCGGACCTGCCGAAGGCGGAGGTCGACAAGCTGAAGACCATCGCTTCGGCCGACTACATGCTGCTGAGCCCGTACCCGAACCTGCCGGCCAAGGTCGTCGCCTCCTCGTGGGACCACCAGATCATCCTCGACGGTGCTGAGGACCCCCGCCTGCCGGAGTTCGTGAAGAAGTACAAGCAGAACCCGACCTACACCCCCGAGTACGGCGCGTCCTGCACGGGCGGCGTCGGCACCACCTCCGAGCAGCCGCTCCCGCCGCCGCAGGCGGAGACCAGCCAGGAGCCGATGCCCGGCGCGTCCCCGTCCTCCTGACCGGGGTAGTAGCCCCTTCTGGAGGGAGTCAGGGAACCAGCAGGCGGTCCACGGGCACGGCTTCGAGCCCGTGGGCCTCGGCCACCGGGCGGCTCGCGAGGTGGCCTTGATGGGTGCTCAGGCCGAGGGCGAGCGCGGGGTCGGCGGTCAGCGCCCCGCGCCAGCCCAGGTCGGCGATCGACAGCGCGTACGGAAGCGTCACGTTGGTCAGCGCGTACGTCGAGGTGTGCGGCACCGCCCCGGGCATGTTGGCCACGCAGTAGAACACCGACCCGTGCACCCGGTAGACCGGGTCGGCGTGCGTGGTCGGCCGGGAGTCCTCGAAACAGCCGCCCTGGTCGACGGAGATGTCGACGAGCACCGACCCCGGCTTCATCCGGGCCACGAGATCGTTGCTCACCAGGGTCGGCGCCTTGGCGCCCGGCACGAGCACCGCGCCGATCACCAGATCGGCGTCCACCACCGCCCGCTCGACCTCGTACGCGTTGGACGCGACGGTCTGGCAGTCGCCCCGGAAGACCAGGTCGGCCTGGCGCAACCGGTCGACGTCGCGGTCGAGCAGCAGCACCTGGGCCCGCATGCCGACGGCGACGGCGGCGGCGTTCATGCCGGACACGCCCGCGCCGATCACTACGACCTTGGCCGGATAGGTGCCGGGGACGCCGCTCATCAGCACCCCCCGCCCGCCGCCCTGCCGCATGAGGTGGTAGGCGCCCACCTGGGGAGCCAGCCGCCCGGCGACCTCCGACATCGGCGCGAGCAGCGGCAGCGTGCGGTCGGGCTGCTGCACGGTTTCGTACGCGATGCCGGTGACGCCCGACTCCAGCATGGCCCGGGTGCACGGCTCCGATGCGGCGAGGTGGAGATAGGTGAACAGCACCTGGCCCGTACGCATCCGGTGGTACTCGTCCGGTTCGGGCTCCTTGACCTTCAGGATCAGATCGCCCTCCGCCCACACCTCGTCGGCGGAGTCGAGGATCACCGCCCCCGCGGCGGCGAAGTCCTCGTCGGGGATCGCCGACCCCCTTCCGGCGTCCTGCTCCACGACGACCTGGTGGCCTTTGCGGACGAACTCGTTGGCCCCGGCAGGGGTGAGCGCGACGCGATACTCATGGGTCTTGATCTCTCGGGGCACTCCCACCTTCATGTTCTCACTGTCTGCTCCCCGTGTTTGCCCTGGCAGTGGGCAACGAGCAACAATTTGGCTGGCATTCATGACAAATGGTCAGGATTGGAAGCCGCTGAACCGCATATGGTCGCCCGGTTACCTACCGTTGGCATAGGTCGGTAGGCTCTGCGAGCGATGTCAGGGATCGAGGTGGGGATGCAGAACGCGCCCGTGCCGGGAGACGAGGAACCCGGTCCGCGGCCCGGCGGACCGACCCCGGGGACTGAGACGGCACCGTTGCAGAGCGTGGCCGGCCCGGACGACGCCGGCGGTGTGCCCGCCGGGACGTACGGCCGGACCGGCGGCAGGCACGCCGCACCGTACGGCCCGCCCGGCGGCAGCCACGCCGCGGAGTACGGCGCGCCCGGAGACGGACCGGGTGCGGCCGGCGACCCGTACGGCCCGCAGGAGATCCCGCCGGACGGGTTCGGGCAGACCGAGGTGATCGGCGCCGTTCCCGGCGTGGGCGGCGACCCGTACGGTCCCCGCGTGACCGATGACCCGTACGGGGTCGCGGGCCTCCCCGACGGCGGCCTCCGCGATGCGGAGGTACCCGCGGGGCTCGGCGCGCCCGGGCATCCCGGCGCCGCTGGGCCGGACGACCTGCCCCCCGGCGTGTTCGCTGACGTTCCTCCGGGCGTCCCCCTCGACGTTCCTCCCGGCGTTCCCGTCGAGGTGCTCGCCGACCTTCCTCCCGTTCCGTCCGACGTCGTGGTCGAGGTGGTCGAGGAGGCTCCGGCGGATGTGCCCCTTGACGCACCCGCCGGCCCCGCGGCTCCGGAGGGGCCGTCGGAGCCGCGCGCGGCGAGGGGGACGACGATCGCCCTCGTGGCGGCGCTCGTGACGGTGGTCGTGATGTCCGGCGTCCTCGGGGCGGTCGCGGTCCTGATGACCCGCAATCCGGACGCGCCCCCGCTCAAGCAGACGCCCGTCCACACGTTGACCACTCCCGTGCACTTCGCCCCGGTCACCGGGGTGCGGCCCGCGCCCTGCGAGGGGACCGACGCGATCCCGGACGACAAGGGAACCACCTGCTACCTGCTCGACCCGGGCGTCACGGTCAAGACAGTGCAGAAGATCGAAGAGGTGCCCGACAACGACGGCACCTATTCGGTCCGGCTCGTGCTGTCGCCGTCGAGCCGGGAGGAGATCGCCCAGCTCACCCGGGACACCGTCAAGCAGCAACTCGCGGTCGTGGTGGGCGAGAAGGTCGTCGCGGCGCCCCGCGTCGCCCAGGAGATCACGCAGGACAGCCTCGGCATCGCGGGCTTCGACAAGGCGCAGGCCGACGCGATCATCGGGTTGCTGACCGGAGGATCGGCCCCCGCGGGCCAGCAGCAGAACCCCACGCCCGGCGCCGGCCAGCCGGACGGAACCCAGCAGGGCGGGACTCAGCCGGGTGGAACCCAGCCCGGTGGAACCCAGCCCGGTGGCACGCAACCGGGCGGCACGCAACCGGGCGGCACACAGCAGGGTGGCACACAGCAGGGTGGAACTCAGCAGGGCGGGACCCAGCCGGGCCTCGACCAGTCCGGCACGAACCAGAACGCCCCTCAGCCCGGCTCGACCCCGCCCGGCGTCTCCCAGCAGAACGGCGGGCAGGGCACGATCAGCTCCGGCTCCCGCACCGGCTCCTCTCAGCCCGGGGCCACGCAGGCCGCTCTCACCTCGGCGGGCACGGGCGGAGGGAACGGCGGCCGGTACGCCTCGTGCAAGGAGGCGAAGGCCCACGGCGCCGGGCCGTACACGAAGGGCCGTCACCCCGAGTACGACTGGTACGTCGACGTCGACCACGACGGCGTCGCCTGCGACCCCGACGACATGGTCTGACCCCTCGCCCCGTCAGGCGTACGGCGCGACGGGAACGCCGTGCCGCACCCACCGACGGCCCATGTCCGCTACGGCCCATGTCCGAGCGGGCCGCGGTGCCGATACCCGGCCGAGCCGGGGCTGTCCGGCGGGCGTGCAAGCCGCGGGCAATCGGGGTGCAAGCAGAGCCCGGTAGCGTGCGGAGCGTGTCAGCACCATGGTTGCGAGGCGTGGCCGGTTCGGCCGCCGCCGCCGCGTTGCTTCTCCCCGCCGCTCCGGCGCTCGCGCACTCCGCGCACTCCGCGAACTCCGCCGCGCAGGCCCCGGCCCCGTCCGCCGCACAGGCGGCGTCCATGGGGCTCAGGCCCGCGCCCGCGACGGTCGCCAAGAAACTCTTCGGCGCGTGGCTGCGCCGGGACCGCCACGCGGCCTCCCGGGTCGCCACCGCCGGCGCGGTCTCCACGATCTTCGCCTACCCCTTCCGGGCCCCGGACAGGTTCGCGGGCTGCACCGGAGGGCGCGACTGCCGGTTCGTCCACACCAGCGTGAACGTCCCGGGCGGGCTCGACGGCATCCTGATGGTCGTCTCGGGCTCGAAGGTCGTGAAGGTGTACGAGTCCCGGCACCTCGTCAAGCCGTCCGCCGCCGCCACCCACCTCTTCAAGGCATGGCGCGCGGGCGACCGCTACCGGGGTCTGGAGGCCGCCACGAACAGGGCCGTCACCACGCTCTTCCGGAACAGGTTCGACCCCAAGGGCGTGGCCTACATCTTCCAGGGCTGCAACCGCGACTCGAAGGGCTACAGCTGCGCCTACTCCTACGAGGGGGGCGCGATGTTCATGCGGCTGGGCGGCTCGAAGGCCCGCGGCTACGAGGTGACCTCCATCGGCTACATCGCCGACTGAGCCCGAGAGCGGACCGACCCGGCCGGTCCTCAGGGCCGGGAGGCGGGCACGAGGGCGATGTCCTCGGGCCGGATCGGCACCCGGGGGAGATCCAGGCCCGTCGCGGCCCTGACGGCGGCGGCCACGGCCGGGGTGGACGACAGCGTGGGCGGCTCGCCCGCCCCGCGCAGCCCGTACGGCGCGTGCGGGTCGGGGTTCTCCAGGATCGACAGCCGCATCGGCGGCATGTCGAGGATGGTGGGGATCAGGTAGTCGGTGAACGAGGGATTGAGCACCCTGCCCTCCCTGACCTGGATCTCCTCCATCAGCGCGAGCCCCAGGCCCTGCGCCGAGCCGCCGTGGATCTGCCCTTCGAGGGCGAGCGGGTTGAGGATCTTCCCCACGTCCTGCACGGCGGCCAGTTCGACGACCCTGACCAGGCCGAGATCCACGTCGACGTCGACCACCGCGCGATGCACGCACAACGCGAGCTGGGTGTGGGAGTTTCCCTGGCCGGTGACCGGGTCCATCGGGAAGGTCGGCCGGTGGCGGAACTCCCGGGTCTCCTCCACCGGCCCGGACCGCTCCAGCACCTCACAGAGCGACAGCCCGGGATGCGCCGCGCGCAGCGCGCCGAGGCGTTCCCGCACCGCCACGCAGGCGGCCCGGACGGCCCCGCCCGTGACGTACGACTGGCGGGAGGCCGAGGACGACCCGGCCGAGCCGACCGCGGTGTCCGCCGGAGCGACGGTGACCCGCTCGATGCCCAGCTCCGTACGGGCGATCTGGGCCTGCACGGTGACGAGGCCCTGCCCCACCTCGGCGGCGGCGGTGTGCACGAGCACGTGCGGCTCGTCACCGGCGAGCTCGACCCGCACCCGCGCCGTCGAGTAGTCGTCGAAGCCCTCGGAGAAGCAGATGTTCTTGATGCCGACGCCGTAGCCCACGCCCCGCCGCACGCCCTCGCCGCGCGTCGCCTGGGCCACGCCGCCCGGCAGCAGGCGCAGATCGGGCCCGGCGCCGTCCACCCCCGCGCCGTCCGGGCCGGCGGGCGGCGGCTCGGCGGGTAGCGGCATCGCGGCCAGTTCGGCGAGCATCTCCGCGAGCGGCGCGGGGCTGTCGATCAGCTGCCCGGTGGCCAGCCGCGATCCCTGCGACACCGAGTTGCGGACCCGGATCTCCACCGGGGACAGCCCGCAGGCCGCCGCGAGCCGGTCCATCTGCGACTCGTACGCGTAACAGGCCTGCACCGCCCCGAACCCGCGCATCGCGCCGCAGGGCGGGTTGTTCGTGTAGACGCCGTACGCGTCGATCCAGACGTTGTCCACCTCGTACGGCCCGACGCCGAGGGAGGCGGCGTTGCCGACCACGGCGGGCGTGGACGAGCAGTAGGCCCCGCCGTCGAGCAGGATCTCGGCCCGCACGTAGACGAGCCGCCCGTCGGCCGTCGCGCCGTGCTCGTACCGCATCCGGGCGGGATGCCGGTGGACGTGGCCGAAGAACGACTCCTCGCGGCCGTACACCATCTTGACGGGGCGGCCGGTCCGCAGCGCCAGCATCGAGGCGTGGACCTGCATCGACAGGTCCTCTCTCGCCCCGAAGGCACCGCCGACCCCGGCGAGCGTCAGGCGCACCCTCTCCGCCGGCAGGCCCAGGCACGGAGCCACCTGACCCTGGTCGACGTGCAGCCACTGCGTGGCGACGAACAGGTCCACCCCGCCGTCCTCGGCGGGCACGGCCAGTCCAGACTCCGGGCCGAGGAAGGCCTGGTCCTGCATGCCGACCTCGTACTCGCCGGTGACGACCACCTCGGCCTCGAAGGTGCTCCCCACCCTGACCGGCTGGTGCCGTACGACGTTGCCCCCGGGGTGGACGGCCGGGCAGGACGGGTCGAAGGCGGCGCGGCGGGGGTCGACGACGGACGGCCGCACCTCGTAGTCCACGACGATCGCGGCGGCGGCCCGGCGCGCGGTCTCCGGATGGTCGGCGGCCACGATCGCCACGGGCTCGCCCTGGTAGCGGACCTGGTCGATCGCCAGCACCGGCTGGTCCCGGTGCTCCAGCCCGTAGAACCTCTCACCGGGGACGTCCTCGTGGGTCAGCACGGCGAACACGCCGGGCATCGCGAGGGCGGGGCCGACGTCGACCGAGCGGATCCACGCCGACGGGTGCGGGCTGCGCAGGGTGGCGCCCCAGAGCATGCCCTCCAGCCACAGATCCGAGGAGTAGGCGAACTCCCCGCTCACCTTCAGCCTGCCGTCCGGGCGCGGCACGCTCTCGCCGAGCCCCGAACCCGGCCCCGAGGGGCGCTGGGTGTCCGTCGTCATCGGCCGCGTCATGCTCGTAGTACAGCAACCGGACCGGGCCCCGGCCTATCGGCGTGGTCATGGGAAACGGGACAGCGGACGGGGTCGATGCTTGTACATACCTCCAAATAGGCTGTCGGTCGTGCTGCTTCGTGATCTGCTCTCCGCCCCGGAGCTGCGGCTCGTCCTGCTGACGGGCGACGAGACGCCGGACCGTGAGATCAGCGGGGTGCTCATCACCGACCTGCCCGACCCCCGGCGCTACCTGTCGGGAGGCGAGCTGGTGCTGACCGGGCTCATGTGGCGGCGGTCTCCCGGCGACTCCGCGCGGTTCGTGGCCGCCCTCGCGGAGGCGGGGGTGGCCGCTATCGGTGCTGGAGACGCGCGGCTCGGCATGGTGCCCGACGATCTGGTGGCGGCCTGCCGCGAGCACGGCCTGCCGCTGCTGGAGGTGCCCGTCGAGGTGTCGTTCGGCGCCGTCACCGACTTCGTGGGCCGGCGCGTCGCCGCCGTGCAGGCGGGTGACCTGCGCGGCGCTCTCGGGCGGCACCGCAGGATCGTGGCGGCGGTGGCCGAGGGAGCGGGGCTGAGGGAGCTGTTCGCGCTCGTGGAGACCGAGCTCGGCGTCACGGCCGCCGTGGTGTCCGCCTGCGGCTCCGTCGTCGCGGGCGCCCTGCCCGAGGACCAGGCCGTACGGCTGGCCCGCGACTACCTCGCCGCCGTCCGCCTGCCCGTGGTGGTGGACCGCGGCGGGCGGTTCACGCTGTTCGCCGTGGACCGCGCGCACCGGGCCGCCGGCTGGGCCCTCGTGTGCCGGGGGGAGGTCGACGCGGAGATCGGCTTCGAGCTGGCGGCCTGCGTCGCGCTGGAGCGCACCCGGGCCGAGGCGGGCCGGCGGGTGGAACGGCGGCTGGCCGAACAGCTGATCGCCCTGGCCTGCTCGGGAGGGGAGCCGACGGAGCTGTCGGCGCGGCTGCGGACCTGCGGCGTCGACCCGGCGGAGCCGTACGCGCTGGTCGCCGCGGCGGCGAGCCGGCGCGGGGCGACCGACGGCCCCGATCCCGCCCTGCTGGGCGGCCAGGTCGTGGAGGAGCTGCTGGACCGGCGGGTGGTGGCGGTGGCCGGGGCGGACGCGTCGGTGACGCTGGTCCCGCTGCGCGGCGACGCCTACGGCGACGACCGCGACGCCCTCGCGGAGCGGCTGCGCGACCGGGCGGCGGTGATCGCGGCCGGGCTGCCGGCGCTCACCGTGTCGGTGGGGGTGAGCGGGGCGCTGACCGGCGCGCAGGCCATCCGGGGCGGGGTGGAGGAGGCGGGCCATGCCCGGCGGCTGGCCGCGGCGCGCGGCGGGGGAGTCGTCACCGGCGACGAGATCTACACGCACGCGCTGCTGCTGGCGACCACGCCGGGCGAGGTGCGGTCGTCCTTCGCCGAGCGGCTGCTCGGGCCGCTGTTCGACTACGACCGGCGGCACGGCGCCGAGCTGGTGCGCACGCTCGGCGCGTTCCTCGACTGCACCGGTTCGTGGAACGCCTGCGCCGAGCGCCTGCACGTCCACGTCAACACGGTGCGATACCGGATCAGGCGGGTCGAGGAGCTGACCGGCAGGGACCTGTCGTCCATGGCCGACCGCGTCGACCTCTTCCTCGCCCTGCGCGCCGGGTAGCCCGCCGCGGTCAGCGGCTCAGCGCCTCCTCCGCGGAGCGCGGCGGCGTGACCTCCACCCCGGGGAACGCCTCCCCGATCTCGCGAAGCTCGTCCTCCGCCTGACGGCGTAGCTGCTCGTCCCCGGACCGCTGCCCGATGGCCAGCGACTTCAGGGCACAGCGCAGTGCCGGTTCGGGCTCACCGAGCAGGCGATGCGCCTGCGCCAGCCTGCCGAGCAGATGGCCTTCACGTCCTCGCTGGCCGCTCTCGCGGGAGAGGCGCAGGCCGCGTTCCAGGTAGTCCCTGGCGGTCGACGGATCGCCCTGGTCCAGACACAGCTCGGCGAGGAAAAGAAGGCTGCTGGACTCGTGGTGCCGGTCCCCGGCGACTCGAGCGAGACTGAGCGCCTGTTCGAGCAGGTTCATCGCCGCGGCCGTGTCGCCCAGACCCCGGCGTGCGCTCCCCGCCATGAGCAGGGAGTGCCGCTCTCCCACCGCGGACCCGATCTCCCGGGCTATGGCGTTCTGGGCTTCGGCACTCCTGTAAGCCTCGGCGTATCTACCGGAGTCGAACTGAGCCGTGCTCAGGTTGCCCAGGGCGCGCATCTCGCCGAACCGGTCCCGCTGAGCGCGCCGGAGTTCGAGTTCGGCCTCCTGATACGGCAGCGCCTCCTCCGGCCGTCCGAGACTCGCGAGAGACGTGGAGATCTGGCCGTATGCCAGAGCCTGGATGTCCGGATCGCCGGTCCGCTTCCCTATCGACAGTGCCTGACGGCTCAGTTCGAGCTGCTCCTTGTAACGCGCCTCACGGATGAGCTGCCAGGTCAGCGCGAACCCGACATAGGCGCCCAGGCGTGCGCTCTCGTCGTCATCCTTCGCCATCGCCTGCGACGCGGCGGAGATCACATGTGTCAGCTCCTGGTCGAGCCACGCCCTGGCCTCGGCCGGGGTGGTCAGCGTCAGCGGGCGCTGCGGTACGTCGGGCCAGGGAAGGTGCACGCGGTGGGGATCGAGCAGGGTGCTGGCGTGACGTGTGGTCGCGCCGTAGAAGCCGAGCGCCCGCATGAGCGCGTCCTTGCGCGCATGCGGTGTGAGATGGGTGTCCGCGAGTTCGATCGTGAACAGCCTCACGAGGTCGTGCGGCTGGTAGCGGCCGGCCTCACCGGTCTCCAGCAGATGCGCCCGCACGAGTCGGTCGAGGGCGCGCTCGGCGGCGTCGGCGGGTTCGCCGACGAGGGCGGCCACCACGTCGGCGGTCACGCTCGCCACGTGCAGGACGCCGAGATGACACAGCGTCCGCGCGGCCAGTCGATCGAGCGCGCCGCCGCGGGCGAGCGCCTCGTAGCTCAGCTCCAGACTGGATCGCACGGCGATCTGGCCCGACTCCAGCTCGTGCAGCGTGCGCCGCCGGTCCTCCAGCCTCACACCGAGGTCCCGTGCGTTCCAGTCCGGTCGCTCGCCGAGCCGGGCGGCGGCCAGGCGCAGGGCGAGCGGCAGCCCGCCGCACAGCTCGACCAGATGGGCCGCGGCGGCCGGATCCCCCAAGATCCGCTCCGCCCCGACGAGCTTCGACAGGACGGTGACCCCCTCGGACCGCCGCATCCTGCGGAGGATGATCCGCACGCAGTCGTCGGCCACGGCGAAGGACTCCCGGCTCGTGATGAGCACGGTGTTGCCCGACGGCAGGCCCAGCAGGGAGCGGACCTGTTCCGGCCCGGCCGCGTCGTCGAGCAGGATGAGGGTCCTGCGACCCTCCAGCCGGTCGCGCAGCACCGCGGCGGCCTCGTCCTCCTCGGTCGGCACGGCCTTGCCCTCCAGCCCGAGCGCACGCAGGAGCCGGGCGAGCACGCCGATCGGCTCCAGACGCCCGACGCCCGGTGTCGCTCCCAGGAGGTTCACATAGAGCTGACCGTCGGGGAACGCGTGTGCCGCGGTGTGCGCGGCCTGGACGGCCAAGGCGGATTTGCCCGTTCCGGGGGCACCCGTGATCGCGACCACGGCCTGCGGGACGCCACCGTCCCAGGGGGTGAGCAGCGATCGCAGGCGGACCAGCTCCTCGACCCGGCCCACGAAGCCGGTGGCCGCGCGCGGAAGCTGGCGTGGCGGCCGAGCCCCGGGACCGGCGTCGGTCGTCTCGCTCCGCTCCGGGTCGAGGGAGGGGTCGGCCCGCAGGATCAGTTCGTACCGCTCGCGCAGGGCCTCGCCGGGGTCCACGCCGAGCCGCTCGGCGAGCAGCCGCTTGACGTCCAGGTAGGTGTCGAGCGCGTCGGCCTGCCTGCCCGTCCGATAGAGCGCCAGCATGAGCAGGTCACGGGTCCGCTCCCGCAGGGGAGCCTCCGCGACCAGTTCGGTGAGGGCCGTCACGGCCTCCTGGTGTAGTTCCAGATCGAGCATCGCGTCGGCCCGGTCCTCCAGAGCCGTCAGGCGCAACTCCTCCAGCCGGACCCGCTCGGCCTCGGCGAAGGGGCCGGGCACACCGCAGAGGGCGGGACCCGACCAGCAGTCCGAGGCGGCGTCCAACGTCCGCAGGACGCCACGCGGATCCTCCGCGGCCTGGAGCCGCCGGGCCTCGGCCAGGTGGCGTTCGAAGTCGCCGACGTCCGCCTCCACCACCCCGCGTTCAAGCACATAGCCCCGCGATCGGGAGATCAGGGTGCTGTAGGGGCCGCGCCGGCCCGGCGCCCTCTCCAGCACCCGCCGCAGACCGGCGATGTAGGTGTAGACGCTCTGTTCGGCGGTGTTCGGCGGACGATCCCCCCAGAGCCCGCCGATCAGCGTGTCCTTGGTGACGACCCGTCCCGCGCGGGCGGCGAGGACACACAGGGCCGCACGCTGCAGGGGTGGCCCGAGGTCGACGGTCCGGCCCTCGCGCCACGCCGCCACGGGCCCAAGCAGTTGCAGGCGATACGGTGAGCCTTGCGACGTTCCGTGCTCTTCCGCGTTATCCATACGTCGTCGGACTCCATAGGGTAACGACACAGACGCGTTCTGTGGAAGTCTGTCAGGGGCGGTTGAAGGCACCGGCTTGGCAGTTCGTGGCTGCACCCCACCGCATCCCCGACGTTCTTCACTACTACCGCATTACGAGGTCATCGGACTTCGCTTCCCCACTCTGACAGAAGCTCTAATATGCCACTACATATCTAGATTCCGTCTAGATATGAGGATGACGTGGGCCCCCTCCGAGGAGTGCGCGGAACAGGGTGGTTCTCGTGTGCACGAGGCAACGCCCGGCGGAAGCGTGGGGTCTGCCGAGGCGGCGGTTTGGTGGGCTTCCGTGCCCCTGCGGGGGCTAAGGTCCGAGTAGGGCGCTTCGCGGGGCCATGACGCGACGGGTCGAGTCGCGGAGGAGGCGGCCGGGAGGCGCGTGCGACAGTCGTCGCGACAGCCGAACGGAAAGGGCTTCCATTCGGATCTGCCGAACAGGTGAAAGCCGGCCTGTGAATATATCGCCGAATATGATGTCGGAGATGGGGAGAGCCGGTGGCCGATGATTCTCGTTGAGAATATTTCCGATGAGGGGGGTTGGTGAAGCGATTCTCCCTGCCGGCTTATTCGGCCAAACTGATTGTGAAGATAGTTACGAAGTGACGGTGCCGATGCGGCCGTAATTTTCGATTGGGGCGCCGGGGCATCGGAGAGGGTGTGGTGCCGGGCAATATCTGATCTTGGTCTCCGGCGCCCCGGCACGCCACCGGACGTCTGTTGTGATCAGCAGCACGCGTTCGAGGCGGGCAAATTCATCTGGTCAGAAGACGCGGGGGCACTTACTAGCGTAACATCGCCTCCAACGGCCAGTGTGGCCGAAATGATGAGGGTAAGAACGGGTAGGGCAAGGCGGCGCACGGTGGATCTCCCATCAGCTCAGACTGCCGGGCCTACAATATTGCAGGAGTTGCCAATGGCCGCGCAAGATCTGGTCGGACAGCGCATCAAGGCGATTCGCCGTCAGCGGGGTCTCTCACAAGCACAGCTGGCGCATCCCGAACTTTCTGACAGTTATGTATCACTGATCGAAAGCGGCAAGCGTACTCCCACCCCCGCGGTCCTGGAACTGCTCGCGCAGAAGCTGGACTGCTCGCTCACCTACCTCGTCAACGGCGTCACCGCCGAGCAGATGGAGGACCTCGAAGTCGGCCTCAGCTTCGCCCGCATGGCGCTGGAGAACGGCGAAGTCGCCGAGGCCCGCCGCCGGTACGCCGAACTGCTCGCCGACGGCAACCTCCTGGGTCTCCCCGCCCTTCGAGTTGAGGCCCGCTACGGCTACGCGCTGGCCTCCGAGGCGTGCGGCGAGGTTGCCGAGGCCATCTCCGTGCTGGAAGAGCTCGGCGGGTCCGAGGCGGAGGCGATGACGCAGGAGCGCAAGGTCGCCGTGGCTCTGGCGCTGTGCCGGTGTCATCGGGAGCGCGGTGACTACTCCGCCGCCGTTCAGGTGGGCGAGCATGCGCTGGAGACGATGGCCAGATCCGGATGGAACGACGGTCTGGTCGAACTCGGCGCCACACTGCTGAGCGTCTATCTGTGGCGCGGCGATCTGCTTCGGGCGGGGCACTTCGCGACCGAACTGCTGGCGGCCGCCGAAGCCCTGGGCACCCCCCGATCCGCTGTCGCCTCGTCCTGGAACGCCGCCCTCGTCGCCGAGCAGGTGGGACGCGGGGAGGAGGCGATCAACCTGATCGAGCGTGCGCTGGCGATCCAGTCCGAGACCGGTGAGCCGCGAAACCTGGCGCGCCTTCGGCAGGCGTACGCGAACATGCTCCTCAGATTGCACCCCGAGGAGTCGGAGAAGGCACGCGACCTCCTGCTCAGGGCGCAGCGGGAGATGGAGGCGGCAGCCACAAGCACCTTCGACAGGGCTCATGGCGCACTCGCCCTCGCGTGGGCGGAGATCGTCCTCCAGTATCCCGAACAGGCCGTGGAGTACGCGCAGACCGCCATCGATCTGGTACGAGGCACCTCAGGGTGGCTGGAGACACGAGCCGCCCTCCTCCTCAGCCAGGCGCGTTTCCTGCTGCATCAGGATGACAAGGCAGCGGGCGAACTGGACATTGTGAGCGACTGGCTGGAGGACGCGCTGCCCACACGGAAGACGGCCGAGGACTGGATGACCATCGGCGAGATGCGCCGGCGGATCGGGGACGACCGGCAGAGTGTGGCCGCCTACCAGCGGGCCCTCGCCTGCGCCGGGCTGTGACAGGCGTCCCCGCACACCGCTCGTCCACCGGGCCTCATATATAGGCCCCGTACAGACCTGACCCACCGGGCCGGAGCGTCGCGCTCCGGCCCGGATCCGTCTGTGCGGTCGGACCCCTGAGCAGGGGACATGACAGGTCGTCCCCGTCTTCCGGTGCGGGGGTGTGGACCGCGCACACGCGTCGGTAGCCTGGGACTGTCATGAAGAGACCCATCCTCGCCGCCTTCGCCGGCCTCGCCGCGTTCCTGGTGTCGCTCCTGCTGTGCGCGGCCCAGGTCCTGCCGGCCCAGGCGCACACCTCGCTCAAGAGCAGCGACCCGCAGAAGAACGCCCAGGTCAAGACCTTGACCAAGGTCACCCTGGAGTTCGCGGACTCCGTGCGCTTCCCGGTCGTGGTCGTCCGCGGCGAGGACGGCAAGCGCTACGAGAAGGGCGCTCCGGCCGTCAACGGCCCCAAGGTGACCGAGGCGGTGGCCGACGCGGTACCGCCGGGCCGGTACACGATCGCCTGGCGGGTGGTCTCTCCCGACGGTCACCCCCTGGAGGGGGAGATCCCCTTCACTGTGGTGGGTGACCAGGCGCTGGGCAGCGCGACCTCGGTGGCCGAGCCCCAGGACACGGTCGCCGCACCCGTCGCGTCGGCCGCTACGACGTCCGAGGCTGCGCAGGCGTCCCAGGCCGGCGACAGCGAGGGCGGCGGCGTGCCCGGCTGGTTCTGGGCCGTGGTCTTCGGCATCGCCGGCATCGGCATCGGCATGTTCCTGAGCCTGCGGAAGAAGCCGTGAGCAGGGTCGTGCGCCTGACCGTCGCGGCGCTGTGCGCGACGGCGGGCGCGCTCGTGGTCGCGATGGTGCTCGGCGGCGCCGCGACCCCCCGGATCATCCCCGGCCTGCCCGACGAGGGCACGCTGACGCGCTGGATGCTTCCGTTGTCGAAGCTCGCTATGGACGTCTCCGGCGTCCTGACCGTGGGACTGCTGGCCGTGGCCGCGGCCTTCCTGCCCAGTGACAAGGGGCTGCTCGGCAGGCCGGCCCAGAGCTATGTGAAGGGCGCCTCGTGGTCCGCCCTGGCCTGGGCGGTCGCCGCGGCGGTGGCGCTGGTCTTCAGCCTGTCGGAGACCCTCGGCGCGCCCGTGGGGGAGATCCTCGCCGGCAACGAGCTCACCAGCTACGCCAGCCAGGTGCCGCAGGGCATCGCGCTGACCCTGGTCGTGCTGTTCGCCGTCGCCATCGCGTTGTTCGCCCGGGGCGCGATCACGGCGGGCGCCGCCGCGGGACTGCTGGTCTTCGCGCTGGTGACGCTCCTGCCGCCCGCGCTGACCGGGCACTCCTCCTCCGCGCCCAACCACGGGCTGGCCACCACCTCCGTCGGCATGCACCTGCTCTTCCTGGCATTGTGGGTCGGGGGGCTCGCCGCGACCTGCGTCCACGCGCTCCGCGGGCAGGCGCAGATCGACGTCGCCGCCGCGCGCTTCTCGAGGATGGCGCTGTGGTGCTTCATCGGGGTCGGCCTCTCCGGCGTCGCCGCGGGCGCCTCGCGCCTGGCCACGATCGGCGACCTGTTCACCTCCGCCTACGGCCTGCTCCTGATGGCCAAGGTCGCGGCGTTCGCCGTGCTGGGGTACCTGGGATGGCGCCACCGGGGCCGTACGCTGCCGAGGCTGTCGGCGGGAGAGCCGCACGCGTTCCTGCGCCTGGCCCTCGGCGAGGTCATGCTCATGGGCGCGACGATGGGGGTCGGCGTGGCGCTGTCCAGGACCGCCCCGCCGCCCGTCAACACGCCGGTCGACCGCGCGTTCGAGCTCCTCGGCTACCTGCTCCCGCCTCCGCTGTCCCTGGGGAACCTGTTCACGCTGTGGTGGTTCGACCTGTTCTTCGCCGTGCTCGCCGCGGCCCTGGCCGGACTGTACGGCGCGGGGGTCGTGCGGCTGGCCCGGCGGGGTGACAAGTGGCCGGTGGGCCGCACGGTGAGCTGGGGTATCGGCGTCGTCATCCTGGTGCTCAGCACCCAGAGCGGCATCGCGCGGTACGCGCCCGTGCTGTTCAGCGTGCACATGACCGAGCACATGATCCTGTCGATGCTGGTCCCGATCTTCTTCGTGCTGGGCGCGCCGGTGACGCTGGCGCTGCGCGCGCTCAGGCCCGCCGTACGGCGCGGCGACCGCGGACCCCGCGAGTGGATCACGGTGATCCTGCACAGCAGGGTGATGAGGTTCGTCAGTCACCCCGCGATCGCGACGGCGATCTTCGTGGTGTCGACGTTCGCGCTGTACTTCACCCCGCTGTTCGCCGCCGCGATGGAGGAGCACCTCGGGCACATCGCGATGACGACGCACTTCCTGCTGAGCGGCACCCTGTTCTTCTGGGTGATCATCGGCGTGGACCCGGCGCCGCACAAGCTGCCCCACGCCGGGCGGCTGCTGCTCCTCATGGTGACCATGCCGTTCCACGCGTTCTTCGGCATCGCCCTGATGAGCATGGGCACGGTGCTGGCCGGCGCGTACTACGACCAGCTCGGCCGCACCTGGGGCGCCTCGTCCCTGTCCGACCAGCAGACCGGAGGCGGCATCGCCTGGGGTTTCGGCGAGATCCCCACCCTGATCGTGCTGCTCGCGCTGGGCTTCCAGTGGTGGCGCGACGACGAGCGGGTCGCCCGGCGGGCCGACCGCCGGGCAGACGCCGCCGCGGCGAAGCCGGGCGGCGGCACCGGAGACGCCGAGCTGGACGCCTACAACGACTACCTGGCCAAGCTGAACCGGCGCGACCGGTCCCGCTGACCACGCGGGACCCACGCGCCCGCACGCGGGGCGGGCCTCAGGGCAGGGTCAGGATCTCGTGGCCGGTCTCCGTCACCACGATCGTGTGCTCGAACTGCGCGGTGCGCTTGCGGTCCTTGGTGACGGCGGTCCAGCGGTCGGGCCAGATCTCGTAGTCGATCGTGCCCAGTGTGAGCATCGGCTCGATCGTGAACGTCATTCCGGGCACCAGCGTCACCGACAGCGACGTGTCCTCGTAGTGGGGGACGATGAGCCCCGAGTGGAACGACGCCGCGATGCCGTGGCCGGTGAAGTCGCGGACGACCCCGTAGCCGAAGCGCTTGGCGTACGCCTCGATGACCCGGCCGACGATGTTGAGCTGCCGGCCCGGCGCGACCGCCTTGATCGCCCGCATCGTCGCCTCGCGGGTCCGTTCGACCAGCAGGCGCGACTCCTCGTCGACCTCCCCGACGAGGAAGGTGGCGTCGGTGTCGCCGTGCACCCCGCCGATGAAGGCCGTGATGTCCACGTTGACGATGTCGCCGTCGCGCAGGACGGTGTCGTCGGGGATCCCGTGGCAGATCACCTCGTTGATCGACGTGCACAGCGACTTCGGGTAGCCGCGGTAGCCGAGCGTCGAGGGGTACGCGTCGTGGTCGCAGAGGAACTCGTGGCCGATGCGGTCGAGCTCGTCGGTCGTCACGCCGGGAGCGACGTGCCTGCCGACCTCCTCAAGGGCCTGCGCGGCGATCCGGCCCGCGATCCGCATCTTCTCGATGGTCTCGGGGGTCTGGACGTCGCTGTCGCCCTTCCTGGGCTCGGCCCTGCCCACGTACTCGGGGCGGGGGATGTGGGCGGGGACCTTGCGGGTGGGCGAGATACGCCCGGGGCGCAGCAGCGTGGACATGCCGCCAAGTCTAGTTGCGCTTCCGCTGGGCACGATTAGTGCCGTGAGCGATCAATGGTGGTTCTGCCTGAAGCACATGACCGTCGAGCCGGAGAAGGGCTGCCCCAACAAGGACCGGCTCGGGCCCTACGACTCCCAGGACGCCGCCTCCCACGCCCTGCAGACGGCGGCCGAGCGCAACAAGAAGTGGAAGGAACAGGACAAGGAGTGGGACGAGTGACCCCCTGACGTACGCGAGCCTATGCGCACGGGCTGACGTACGCGGGTTCAGCCGGCCGGGGTGTCGGCGGCCTGGACGTGGACCGCGCCTGCCTGCACTCCGCCTGCCTGCACCCCGCCTGCCTGGACCTCACCCGTCTGAACCGCGGCGGCCGGGGGCGCGGCGCCCGCGGACCCGGCCGCCCGCCGCCGCGCCGCGCGGCGGGCCACGAGCCGGCCGAGCGTCCACACGCCGATCCCGCTCCACACCAGGTTGAGGATCGCCGAGGGCCAGGCCGAGTGGTAGGCGCTGTTGACCATCAGCGCCGCCGCCCCGCCCAGGTTGAGGAGCTGGTACGGCAGCCCGTCCCCGGACATCCGGCCCGACGACACCATGGCGTACGCGGCCAGCAGGACGACGGCCCCCACCGTGCCGGTGATCGTGATGAAGGCGGACATCAGGACTGCCCTCCGTCCGGAGAAGTGCTCATGGCCCAATGATCCCGCCGCTCGCGTCAGTCGCTCACGCGCGGGCCGGTGATGCGGTCGGCCAGCAGGGCCAGGCGTTCCCGCAGGCCGGCCCGGCGGCGTACCTCACCGGCCGCGCTGCTCACAAGGTGCTGCGCGGCGTCGAAGCTGAGCACGCCCCCCTCGGGCGGTACGGCGATGGCGTCGTGGGCGAGCGACTCCAGCTCCGGGTCTCCGCCGTCGACGGCGAGGATCGTGGCGCCGGTGCGGCGGGCGTCGTCCACGCGCTCCAGCAGCGGCACGGGCGCCCGCTCCTCGGCGACCACGAAGAGCGTCTCGCCCCGCCCCGCGCTCCGCAGCCGGTCCATCCCGACGCGCAGATGAGGGGGAGCGCCGGGCGGCGGCGCCCAGCGGACGAGCGTGGGGGAGAGCTGGGCGAGGCCCGACAGCCGGGCCTCGTCGGCGAGATGGGCGGTGACGTGCCACGGCTCGTCCTCGGGGGTGCCGACGACCAGGAGCCCTCCGGGCGACCTGGTGGCCCGGAGGGCGAGGCCGAGCTCACGAGTGCGTTCCAGCCAGCCGGTGGAGGCGAGCACCTCCCGAAGCAGATTCACCGATGCGGCGTCCATCAGATTCTCCCCAGGGGGCCGTTGCCTTCAGGTGACGGGGGAATCGGGAGCGGAAGGGCCGCCAAGGCGCGGGTGTGCGGTGACCTGCCTGGTTTGCGCATCAGAGATCGGTCTCCGTTCGTCGCGTATTGGATGTGCGGCGCTGTCATGATGATCGTGTGACTCGGCAAGGGCGCATGTCCCCCGCTGCGGCGTATGACCTTGGGCACCACGTCGTGTGGTGCCCGAAGTACCGGCGCCCGGTCCTCGGCGGGCGAGCCAAGGATCGTCGTGAGGAACTGATTCGCGCCACAGCCGGCGAGCACGGCTGCCAGATCATGGCGCTTGACGTGGTGTCGGACCAGGTGCACCTGTTCGTCACGCCCAACCCGAAGAGCGCGCCGGCGTACGTCGCCAACCAGTTCCCGGGCTTCACCTCCCACCACCCGCGCGCCGGGTTCCCGCACCCGCGTTCCCCGTTGCCCACACCGTGGTCAAGGTCCTGCTTCGTGGCCACGGTCGGCGCGGTGCCGGCCGAGACGGTGCGGCGCTATATGGAGACGCGGTACGAGCGGCCGGAAGGCGGTGGCCGTGCCTAGGTCGTTCAAGTTCCTGCTGCGCCCGACCGCCAAGCAGGCCGCCGCGCTCGCCGCGTGCCTGGAGGACCACCGCACGCTGTACAACGCGGCCTTGGAGCACCGCCGTACGGCCTACGTCAAGGCGGGTGTGAGTGTCCGGTACGGCGACCAGTCCGCCGAGCTGAAGCACATCCGGGGTGATGACCCCGACGGGCAGGGCCGGTGGTCGTTCTCCTCCCAGCAGGCGACACTGCGCCGTCTGGACAAGGCGTTCGCCGCGTTTTTCACCCGCGTGAAGGCCGGGCGCACCCCGGGCTTCCCCCGGTTCAAGGGCCGGGGCTGGTTCGATGCGGTGGAGTGGCCCAAGGACGGTGACGGCTGCCGCTGGGACTCCCAGCCCGAGCACCCCTCGGCCACGTTCGTGCGACTTCAGGGCGTCGGACATGTCCGGGTGCACCAGCACCGTCCGGTCAGGGGCCGGGTCAAGACGATCAGCGCCAAGCGGGAGGGCAAACGCTGGTACGTGGTCCTGGCGTGTGACGACGTGCCCGCCGAGCCGCTTCCCGGCACGGGTGCGGTGGTCGGCCTCGACATGGGCGTGGCCTGTCTGGTCACCATGAACGACGGTGTGCACGTCGCCAACCCGCGCCACCTCGCCGCGACCGCCGATCGTCTCGCGGAAGCTCAGCGAGACCTCGCCCGCGGCGAACGCGGATCCAGACGCCGCCGCAAGAAGGTGGCGCGGGTCGCCGCCCTGCACGGCAAGGTCCGCCGTCAGCGGATCGACTACGCGCACAAGGTCGCCAACGCGCTGGTCCGGGCGTATGACGTGATCGTGCACGAGGACCTGCGGATAGCGAACATGACCCGTTCGGCGTCCGGCACGGTCGAGCAGCCCGGCCGGAACGTCGCGCAGAAGTCCGGCTTGAATCGCAGCATTTTGGACGCGGGTTGGGGGGTGTTCCTGACGGTCCTCGCGCACAAGGCTGAAAGCGCCGGTCGAGAGCTGATCGCGGTGAACCCCGCCGACACCTCCCGCACCTGCTCGCGTTGCGGGCATTGCGCGAAGGAGAACCGCGTCACCCAGGCCGAGTTCGTCTGTACAGCGTGCGGACATGCCGCGCACGCCGACGTGAACGCGGCGACCAACATCTTGAGGGCGGGGCTTGCCCTTCGCCAGGCTGCGGAAGCGGCTTAGCGAGAAGCCGCTCCCTCCAGAGAGCGGAGGAGTCACGAACGTCATGGTGCCTGACAGACACGAGTGAAGTCCCGCCGATCCGGTTCTTGACACACCGTTACCGGAGGATGACGATCAGCCCACGGCGCTGAGATCGTCCTGTGCACACCCCACCGGAAGGCGGCTCGATGAACCTGCGCGTGCGCGCCCTCGTGTCGATGATCGGGGTCTTCCTCCTGCTGCCCGCGCTGGGCGGCACCGCGCACGCGACCTCCGCCGGGGACGTCGTCGAGGCCCGCGCGACCACCGTCTACCTCGCCCCGGGCAGGCTGCTGGAGGTGCCGGTGAAGGCGTGGCACCTCCGGTACCGATCCACCTCCGCGACGGGTGAGCCGAACGTCGTCTCGGGCACCCTCCTCGTGCCGGCCGCCCCCTATCCGCTGGGCCGGCGGCCCGTCGTTGGCTACGCCGTCGGGACGCACGGCCTGGGAGACCAGTGCGCCCCGTCCGCCGCGATGGCCGGCGGCACCGAGGCCGAGCTCGCGATCATGAGCCTGATGCTGCTCAAGGGCTGGGCCGTCGCGGTGACCGACTACGAGGGCCTCGGCACGCCGGGCGACCACACGTTCATGGCGGGCCTCTCCCAGGGGCACGCCGTGCTCGACGCGATCAGGGCCGCGGTCCGGGTGCCGGACGCGAACCTGTCCGCCGCCGCGCCGGTCGTGGTGATGGGCTACTCGCAGGGCGGCTCGTCGGCGGCGTGGGCGGCCCAGCTCCAGCCGTCGTACGCGCCCGAACTGCGGCTCAGGGGAGTCGCCGCGGGCGGGGTCCCGGCCGACCTGAGGGCGGTGGCCGATCACCTGGACGGCACGGGAGACTTCGGGCTGGCCGCCGCGGCGGGCCTCGGGCTGGACGCCGCCTATCCGGAGCTGCGCCTGGAGAGCCATCTCACCCCCGAGGGCGCCGCGCTGTTCGGCGACGCGCGGGACGACTGCGTGGGCGACCTGCGGGCGAAACTCGGCGGACGGCGCCTGTCGGAGCTGACCACGACCGACGTGCTGGACCTGCCCGAGTGGCGGGCCCGCCTCGCCGAGAACCGCCTCGGGGCGTCCGCGCCGAAGGCGCCGCTGTTCCTGTACCACGCGAAGGGCGACGAGATCATCCCGTACGAGCTGGGCCGGACGCTGCGGCGGGAGTACTGCGCGCGTGGGGCGAACGTCCTGTGGACCGGCCTGCCGGCCGGCGGTCACGTGCTCGGCGCGGTGGAGGGCGCCCCGCTGGCGGTGGCCTGGCTGGCGACCCGGGTGGCCGGGCTGCCCGCCATCGGCGACTGCTGAGCCGTTCACGTCCCCGGACGCGCTCCGCCCGGGCGGTTCCCGGCCCCGGCATGCTGGCATGATCTGACTCATGGCAGAGCAGACCACAGATGTCCCCGACGTGTCCGGGCTGACCATCGGCATCCTGGGCGGCACCGGAGACCAGGGCAAGGGGCTGGCCCGCCGGTTCTCCCTCGCCGGTCACACCGTGCTGATCGGCTCGCGCAGCGCCGAGCGCGCGGGGGAGGCGGCCCGGGAGATCGGCGTGCGCGGGGCCGCGAACGCCGACGTGGCGGCCGAGGCCGACGTCGTGATCGTCGCCGTGCCCTGGGAGGGCCACCGGGCCCTGCTGGAGTCGCTGCGCGAGCCGCTCACCGGCAAGATCGTGGTCGACTGCGTGAACCCGCTCGGCTTCGACAAGCAGGGGGCGTACGCGCTGCCCGTGGAGGAGGGGAGCGCGGCCCAGCAGGCGGCGGCGGTGCTGACCGGCAGCCGCGTGGTCGCGGCGTTCCACCACGTGTCGGCGGTGCTGCTGCTCGACCCCTCGGTGGAGGAGATCGACCTCGACGTCCTCGTGCTCGGCGACGACCGGGAGGCCACCGACGTCGTGCGGGCGCTCGCCGCCCGCATTCCCGGCGCACGCGGGGTCTACGCGGGACGGCTGCGGAACGCCCACCAGATCGAGGCGCTGACCGCGAACCTCATCTCGGTCAACCGCAGGTACAAGGCCCACGCCGGCATCCGGGTCACCGACGTATAGCCATCCGGGCGTCATCTGATCTTCACGGCGGAGACGTCGTCGTTCACTACCTTCGGGCGCTGTCACCGCTGTCTGAAAGGTCTCCAGTGCCACGTCACCTCTTCGCCGGTCTGGCCGTCGCCGCCGCGCTCACCCTCACCGCCACCGGTACGGTCGCCGCCACCCCGGCCGGGGGCCCCGTGGTCGTCGCCGACGTCACGCTGCCCGCTCCCGCGCTGAAGCGGGTGCAGCCGTCCATCGCGGACGACCACGGCGTGCGGTTCGGCGGGGCCGGCAGCGGCCTGTTCCCGGCCGGCCGGGCCGGTGAGTTCTGGCTCGTCACGGACCGCGGGCCGAACGGCCAGCCGACCGTGGACGGAGAGAAGCGCCGCACCTTCCCGGTGCCCGAGTTCACGCCGGCGATCGTCCGGGTCGCCCTCGCGCGCGGCACGGCCACGATCAAGCAGTACATCCCGATCGTCGGCGCCTCGGGCAGGCCCGTGACCGGCCTGTCGAACCAGGCGGGGCACGACGAGACGCCGTACACCTGGGACGGCCGCACGGCCCTGCCGTACAACCCGAGCGGCCTGGACGTCGAGGACCTGGTGCGCACCCGGGACGGCGACTTCTGGCTGGTCGACGAGTACGGCCCGTCGCTGGTGCGGGTGTCGCGCGACGGCCGGGTGCTGGAGCGCCACGTTCCGGCGGGGCTCGGACTGACCGGCGCGGACTATCCGGTGAAGGAGACGCTGCCCGCGATCCTGGCGAGCCGGCAGCAGAACCGCGGTTTCGAGGGCCTCGCGATCTCGTCCGACGAGCGCACGCTCTACCTGGCCGTGCAGAGCCCGCTGGCCAACCCCGACAAGAAGGCCGCCAAGAAGTCGCGGATCGGGCGCATCCTCACCTTCGACCTGCGCCACCGGAAGGTGACCGGGGAGTATCCGTACCGGTTCGAGGACGTCACGACCTTCGACCCGAAGGTGAACGGCGACCAGAGCGAGATGAAGATCTCCGGCCTGGCGTACGCCGGCCGGGGCCGCCTGCTCGTCGACGAGCGCACCGACAACGTGGCGCGGGTGTACTCGATCGACCTGACCAGGGCCGCGAACCTGCTCGGCGGGCCCTACGACGACCCGAAGACCAGCCCGTCTCTGGAGGAGGGGGCGGGCGCGTCCGATCTCAGGCTGCCCGCCAAGTCGCTCGTGCTGGAGCCGAACGCGCTGGTGCCGTCGCTGCCCGGCAAGATCGAGGGGCTGGCGGTGCTCGACCCCCGCACGATCGCCCTGGCCAACGACAACGACTTCGGCCTCGGCGACTTCGGCCCCGACGGCAGGCTGGTGGACAGCGGCGTGCCGAACCGCCTCGTCGTCATCCGGCTCCCTCGCGCGCTCGGCGCCCGCTGAGGGCGCCCGCTGGAGGCCCGCTGAGGGCACCCGCCCGTCAAACGGCGGTGGCGACGAGCCAGTCGGCCACCGCCTCGGGGGCGACGAGCTGGTGCAGGTGCTCGCCGGGGATGCGCGCGACCGGCCAGCCGCGCTCGCCGGCCTCCCCGGCCAGGGCGGCGTATGCGTCCCCGAACCACAGGTAACCGCTCCTGACGTGGTCCCAGCGGGCGGGCACGGGGATCTCCTCCTGGTAGTACGCGAGCGGCAGGCGCGGCTGCTCGGCCACGACCACCTGGCGCGTCACGGGGTCGGGCAGGAGGGCTGCGACGTCCTCCTCGGGCCACCAGTCGGTCCACCGTGGCAGGACGCCCGCGTCGTCGGCGAGGGAGCGCAGGAAGCCGAGGTGCTCCGGCTCCGCCGCACGGCACGTGCCGTCGCGCGGCGGCAGGGCGGCGTCCACGAACAGGCACGCGGCGACCTGCCCGGCGAGCGCCTGGGCGATCAGCGGCACGAACAGCCCGGCGTTGCTGTGCGCCACGACCGCCAGCGGCCCGCGCGGCGCGCTCGCCGTCACCTGCCGCACCAGGCCCGGCCAGTACGGCGGCGGGCCGGCCGTCACGTCCGTCAGCGGCGGCACGACCGCGAGGTGGCCCCGCGCCCGGAGGGCCTCGGCGACCGGTGCCCAGGTCGAGGGACCGACGGAGGGGCTGTGCACCAGGAGGAAGCTGATGTCCATTCCCTCATCCTCGCCGTGGGCGGCGGCGACGGGATCGGACTCCGCTCGCCGCTTAACCGGTCGTCGGCGGGCCAAACTGACAAGAATGGCTTTTGTGGGTCATTCTGGACGACATGAGCTCCCTGCATCCGGAAACGCGTGTCGTCCACCTGCCCCGGCCCGTGCCCGAGGGCAGCACTCCGATCTCCATGCCGATCTACCAGACCTCGGGGTTCGTCTTCGACGACCCGGCCGTCTTCGCCGACGGCATGGGGCGGCCCGACGGGGCGTACGTCTACGGCAGGCTCTCCAACCCCACCGTGCGGGCCCTGGAGGAGGCGGTGGCCGGTCTGGAGGGCGGCGTGGCCGCCGTGGCCACCGGCTCCGGCATGGGCGCCATCAACGCCGTGCTGCTCGGCCTGCTGAAGTCGGGCGACCACGTGATCGCCCAGTCGGCGCTCTACGGGGCCACCGCCCAGGCGCTGGCCGACCTCGCGCGGCGCTTCGGCGTGGAGGTGACCCACGTGCCGCAGGACGACCCCGCCGCCGTGCGCGCCGCCGTACGGCCGACGACGCGGCTGCTGTACCTGGAGACCATCGCCAACCCGATGACGCAGGTGGCCGATTTGCCGGGCATGTGCGCGGCGGCGCGCGAGGCCGGGATCCTGACCGTCGTCGACAACACCTTCGCCTCGCCGATCCTGTGCCGGCCCATCGAGCACGGCGCGGACGTCGTCGTGCACTCCGTCACGAAGTACCTGTCCGGGCACACCGACGTCCTCGGCGGGGTCGCCGTCTTCGCCGACCACGACCTGCACCGCGGGGTGTGGTCGTACGCCGTGGAACTCGGCGCGACGGCCGACCCGTTCGCCGCGTGGCTGACCCTCCGGGGGATCCAGACGCTGCCGCTGCGCATGGAGCGGCACTGCGCCAACGCCCGCGTGCTCGCGACGCGGCTGGCCGGCCACCCGGCCGTGGCCGCGGTCCACTGGCCGGGCCTGCCGTCGCATCCGTCGTACGACCTCGCGGCCAAGCTCCTGCCCGACTTCGGCGGGGTGTTCTCCTTCGACCTCGCCGGAGGACGCGCCGCCGGCGAGGCGTTCATGCGGAACGTTCGCCTCGCGCTGCTCGCGCCGTCGCTCGGCGGCGTCGAGACGCTGATCCTCCACCCGGCCACCACCTCGCACCGCACCGTGGACGCCGCGGGACTGGCCGCGGCCGGCATCGGCGAGGGCACGGTGCGGGTGGCCGTCGGCATCGAGCACCCGGAGGACCTGTGGGCCGACTTCGCCCAGGCGCTCGACGCCGTCTGACCGGCTCGTGAGGCGGCTCGCGAGGCGTCCCGTGAGGCGGCTCGCGGGGGATTACCGGTAGCTGTGCTCCGGCGTGGGGAACACGCCGGAGACGACCTCGTCGGCGTAGGCGCGCACGGCGCGGTCCATCTCGCCCGCGAGGTCGAAGTACTTCTTCACGAACTTGGCCGGCTGGGGGGTGAGGCCCATCAGGTCCTGCCAGACGAGCACCTGCGCGTCCGTGCAGGGCCCGGCGCCGATGCCGACCGTGGGAATGCTCAGCGAGGTGGTGACCCGCGCGGCGAGGTCGCTCGGCACGCACTCCAGCACGACGGCGAAGGCGCCCGCGTGCTCCAGCGCCTTGGCGTCGGCCATCAGCTCGTCACCCGCCTGGCCGCGGCCCTGCACGCGATAGCCGCCGAAGGCGTTGACCGACTGCGGGGTCAGGCCGAGGTGGGCCATGACCGGGATGCCGGCCGACACGAGCATCTCCACCTGCGGGAGCACGCGGTGGCCGCCCTCCAGCTTGACGGCGTGCGCGCCGGCCTCCTTCATGAAGCGGGCGGCGGTCTCCAGCGCCTGCTGCGGCGAGGCCTGGTAGGAGCCGAACGGAAGGTCGGCCACGACCATCGCGCGTGAGGAGCCGCGCACCACGGCGGCCGTGAGGGGGATCAGGTCGTCGACGGTGACCGGCAGCGTCGAGTCGTAGCCGTACACGACCATCGCGGCGGAGTCGCCGACGAGCAGCACCGGGATCCCGGCCTCGTCGAACACCCTCGCCGTCATGGCGTCGTACGCCGTGACCATCGGCCACTTCTCGTGCCGCTCCTTGGCGGCCGCGATGTCGCGGACGGTGACCCTGCGACCCGCGGCGCCGCCGTACAAGGCGGAAGTGGACACAGCGGAAACAGAGGACATGGCTACCTCCTGGCCTCGTGGCGCCCCTGTGGCGTCCCCGGACAGTCCGATCATTGCATGCCGACATGGCATGGAACACCCCGGATCGGCGCCGTAATCCAGGGGTGCGACCAGTGGGGCGCGTGGGGCCCCGGCGGCGAACTTGTCGGACCCACCAGGCACAATGCCTGCGGAGGTAAGCAACCACAATGGCTTTTGATCGTTACCGGCGGGTGCTCGCCCTGCCGGGCGTGCGGGCACTGCTGCTGGTCGGCATGATCGCGAGAATCCCCCTGACCGGCACCGGGATGACCCTCACCCTGCACGTGGTGAACCACCAGAAGCTGGGTTTCCTCCAGGCCGGCCTCATCGGCGCGGCGTCCATGGCGGGCGCCGCGATCGGCTCGCCGCTCGTCGGAAGGTTCGTCGACCGGCGCGGGCTGCGCCCGGTGATGGCGGTCACGACGGTGGTGCAGCTGTGCCTGTGGTGCGCCGCGCCGGCGATGCCGTATGCCGTGCTGCTGCCGGGCGCGCTCGTCGGCGGGCTGTTCAGCCAGCCCGTCTTCGGGGCGGTGCGCCAGTGCATCGCCGCGATGGTGCCCAAGGAGAACCACCAGACCGGCTTCGCCCTCGACTCGATGGGCGTGGAGCTGTCGTACATGGTCGGGCCGGCTCTCGCGGTCACGTGCGTGACGGCGTTCGGCAGCACCGCGACGATGTACGGCGTGGCGGCCGGGCTCGTCGGCGCGGGGGTGGCGTTCTACCTGCTCGACCCGCCCACGCGCTCCGCAGAGGAGGCCGCGGGGCACGAGGAGGCCGTCCCCCGGCGGCAGTGGCTGCGGCCCGCGTTGTTCGCCCTGTTCGGGATGGTGACGGGGCTCACCTTCGTGCTCACGACGACCGAGCTGGCCGTCGTCGCGATGCTGAAGGCCGGTGACGCCGGGCTGGTCGTCGCGCTGTGGTGTGCCTACTCGCTGGTCGGAGGCTTCGTGTACGGCGGGCTGCCGCGGGGGCTGTCGCCCGTGCTGCTCGCGGGCGGCCTGTGCGCGCTGACCGTGCCCGTCGGCCTGGTCGGCGGCGGCTGGTGGTGGCTGTGCCTGGCGCTGCTGCCGTCCGGGCTGCTGTGCGCCCCGGCGCTGTCGTCCACGGTGGACGCGGTCAACCGGCGCGTCCCGGCGGCGGCCAGGGGAGAGGCGATGGGCCTGCACGGCACCTCGCTGACCATCGGCGGAGCCCTGGCCGGGCCGATCGCCGGCGGGATCCTCGACGCCCACGGCCCCGCCTGGGCGTTCGCCGCGTCCGGAGTGGCGGGTCTCGTGCCGGCCGTGATCGCCGTGCTGGTCTGGCGCAGGGCGCCGGTCTCGGTCCCCGGCGCGACGGCTCCGGGCGCGATGTTTCCGGGCGCGGCCCTTCCGGAGGCGGCGGTTCCGGAGGCGGGAGCCGCCCTGGAGGTCCCCGGCGCCGGCGGCGCCGTCGCCGGGGCGGAGGCCGCCGCCTCACTGCGCGCGTCCGACGGGGAATAGAACCCGCCCCCGGGCGCTTGGTACGGAGGCATCGGGCGATTATGAAACGGTGCCGTTGCGTATCGGAACCGCCTAGCGCTACGCTAGCGTTGCGAAACTCAAGCGTATCGAAATCATGCGTACCGCAGTCATGGGGGATTCCTTGGAAGCGCATACCGGTCACCCACGCCGATGGCAGATCCTCGGCGTGATGGTGTTCAGCCTGCTGGCCGTCGTCCTCGACAACACCATCCTCAACGTGGCGATCAAGACGATCGCCGATCCCGTCCACGGCCTGGGCGCGACCCAGAGCGAGCTCGAATGGGCGATGAACTCCTACACGCTGGTGTTCGCCGGCCTGTTGTTCACCTTCGGGGTCCTGGGCGACCGCTACGGGCGTAAGCGCATGCTTTTCGTCGGCATGGCCCTGTTCGGCCTGGCCTCCCTGGCCAGCGCGTACGCCCAGGACCCGATGCAGCTCATCGCGGCGAGGGCGCTGATGGGCCTCGGGGGCGCGGCCATCATGCCGGCCACGCTGGCGGTCATCTCGAACGTCTTCCCGATCCACGAGCGGGGCAAGGCGATCGGGATCTGGGCGGGCGGCGTCGGCATCGCCGTCGCGATCGGCCCGATCACCGGGGGCGTGCTGCTGGAGCACTTCTGGTGGGGCTCGGTCTTCCTCGTCAACGTGCCGATCGTCATCATCGGCCTGGTGCTCATCGCCGCGCTCGTCCCCGACTCCAGGGACCCGAGCAAGAACAGCCTCGACCCGGTCGGCGTGTTGCTGTCCATCGCCGGTCTGATCAGCCTCGTCTACGGCATCGTCCGGATCAGCGACCTCGGCACCGTCGCGGACGTCTCGGTCATCGCGCCTTCGCTGCTGGGGCTCGCGATCCTCGCCGCGTTCGTGTGGTACGAGAGCCGCATCGAGCACCCGGCGTTCGACGTGCGCAACTTCCGCAACGCGGGATTCTCCACCGCGATCGTCAGCGTCGGCCTAGTGTTCTTCTCGGCCATGGGCGTCATGTTCTTCCTGGCCTTCTACTGGCAGATCGTGCGCGGATACTCGCCGCTGCAGTCCGGCGCGCTCGTGCTCCCGTTCGCCGCGGCCCAGCTGATCTTCGCGCCGCAGAGCGCGCGCATGGTCCAGAAGTACGGCGCGCGGGCCGTCGGCACGGTCGCGATGCTGGTCATCACGCTCGCCCTCGCCGCCTACGCCTTCGTGCAGGTGGACACCCCGATCTGGCTGCTGCTCGTCCTTACGTTCGTCCAGGGCGTGGCGATGGCCAACATCATGCCTCCGGCGACCACGGCCATCATGAACGCGCTGCCGCGGGAGAAGGCCGGTGTGGGCTCCTCGATGAGCAACGTCGTCCGGCAGGTCGGCGGCACGCTCGGCATCGCCATCCTGGGCGCGGTCCTGTCCGCGAGCTACCGCAACGACATGCAGGACAAGGTCACCGCGCTGCCGGAGGAGCTCCGGCACGTCGTCACCGAGTCCATCTCGGGCGCGGCGGGGGTCGCCGGACACCTGGGCGCGCGGGGCGCGGGCCTGCTCGACACGGCCAACGCCGCGTTCGTCACCGGCATCCACTGGGCGGCTCTCGGCTCGGCCCTCGTCGCCCTCCTCGGCACCCTCGTGGTGGCCCGCTGGATGCCGGGTAAGACCCGGGTCGACGTCGCGGCCGACAAGGCCGGGACCGAAAAGGAAGCGGCGGTAGTCTGAACAGGCCATGAATACGCAGCAGACGGCTGAGGGGGCGGCCCGCCCGGCGGGCCGCCCGCGCAGCGAGAAGGCGGAACGGTCGATCATCGAGGCCACCCTCGACCTGCTCGGCGAGGGCATCGGCGTGTCGGAGCTGTCCATCGAGTCGATCGCGAGCCGCGCCGGTGTCGGGAAGACCACGATCTACCGCAGGTGGTCCAACAAGGAAGACCTCGTGGTGGACGCCCTGGCGACGCTCAAGCCGCCGATCCCGCTGCCTCAGGGCGGGACGGTCCGGGACGACCTGGTGACCTACCTCCGGGTGATCCAGGAGGAGACCCGCCACCTCCGCACCCGCTGCATCATGAACATCGCCATGAGCGACTCCGAGCGGCATCCCCGGCTGGCGGAGCGGTTCCGCGAGCTGGCCGTGGAGCCGCGAAGAGCGGTGGTGGCGGCCGTCCTGCGCCGTGGCATGGACACCGGTGAGCTGCGGGCCGACCTCGACGTCGACATGGCGCTGGCGCTCCTCAGCGGCGCCATGGTGTGGCTCACGAAGTGGTCCGACGGGCACTCCCCGGCCGACCTGCCCGAGCGGATCGTCGACGAGGCGCTGAAGGGCTTCCGCCCCCGCCCCGCCGAGTGACCCGCCGGACGACCCGTTGAGTGAACCCCCGCGCGGCCGGCCACGCCCGGCCGCGCGGAACGGCGGCCGGGCACCATTTGGCCGCCTCCGTCCGACATCGGCGGCGACGCCACCCTGTCCGGCATCGCCGGGAGGACCATCGGCCCCCGAGGCTGCCGCGGCTGGTCAGCGCGGCTCGTACGCCTTCGGCAGCCGCATGCCGCGGTCGGTCATGATCTGCCGCACGCGGTTCGGGTAGTTCGTGATGACGCCGTCGATGCCCATATCCATCAGGGCCTCGATGGTGGCCGGGTCGTCGCAGGTCCAGGGGACGACCTTCAGGCCGAGGGCATGCGCCTCCGACACCATGTCCTCGGTCACGTAGAAGCGGAACGCCGGGTCGCTGATCTTTCCGTCCTGGGGGAAGCCGTAGACGGGCGACAGTGCGGCGACACCGGGGATGGTGGCGGCGGCCCTGACGAAGTCGCCACCGAAGTCGTCGGCGTCGAGGCCGCCGAGCCATGGGGAGGCCCCGGGCTTGCCAACCTGGAGGAAGTCGTAGTTCGTCAGCGCCACAAGCGGCCAGGCGGGCGCGAGCCGGTGCATCTCCTTCAGCGCGCCCCAGTCGAAGGACTGGATGGTGACCTGCTCCTCGATCCCGGAGTTGTGGATCTCCTCGTAGACCCGGCGGACGAAGAGCTCCCGCGGCGCGGTCTGTTGCGGCGCGCCCGCCTCGACCTTGGTCTCGACGTTCAGCTTGACCTGCTTGGCGCGGTAGCTTTTGACGAGGTCCAGCACGTCCTTGAGCTCGACCATCCGGAAGCCCTCGATCTGCTCCTGATCGGGGAAACCCGGCAGCTGCTGGTATCCGCAGTCCATGGTTTTGATCTGGGCCAGGGTCAGATCCTTGATGTACTTGCCCACGTACGGATACATCGGGTCGCCCGGCGTGATCGGCCCGGTGTCGCGGCACTTCTGGGCGCTGATCTGCCGGTCGTGGTTGACGACGACCTTCTCGTCCCTGGTGACGTGGGTGTCCAGCTCCAGCGTGCTGACGCCAAGGCGCATCGCCTTGGCGAAGCCCTCCAGTGACTCCTCGGTCGTCATGCCGATGCCACCCCGATGGGCCTGCAGGTCGAAATGGGTCTTCTGCGGCAGCACGACACCGGGATCGCCGGTCGTTGACGCGGAAGCGGCATCGGGCGCGAACGCGATGAGCGCGGGCAGCACGGTCAGGGTCGCCAGGACATGACGTACGAACATGAAGAGACCTCGGCTCCGGACGGTTCACGGTGACGGCGCGACGCTATTCCGGGAGCCGGCCTGATGCGTGATCCTGGCGTGATGGACGGCTGAACGTTCACGGAACGCGTGCATGCCGGCCTGCCGCCGCGGACCCGCGAGGCGCGCGGCGGGTGACTAGAGGCGCTCGCGCCAGCGGTTGGTGATGGGCAGGCGGCGATCGCGACCGAAGTTCTTGGGCGTGATCTTCGGGCCCGGCGGATACTGGCGGCGCTTGTACTCGGCCAGGTCCACCATGCGGATCACCTTGGTCACCAGCTCGGGATCGTGCCCGGCCGCGATCAGTTCGTCCCGCCCCATGTCCCGCTCCACGTAGTCGCGCAGCAGGCTGTCGAGCACCTCGTACTGCGGCAGCGAGTCGGTGTCGCGCTGGTCGGGCCGCAGCTCCGCGCTCGGCTCCTTGGTGATGGAGTTCTCCGGGATCGGCGGCACCCCCGGCTGGGCGTTGCGCCACTCCGCGAGCTTCCAGACGACGCTCTTCAGCACGTCCTTGATCGGCGCGTAGCCGCCCGCCGAGTCGCCGTACAGGGTGGAGTAGCCGGTGGCGAGCTCGCTCTTGTTGCCGGTGGTCAGCACGAGGTGGCCGTGCTCGTTCGACAGGCTCATCAGCAGCATGCCGCGCACCCGGGCCTGCAGGTTCTCCGCGGCCAGACCGGTCAGGGCGATCTCCTTCTCGAACGCCGAGACGATGTCGGCGATCGGCACGACCTGCGCGTTCACCCCCTGGCGGCGCACCAGCTCCTCGGCGTCGGTGATCGAGTGGTCCGAGGAGTACCGCGACGGCATCAGCACCGTGTGGACCCGCTCGGGCCCGATGGCGTCGGCCGCGATCGTGGCGGTCAGGGCCGAGTCGATGCCGCCGGAGAGGCCGAGGATGACGGACTTGAAGCCGTTCTTGCGCACGTAGTCGCGCACTCCGGTCACCAGCGCGTGGTAGACCTCCGCGAGGTCGTCCAGCCGCTCGGCGACGACCGGGGGCTCCGGCTCGTACGGCTCGACCGGGTCGGCCGACAGCAGCACCCGCTCGACCGTGATGACCGTCCCGTCGTGGGCGTCGTAGGAGTCATGGCTCGGCTCGCCGAGCTCGACCGCGGCCTCCGGGAGCTCCAGGTCGGTGACGAACAGCTCCTCGCGGAACTGGGACGCGCGGGCGACCAGCGCGCCGGAGGCGTCCACGACGAGGGAGTCGCCGTCGAAGACCAGCTCGTCCTGGCCGCCGACCATGTTCACGTACGCGAGGGCGCAGCCCGCCTCGCGGGCCCGCCGCGCGCACAGTTCCAGCCGCACGTCGTCCTTGTTGGTCTCGTACGGCGAGCCGTTGGGCACGACGAGCAGCCCGGCGCCCGCCTCGGCGACCACCGAGACCGGCCCGCCCTCCTGCCACAGGTCCTCGCACAGGGCCACGGCGACGTCGACGCCGTGCAGCCGGAAGATCGGCAGCCGGTCGCCGCGGACGAAGTAGCGGTACTCGTCGAACACCCCGTAGTTGGGCAGGTGGTGCTTGGCCGACTTCGCCACGACCCTGCCCCGGTGCAGCACGGCGGCGGCGTCGAGCGGGGCGCCCTTCGGCTGCCCGACGCGGGGGGCGAGGTCGGCGCGGTCGAGGTATCCCACCACGACGGGGAGGTCTCCGAGCCCCTCGTCGGCGAGCCGCGCCGCCACCTCGGACAGCGTCGCGATCGACGCCTCGGCGAACGACGAGCGGAGCACCAGGTCCTCGGCCGGGTAGCCGGTCAGGAACATCTCGGGGAAGACGACGAGGTGCGCGCCGCGCCCGGCGGCCCGGCGGGTCCACTCGACGAGGGTCTCCGCGTTGCCGGCGATGTCTCCGACGACGGGATTGGTCTGGGCGAGAGCGATACGCAGTTGAGCCACGCCCCCACCTTAAGGTGTCCGGTTTTTTGTCGTCAAACTGACGATAAGTAGTTCAGGCGCCGGGCGTTCCCGGGCTGACCAGACCCCTCTCGTACGCGAGGACCACCAGCTGGGCGCGGTCGACCAGCCCCAGCGCGCGCAGCAGCGCCGTCACGTCGCCGGCGACCTCGCCTTCCGGCACGTCGAGTGTCATCGCGATCTGCCGGTTGGTGAAGCCCCGGGCGACGAGTTTGATGAGGTCGACGTCGGCGTCGGACAGGCCCTCCGGCGCCGACGGGTCGCGCCGCCCGGCGAAGGCGGAGATGAGATGGGTCGTGACCGCCGGGTCCAGCAGGGCGTCCCCCGCGACGGCCGCCCGGACCGCCGCGATGAGCTGCTCGGGCGCCGAGGTCTTCAGCACGAAACCGCTCACCCCGGCCCGCAGCGCCGCGTACAGGTTCTCGTCGGTGCCGAAGGTGGTCATCATGATCACCTTCGGCGGGGCCTCCGCCGCGAGGATCCGCCGGGCCGCCGCCAGGCCGTCCAGGCGCGGCATCTGGATGTCCATGAGCACCACGTCGGGCCGCGTGTCGCGGACGAGCGCGATGGCCTGCTCGCCGTTCTCCGCCTCCCCGACGAGGTCGAGCCCCGGCTCGCTGTCGAGGATCACCTTGAGGCCGGTGCGCACCAGCGCCTGGTCGTCGGCGATCAGCACGCGCAGGGCACGGGCGCCGGCCCGCGCCGGCTCGGTTCCGCGCGGCGTGTCGGGCACGGCGGGAGCGACCCGCGCTCCGGGCGACACGCCGGAGGCCGGGCCCGCCTCGGGGGCGTCGAGGTGCCCCGCCTGCGCGAGGATGTCCTGCTCCAGACGCTGCAGGGTGGGGCCGAGGTCGAGGCCGAGCTCGTCGCGCAGCGCCTCCCTCGCCCGCCGCAGCGCGCCGAGCGCGTCGCCCTGCCGCCCGGCGCGGTAGAGCGCGAGCGCGAGCAGCCGCCAGGCCTCCTCCCGCAGCGGGTGCGCGGAGGCGTGCGCCTCCAGGTCCGGGATCAGGGCGCCGGTGCGGCCGAGCCGCAGGGCGGCGTCCGCGCGGCGCTCCACGGCGAGAAGACGCAGCTCGTCCAGCCGCATCGCCTCGGCCTGCGCCCACATCAGCTCCTGGAATCCGGCGAGCGCGGGCCCCCGCCAGAGGCCGAGGGCCGTCTCCATCCGCTCCAGCGTCGCGGCCGGTCCGTCGTGGTCGCTCTTGACCAGGTGCTCGAAGTGCCAGGAGTCCACGTCCTCGACACCTGCGCGCAGCGCGTAGCCCGGGGGAGCCGAGACCAGGATGCCCGCCTCCTCGCGCGGCGCGCGGCCGGGTTCGAGCGCCCGCCGCAGCCGCGAGACGTACCCCTGGATGGTGGACAGCGCCTGGGCGGGCGGCTCGCCGGGCCACAGCTCGTCGATGAGCGCGCTCACCGGCACCGCGCGCCCTCCGGCCACGAGTAGCCGGGCGAGCACGGCCTGCTGCCGTTGCCCGCCCAGATCGAGCGTCTCGCCATCGGAAATAGCCTCGAACGGCCCCAGAGCACGAAAAATCACCATCGCACGGGTAAGCGTAAGGGCAGCGGCCCCCGAAGACGCGCCGCGCGCCTTTCGGTTGTGTCACGAGGTCATGACATGCCTGCTCACACCCCCGGAACACCGGATGGAGGCACTGGAGGAGGGCACCCGGGGACTCCTGTCGCCGGGCATGAGGTTCAAGCGGTGTGGCGGGAGCGGACGTGCACGGGAGCCCGGCAGCGCGCGGGGCAGGCAATGCGGGCAACGCAGGGGGTGCAGGCAGAGCGGGAGGGAGCAATGGGATGAGGGGAATCAGGCGGTTCGGGGAGTCAGGAGGTGAGGGGGAAGCGGGCCTCGACAACCGTGCCGCCGATGTCCGGGGCGGTGACGGTGCAACTGCCGCCGAGTTCCGCCGCGCGTTCGCGCATCGAGGACATGCCCACTCCCGCGCGCAGGTGGGCGGGCAGGCCGATGCCGTCGTCGGTGATCCGCACCCGTAGCTCGCCGCCGCCGTCCTCCGCCCTCGCTCCTGCCTCCACCTCTGCCGCCGCGGCTCCAGGTCCCGCCCCCGCTCCTGCCTTCGCCTCTGCTCCAGGTCCCGTCTCCGCCCCCGCTCCAGGCCTTGCCCCCACCCCCGCTCCGGGTCTCGCCACCGCCTCCGTCTCCGCCACCGCCCCGGTCCGGGTGACCTCGACCTGGACCCGGGTGGCGCGCGCGTGGCGGCGCACGTTGTTCAGCGCCTCCTGCACGATGCGGTAGACCGCGACCTCCACGGCGGCGGGCAGCCCGGCGAGATCGCCCTCGGCCCGCACCGCGACGTCCACCGGCGCCGGAGCGTCCTCCTCGTGCCCGGAGCCGCCGGCGGGCAGCGTCTCCGCCGCGAGGGCGCGTACGGCACCGGCCAGCCCGAGGTCGTCGAGGGCGGGCGGACGCAGGCCGTACACGAGCTCGCGGATGTCGCCGGCCACGGCGTCCATGCCCACCCGCAGGTCCCGCAGCAGGCCGTCGGCGGCGGAGGGCGACCGGGTGAGGCTCATCCGCGCGATGTTGATCGTCATCGCCATGGCCCCGAGGGTCTGGCCGAGCCCGTCGTGCAGGTCGCGGCGCAGCCGCCGGCGCTCCTCCTCGCGGGCGGCCAGGATGCGCTCCCGCGACCGCTGCAGGTCGGCGGCCATGCGTACGGCGTGGGCCACGTCGGCCACGTAGGGGAGCAGGGTGGCGAGCACCCGCTCGTCGTGCGCGGCGGCGAACCTCCGGGCGCCCGGCGGGCCGACCAGCAGCCGGCCCACCGGTTCGCCGTGCCAGACCAGCGGGACCTCGCGGGGCTCGGGCCCCACGTGGCCGCTCTCGACGTACCTCGGACTGCCGTCGGCGATCTCGACGGCTACCCCTTCCACGGCGAGGCCGTCCCGCACGACCGTCACCACCGAGGCGAGCGCGTCGGCGGGGTCGGCCCGCCGCACCTCCTGAGTCAGCCGTTCGGCGAGCAGCGCCGGGTCGCCCACCGGCCCGTACAGCGCGCGGTCCACGACGCCTTGCAGGGCGCGGCGCAGCGGCTGGAAGAACGCGCCCGCGAACAGCGCCGCCGCGAGCCCGGCCACCTGGTGGTATCCGGAGACGAACAGGCTGGAGGCGGCTCCGACGCCGAAGTACACCGCGCCGACCACGACGAGCAGCCCGACGCTGACGAACGTCCGGCTGATGAGGGTGTCGATGCCGTACAGCCGGTAGCGCAGGACCGCGAAGAGGATCGACGGCGGGATCAGCGCCGTCCACAGGGTGGCCGCGACCGAGGCCGACGCTCCCAGCAGGTACAACAGGACGTACACGGCGAAGAACAGGAGCGGCCAGGCGATCTGCCGCCGCGTCGCCGGGTCGGCCCGCCGCATCCGCAGCGCGAGCGACGCGAGCGCCGCGACCACGCAGACCTGGACGAGCACCTGCGGCGCTAACCAGAGCGACTGGTAGTAGGGAGCGAGAGCCCTGATCTCCAGCGGATTGTGGATCACTTCCGGCCAGGGGTAGTCCGCGGGATCCGGATCGGGCCGCACCAGGCCCATGACGATCAGGATGACGGTGGTGAGGACGCCCAGCACGACGACGGCCCGCCACCCGCGCGAGGGGAGCCGGCCGTCGGGGGAGTAGAGCGGAAGCAGGACCGCGAGCATCAGGCCCGCCACCGCCCAGCCCACGAGATACACCGCGCGTGCGGCGATGGCCGCGCCCATCTCACCTTGCGAGGCCCAGTAGAACGTGAACGCGGTGAAGGCGACGTTCACCGACCCCAGCAGGCCGCCGGCGCACATCAGCCAGGCCATGATGAGCCGGGGCCGCCGGGACACCAGGAACGCCCCCGTGGCCGGGAACGTGAGGGCGATGCCGGCGTCGGGCGGGATCGCCGGGTGCGGCTGCCATTCGGGGGGGAGCCGGAGCTGGACCACGACCCCCAGGAGAGTCAGTCCGAGCGCGACGGCCGCCATCGCGTACGCCATCGTGCGCGCGGGGAAGGCAGGGGGGTTCTCGTCCATTCTGGACCGAATTATGTCCTGTCCCGTTCCGCCCTGGAACAGAAAACCGGGACGCCGCCGGCCGGGACGCGGGCCCTTTCGTCAGGCGGCGGAGCGGCGGCGGACCGCGCGGCCGAGGAGAAGCTGGGCTCCCGCCGCGAGCAGGCCGAGGCCGCCCAGCACCGGCCAGACCAGGCCCGGCGCGTCCGCCAGCAACCGGGTGCCGACGAGGGGCGCGAGCAGCGCGCCGGCCGACCACGACAGTCCGTACAGGCCGGAGTAGCGTCCCCGCAGATGGGCGGGGGCGAGCGTCGCGACGATGGCTCCCGGGATCCCGGCGGTCAGCGCCTCGCCGAGCGTCCAGACGGCCACGGTCGCCGCGTGCCCGGCTCCCGACGACACCAGGGAGGTCAGCGCGAACCCGAGCCCGACGAGCGCGAACCCGGCCGCCAGCACCCTGGACGGGTCGAACCGGGCCAGCCAGGTGGTCGTCACCGGCTGCACGACCACGATCAGCAGGCCGTTCACGGCCATCGCCATGCCGTACGCGCTGGTCGGCAGGCCCTGCCCGGTCATCGCGAGCGGCAGTGTGCTGTAGGCCTGCAGGTAGACCAGCGCGTACACCAGGTTGGCCAGCACGAAGGCCAGCATGACCCGGTCGCGCAGCACGTCGGCGAACCGGCCGGGCGGCGCGTCTTCACGGGCCGGGCGGGTCTCGGGGATCGCCCGCCACACGAGGACGCCGAAGACCAGGCAGGTGACGGCGTCCACCCAGAACAACACCGTGAAGCCCGAGCGGGCGAGCCAGCCGCCGGCCACCATCGCCACCGCGAACCCGAGGTTGACGGCCCAGAACAGCAGCCCGAAGGCCCGGGGCCGGTCCTCCGGCGGCACCAGGTCGGCGACGATCGCCTGCGACGCCGGGCGGTAGGCGTCGACCACGATCCCCAGCACGAGCATCCCCGCGACGAGCCCCGGCACGCTCGTGGTGTAGCCGAGCGCGAGCATGGTGACGGCCGTCGCGACCATCCCGCCCGTCAGGGTGACCCGGCGCCCGAAGCGGTCGCTCAGCCATCCGGCGACCGGCTGCGCCAGCAGCGACCCCACGCCGAACATGGTCATCACCAGTCCGGCGGTGGCCAGCGGCACGCCGCGCGCCTGCGTGAGGTAGACGCCGATGAACGGCTCCACCATCGTGCCGAGACGGTTCACGAACGAGCCGCCGAACAGCACCCAGAACGGCCGGGGCAGGCCGCCGGCCCTCGACCGGAGGAACCCAGTCCCGCCTGTCCTGTCCGCCCTGCCGGAAACGGTTGTCACGCCGATCACTGTTGGACATCCGGAGTCCGCCGTGCGAATGTTTTAGGCCTGGCTGAAACATGGGGGCGCGGTGCCGGTGGAGTGGCGGTTCACGCCGGACGACGTGGCGCGGCTGCGGTTCGCCTTCTCCCCGATGTGGGAGCTCGTGGCGAGCCTCCGGGTGTTGCGGGCCCCCGCCCGCCACTCGCCGCACCTGCCGTGGCTGCGGGCCGTACAGCCGCGCCTGCGGGGGCTCGACCTCACCGACCTGTTCGCGCTGGTGCCGTTGAGCGGCTATCTGCCCGATTTCCTCACGCCGCCGCCGGACACGCCGCTGCCCGACTTCCTCGGCGAGCTGGAGCGGGTCCGCGCCACGCCTCCCGGCACGGCGTACGAGGAGGCGGCGTGGGTGCAGACGCCCGACCCCGCGGCCCTCTCGCGGTTCACGGCCGACCCCGCCGCGGGCGTACGGCGGGTGGCGGACCTGCTCGGGCGGTACTGGACGGTCGCCCTGGAGGAGTTCTGGCCGGCGGTCCGCGCGCTGCTGGAGGCGGACGTGATGTGGCGCGCCCGCAGGCTCGCGGCCGGGGGAGTGCGTGAGCTGTTCGCGGACCTGCACCCCGACGTCGCCTGGCACGGCGACCGTCTGGTGACGGCCAGGAGATGCGCCTACGACGGCGACCTCGGCGGCGACGGCCTCGTCCTGGTGCCGAGCGCCTTCTCCTCGCCGGGCGTCGCCGTGATGTACGAGCCGTACCGGCCCATGCTGTGCTACCCGGCGCGCGGGGTGGGCACGCTGTGGTCGGCCGGCGTGCCCTGCGCCCCGGAGCTGGCCGCGCTCATCGGCCGCACCCGGGCCCAGGTGCTGACCGCGCTGGCCGAGCCCGGCACGACCACCGCGCTCGCCCGGCGGCTCGGCCTCACGCCCGGCGCGGTCAGTCAGCACCTCACCGTGCTGTCGGGCGGCGGGCTCGTGACGCGGCAGCGGCTCGGCCGCGAGGTGCTCTACCGGCGGACGCCGGTCGGGGACGCGCTGACCGCCGCCCGCTGATCCGGCTCCGCCGGTCTGTGCCCGCCGATCCGGGGCCGCTCTGGGGCCGCCGGCTCGGCGCGGCCGTCAGGACCACGCGCCGCCGAGGGACGGCCCGGGTACGGCCGGCAGGCGGGCCGTGACGGTCGTGCCATGGCCGGGCTCGGAGGCGACGGCACAGGTGCCGCCCAGCTCGGCCGCCCGCTCCGCCATCGAGCACAGGCCGACGCCCGCCCTGCGGTTCGCCGGGAGCCCCACGCCGTCGTCGGCCACCGTCACCCGCAGCTCGCCGTTCCGATGCAGGACCACCCGCACGCGCCGCGCCCGCGCGTGCTTGCGCACGTTGGTCAGCGCCTCCTGCACGATCCGGTAGGCCGCCACCTCCACGGCGGCGGGCAGCCCGGCCAGGTCGCCGGTCACCTCGACCTCGGCGGCCGACTCCGCCCCGGCCGCCAGGCCCGGCCGGGCCTCCTCGACCAGGGCCCGTACGGCTCCCGCCAGCCCGAGGTCGTCGAGCGCGGGGGGACGCAGGCCGTACACGAGCTGGCGGACGTCGGCGGTGACGGTGTCCATGCCCTCGCGCAGGTCGCGCAGCAGCGTGTCGGCGGCGTCGGGGGAGCGTTCCAGGCTGACCCGCGCCGCGTTGAGCGTCATCGCCATCGACGCCAGCGTCTGCCCGAGCCCGTCGTGCAGGTCGCGGCGCAGCCGCCGTCGCTCCTCCTCCCCGGCGGTCAGGATGCGCTCGCGGGAGCGCTGCAGCGCGGTGGTCAGGAGCACCGTGTGCGCCGCGTCCGCGACGTACGGCGCCAGCACCGCGATCACCCGCTCGTCGTGGGCGGCGGGGAACCGGCGGCGGCCCGGCGGCCCGATCAGCATGCGGCCGACCGGCTCTCCGTGCCACACCAGCGGCATCTCGCGGGCCACGGGGCCCACCCGGCCGCTGGTCGTGGTCTTCCCGTCGATCTCCACCGCGATGCCGGTGACCGACAGGCCGTCGCGGAGCACCTCCAGGGCGGCGAGCAGGGCGTGCGCGGGGTCGGCGTGCGGCAGCCGCCGCCGTAGCCCGGCGGCCAGCGCGTGCGGGTCGCCGCCCCTGCCGTACAACGCGTGGTCGGCCAGGCGCTGCAGCCCGCGGCGGATCGGATGGAAGAACGCCCCGGCGAACAGGGCCGCGGCCAGCCCGGCGAACCGGTCGACGCCGGACAGGACCAGGCTGGAGCCCGCGCCCACGAGCACGTAGACGGCGGCGACCACGCCGACCAGGCCGGCGCCGACGAGGGCGCGGCTGATCAGCGTGTCGATGCCGTAGAGCCGGTAGCGCAGCACGGCGACCGCGATCGCGGCCGGCACCAGGGGCAGCGTCAGCGTGGCCGTCCACCAGACCGGATATCCGATCACCCACGGGACGACCAGGCCGGCCATGGCGACCAGCGGCCAGAGGATCTGCCGGCGCTCTATCCCGTCGGCCCGGTGGAACCGCACGACGAGCGAGGAGAACGCCAGCGCCATGCCCACCGCGACGACCATGTGCAGGCCCTGCCGGGTCTGCGCGTAGTACGGCGCGAAGGCCGCCACCTCCAGCGCGTTGCCGCCGGTACGGACGCTCGACGGGGCGATCCACGAGCACAGCCAGTCGAGGCCGAGGGCCGTCGCGGTGATCGCCCCGGGCACGCACCAGCGCTTGGACAGGATCCGCCCGGTCGGATACAGCAACGGCAGCAGCACGCCCAGCGCGTACGTCGTGAGGTTCCACACCCCGTCGGCGAACACCCACAGCGGGTGGACCAGCGGATGCCCCCCGTTCAGGACGAGCAGGGCCGCCGTGTTGGCCGCCAGGATGTTGGCGGCCGAGCCCAGGCCGCCGAGGCACAGCAGCCAGCCGAGCAGCAGCCGGGGCCGGGAGATCACCAGCAGCGCCCCGAAGATCGGGAACGTCGTGCCGGCCACGTCCTCCGGAGCGAACGGCAGCGGGTTGTAGGGGGACGGCGGCAGTTGCGCGGTCACCCAGATGTCGCCGATCTCCAGGGCGATCGCCGCGCACGCGATGGCCACCGCGACGGCCGGGCCGTACGCCCGCACCCGGCCGGACCAGTCGAGGGCGCGCGTGTCGAGCGGCGGTCGTGCCACGGGCGGGGACTCCTTCTGGTCGTGCACCGGCATGCGGGGACCGTAGAACGCGCGGGTCGATGCTCACTGGACGACGGATCAACGCCGGATCAATGAGCAACGACTACGCGCGGGGGCGGTTGGTTCGCTCTCACACCCCCTCGTAACCCCTGTGAAACACGAACGAGGCAAACTGGTAGACACGCCGTTCTGTAACTCCGAGAGGTACGCCTTGGACCGCCAGCAGGAATTCGTCCTCCGCACGCTCGAAGAGCGAGACATCCGGTTCATCCGGCTGTGGTTCACCGACGTGCTCGGTTTCCTGAAGTCGGTGGCGATCGCGCCGGCCGAGCTGGAGGGCGCCTTCGCCGAGGGCATCGGGTTCGACGGCTCGGCGATCGAGGGCTTCTCGCGGGTCTACGAGTCGGACATGCTGGCCAAGCCCGACCCCTCGACGTTCCAGATCCTGCCGTGGCGCAGCGAGACGCCGGGCGCCGCCCGCATGTTCTGCGACATCCTGATGCCGGACGGCTCGCCGTCGCACGCCGACCCGCGTTTCGTGCTGAAGCGGACGCTGGCCAAGGCGGCCGACATGGGGTTCACCTTCTACACCCACCCCGAGGTCGAGTTCTTCCTGCTGCGCAACCGGCCGGAGAAGGGCAGCAGGCCCGAGCCGATAGACGAGGGCGGCTACTTCGACCACACCCCGCACAGCGCGGGCCACGACTTCCGCCGCAACGCGATCATGATGCTGGAGTCGATGGGCATCTCGGTGGAGTACAGCCACCACGAGGGCGCCCCGGGCCAGCAGGAGATCGACCTGCGGTACGCCGACGCGCTCACCACCGCCGACAACATCATGACGTTCCGGCTGGTCATGAAGGAGGTGGCGCTGGAGCAGGGCGTGTGGGCCTCGTTCATGCCCAAGCCGTTCACCGACTTCCCCGGCTCCGGCATGCACACGCACATGTCGCTGTTCGAGGGCGACCGCAACGCCTTCTACGAGCCCGGCTCCGACTACCAGCTCTCCAAGATCGGCCGGTCGTTCATCGGCGGCCTGCTCCGGCACGCCGCGGAGATCACCGCCGTGTGCAACCAGTGGGTGAACTCCTACAAGCGGCTGTGGGGCGGCGCCGAGGCGATCGCCGGAGCCGGCGGAGAGGCCCCCGCGTACATCTGCTGGGGGCACAACAACCGCTCGGCGCTCGTGCGGGTGCCGATGTACAAGCCGCACAAGGGTGGCTCCACCCGCATCGAGTTCCGGTCGCTCGACTCCTCCTGCAACCCCTACCTCGCCTTCGCCGTCATCCTGGCGGCCGGGCTCAAGGGCATCGAGGAGGGGTACGAGATGCCGCCGGGGGCCGAGGACGACGTGTGGGCGCTCACCAGCTCGGAGCGGCGGGCGCTCGGCATCCAGCCGCTGCCCCAGTCGCTCGACGAGGCGATCGCGGCGATGGAGCACAGCGAGCTCGTCGCCGAGACCCTCGGTGAGCACGTCTTCGACTACTTCCTGCGTAACAAGCGCTCGGAGTGGCAGGAGTACCGCCGCCAGGTGACCGAGTACGAGCTCGGCCGCTACCTGCCGGTGCTGTAGCCGCCGCGCCGTCACGGCGACGTTACAGGTTGCAAATCTTCCCGACACTCCCGTCCGTTTAACTGTTTCCTATGCCGGAACAGTAAAATCGGCGCACTTGTTGTGACCCTTACGGGTGAGCCGTATCGACGTGACTCAGGGAGGACGTGGCCATATGACGGCGGCTGCGGGACTGCAGACCGTTCTGACCGTACCGAAGCGCTTCCGGGGGCCCGAGGGCACCGCCAACGGCGGATGGATCGCGGGCACCCTCGCCGGGACGCTGACGGGGGCCGGTCATGAATCTCCGGTGGAGGTCACCCTCCGCAGACCGGTCCCGCTCGAAACCGGGCTGACGCTCGAACAGGTCGGCAACGCCGTCGTCCTGAGCGTCGGCGAGAGCCATCTCGCCGAGGCCATCCCCGTCGCGGAGCCGCTGACGCCGCCGCCGTTCGTGTCGTTCACCGACGCGGCGCGGGCGGAGTCGGGCTTCCCCGGACTGCACGGCCACGCCATCGCCGGCTGCTTCGCCTGCGGGCTGCGCGAGCCGGGCGACGGCCTGCGGATCTTCCCCGGTCCGGTGGACGGCACCGACCTGGTGGCCGCCGGATGGCGGGTGCCGTTCAACGTCACCGACGAGCAGGGCGTGGTCCCCGGCTCGATCATCTGGGCGGCGCTCGACTGCGCCACCGGGTGGGCGCACCACCGCGCGTTCACCGGCGCCGAGCCCGCCCGGCCTCCGCTCCTCGGGCGGCTCACCGGGCAGGTGTTCCGCCGGGTCTACCCGATGGGCAGGTATTCCGTCGTCGCCCGCGCGACCGGCCGCGAGGGCCGCAAGATCTTCGGCACCAGCGCGGTCTACGAGGTGGACGGCACGCTGGTCGCCGCCGCCCAGGCGACCTGGATCATCCCCAAGTGATCAGCCGGCGGTGAGACGGGCGGCCACGAGCGCGGCGCAGCGGGGATCGAACAGGATCGTGTAGTGGTTGCAGTCGGGGACGACCTCGTCGCGCAGCCCCGGCAGCTCCGCCTTCCACCGCGCGGTGAGATCGTCGGGCTGCAGCCCGACGTCCTGGTTCAGCAGCCCTCTGGGCGCGCGGAGCAGCAGCGGCGCGGGCTCGATCGCCTTGAGCGCCGCGCCGAGTTCCGCGTGTCTCGTGAGGGGCCAGCGGCCGTCCTGCCGTACGGCCTCCTCGCGGACGCGCGACCGCACGGCGCCGTCCGGTCCGGTGGCGTCGTAGCGGACGTACTCCTCGACGACCGGGGACCAGTCGCCGGCCAGCGCGGGGTGGGCGCGGAACAGGTCGAGATACGCCTCCACGTCCGGGAAGGTCCGGGAGAGCCGGGCGATGGCGGGGCCGAGCGTCGCCGCCATCACCTCGTCGGGGTCCGCGCCCGGCGGCAGCGGCAGCGGCAGGCCGCCGTCCACCAGCACGACCCGGGCATAGCGCCACCCTCCATCCCCTGCGGCCCCGGTTCGAGCGGCCCCGATGCGAGCGGCGGCGTGCAGGGCGGCGACGTAGGCGCCCATCGAATGCCCGGTGAGCACGCTGGTGCCGTCCGCGCCGACGTGCCGGGCCACCAGTTCCAGGTCCTCCGCGTGCCGGTCCAGGCCGTACGGGCCGGGCAGGCCGGCGCTGTGGCCGCGGCCGCGCAGGTCGGCGGCGACCAGCGACCAGTCGGTCGGCAGCGCGTCGCCCACCGCCCGCCAGGCCATGAGGGAGGCGCTGATGCCGTGCGCCGCGATGATCAGACGCGGGCCGTCGCCGAACCGGGCGATCCGCAGCCGCCCGCCGGGGACGGCGACTTCGTCGAACTTCATGGAACGGACTGTACGGAACCGCGCATGCCGCGCCTGACCCGGGCGCCGGCGGCCGGGGGCGTGCCCCGGCAGGGTCGCCTCCTCGCTCGGTGGCGGACCCAGCCGGGCGCAGAGCCGGTAGGGGCACCGGTCAGAGGTAGTCCCGGTACAGGTTGACGGAGGGCCACGACGTCACGGCGTTGGCCGCCTGGCGTAGGGCGTTGTCGATGGACGCGTCGAAGTCGAGCTCGGTGTCGTCGTCACGCCTCCGGTTGAACAGGGCGGCCCAGTTGAGGCCGTCGTGGCGGCGTACGAGCAGGGTGGTCGTGCCGGGCAGGCTGCCGTTGTGGGCGGCGTCGATGCCGCCTCCGGCGTTGCGGACGACCCAGCCGCACCCGTACCACCACCCGCCCGGCTGGACCCCGATCTCCGGCTGGGCGAACGCCTGGTCGATCGAGTCGCCTTCCAGCGTCGGGAAGGTGATGTGGTCCAGGACGGGGTCGTACTTGATCCCGCGCTGGTCGAACAGGTCGCCGAACCGAACGACGTCGACCGCGCTGCCCAGCCAGCCGCCGTGGGCGTCCATGTTCTCCAGGTTGAAGCCGCCGTCGGGGGACGGCACCAAACTGCCGGAGGAGTCGAAGACGTAGACCGCCTCCTGCTTCGATTCGTAGGAGACCTCTCCGGGGGCGGCGTATTCGGGCAGGGAGCGGCCCTGGCGCATCCTGGTGATGCCCCGGGGATTGAGGATCCTCTCCTGGACGTAGGTGGCGTACGGCATCCCCCCGGCCTTCTCGATTATCCGGCCGAGCAGCATGTAGCCGTAGTTGCTGTAGGCGTACCTGGCCCCGGGGTCGAAGTCCAGCCGTACGCCGGTCGTGCGCCGCATGATGTTGGATCGGCTGATCGGAAGCGGCACGCCGAGCTCGCTCGCGATGACGGAATCGAGGAACATAGGGTCCGGCGTGAGGGCTCTGTCCCAGCCGCCCAGGTGCTGGAGGAGCCTGCGCACGGTCACGTTCCCCAGCCGGGCGTCGGCGGTCTTGCCTGGCGGCGGTGTCAGCGTGAGCCGGTCGGTCAGCTTGTCGTCGAGGCTGAGCTTTCCGGCCTGCACCAGCTTGAGCACGGCCGCCGCGGTGATCGGCTTGCTGACGCTGGCGAGCCGGAACAGCGCGGTCGGTTCGACCGTGAAATGCAGGTTGCGCGAGAAGCTGTATCCGCGGGCCAGCACCAGCTTGCCGTTGCGGCTGACGGCCAGGGAACCGGCGGAGATGTTCCGGTCCTGCATGAACCTGCTCATGGCCTGGTTGAAGGCGTCCAGCCCGGGATCGGTCGAGCCGGTCACCTTGAAGACGGGCCTGGGGAACTCGGGCTCGAAGGTGTCGGCGTGTGCCGTCCCCCGAGCCCCGGGCAGGAGGACGCCTCCGGCCACTCCGAGCCCGGCCAGCCCCGCCACCCGGCCGAAGTCGCGCCGGGTCAGTCTCTTCCGCTTCATCGGATCTCCGTCACCGGAGGGTCCGATCGCTCCTCCGCGGCCGATCACGCCTCGATCGCGATCTCGTTGTGGTTCACGCCGATGGGCACGACCGGCGGGAAGGGCGCCTGGTTCTGTCCCGGCTGAGGGACCTTGACATCGTCGTTCTCGGACACTTCTGCCTCATCTCGGACGGCTCGGGGTCTGCACGCATCAGCGTCGGGGCGCTCCGGCACGTACGGATAGAGCAATCACTACTCATCTTGGGACCGGCCGTTACTCCCGCGCCCGAGGTCGTGCGGCCGGGCGACGACCCCGCCGTGGCCATCTGGGTACGGCGGCTGTGCGCGTGCGACCCAGGTATCGCCTGTCCTGATATGTGTCTTTAAGCTGCGCGCATGGATGAACGTCTGCTCGTCATCGAGCACGAGGCCGAAGCCGGTCTGGGCTACTTCGCCGGCTGGCTGGAGGCCGCCGGCGTCGCCGTCGAGGTCGTCCGGCCGTACAAGGGAGAGGCGGTGCCCGCGACCGCGGGCGGCGGGCTGCTCGTCCTCGGCGGCGCCGCCGCCGCGTGGGACGACGAGGGGTATCCGTGGCTGCCCGCCACCAGGGACCTGCTCGCGCGCGCGGTGGACGGCGGAGTCCCGGTTCTCGGCATCTGCCTCGGCGCCCAGCTCATGACCCTGGCCTGCGGCGGGACCGTCGAGCGCGGCGACGCGGGCCCGGAGATCGGCCTCTGCGAGATCGAACCGCTGCCCGAGGCGGCGGACGACCCGCTCCTGTCCGCGCCGCCCGGCGGAACGGTACCCCTGCGATCTGAGCCCCTGCGGTCGGTGCCTCTGCGGACGGTGCAGTACCACTACGACGCGATGACCACCCTGCCACCCGGCGCGGTACGCCTCGCGACCGGCGCGCGGTACGCCAACCAGGCCTACCGGCTCGGCGACCACGCCTGGGCGGTGCAGTTCCACCCCGAGGCCACGCCCGAGATCTTCGCCTCCTGGGCCGGGAGCGGCGAGCTCGCGCCCGACACGGCGGCGGAGCTGACCACGCAGGTCACGGCGGCCGGGCGGGAGCTCGAACAGACCTGGAGGCCGCTGGCCGAGGCGTTCGCGGCCCAGGTGACACGGCTCTGACCTGCCGTCCCGCCGCGCGGGAGGCGCGGAGAAGGGGCGCGGGCAAACCGCGTGATGCACCGATTACGCAGAGAAACCGCTAAGGACGCCGCACAACCCGCCGGGTTACCGTGTGCGCGAGCCCGGCACGCGCCGAGCTGCGACATCAGTGGACGCCGGGAGGCGTCCGTTCGGGAATCGGGTCCCGAGGGGGGACCGATCTCTGCGAGGAGGCGTCCATCCCTGTGTACGGTTACTGGGAAGGCATGTCTCGGGGGACCGACGTGATCGACGTCGGGGTGGAGGAAGGAACGGTGAACGCGGCGCCGCGCATACAGACGACGGCTGGGCGCCTGGCCGCACTGGGATTCGCCGACGGCGCGCGGGCCGAACGGTTGCTGGACGACCTCGGCCCCGAGGCGGTCGGCGACTTCGCGCTGCTCGACGACCTGGTCAGGGCGGCCGACCCCGATCTCGCGCTCACCACATTGAGCCGCCTGGTCGAGCGGGATCCGAGCGTGCTCGGCACGTTCCGCGCCGATCCCGCGCTGCGCCGCAGGCTGCTCGGTGTGTTCGGGATCAGCGCGGCGCTCGGCGAGCACGTCGTACGGCACCCGGACTGCCTGACGGTGGCCGGGTCGCCGCAGTGGCCGGTCGCCCGTGAGCTGTGCGAGGAGTTGCTGCTGGCGGTCGGGGCGGACCCGGACGCCGCCGAGCCGGTGGCCGGCGGGGCCACGGCGGGCGCGGCCGAACCGGGCGTGGCCGCCCAGGCGATGGACGCGCTGCGCGTCGCCCACCGGACCAGGCTGCTCGACCTGGCCGCGCGGGACGTGACGGGCGAGTGCACGCTCGCGGAGACCGCCGCCGCGCTGGCCGACCTGGCCGCCGCGGCGCTCGACGCGGCCCTCGCCATCGCCAGGGCGGAGGTGGCGGACGCCGGCGACGTGCGGCTCGCCGTCATCGGCATGGGCAAGTGCGGGGCGCGCGAGCTGAACTACATCTCCGACGTCGACGTCGTCTTCGTGGCCGAGCCGAAGGAGGGCGTCGACGAGACCAAGGCGCTGCAGATCGCGACGCGGCTCGCGCAGGGCATGATGCGGGCCTGCTCGGCGAGCACCCGCGAGGGTGCGCTGTGGGAGGTGGACGCCAACCTGCGTCCCGAGGGCAAGATGGGCCCGCTCGTCCGCAGCATGGAAAGCCACCTGGCCTACTATCGCCGCTGGGCCAAGACCTGGGAGTTCCAGGCGCTGCTGAAGGCCCGGCCGGTCGCCGGCGACCTGGACCTCGGCCAGGAGTACGTCGCCGCGGTCAACGACCTGGTGTGGCAGGCCGCGGCGCGGCCCAACTTCGTCGAGGACGTGCAGTCCATGCGCCGCCGGGTCGAGGCGCACGTGCCGGTGAGCGAGGCCGACCGGCAGATCAAGCTGGGGCCCGGCGGGCTGCGGGACATCGAGTTCGCCGTCCAGCTCCTGCAACTCGTGCACGGCCGCTCCGACCCGCTGCTGCGCCGCAGGGCGACGCTGTCGGCCCTCGCCGCTCTGTCGCGGGGCGGTTACGTCGGACGGGACGACGCCAAGGCCCTCGCCGAGGCGTACACCTTCCTGCGGCAGGTCGAGCACATGCTCCAGCTGCACCGGCTGCGCCGCACGCATGTGGTGCCGTCGGACACCGCCGACCTGCGGCGGATCGGCCGCGGGCTCGGCATGACGACCGACCCGGTGGGAGAGTTCACCACCACCTGGAAGCGGCACGCGCTGGAGGTGCGGAGGCTGCACGAGAAGCTGTTCTACCGGCCGCTGCTGCAGGCCGTCGCCCGCCTGCCGGAGACCGAGACCCGCCTGTCCGCGGCCGCTGCCACCGCGCGGCTCCAGGCGCTCGGGTACGCCGACCCCGAGGGCGCTTTACGGCACATCGCCGCTCTCACCAGCGGCGTCTCCCGCCGCGCGGCCATCCAGCGCACGCTGCTGCCGGTCATGCTCGGCTGGTTCGCCAACGCCCCCGACCCGGACGCCGGCCTGCTCGGGTTCCGCCAGGTGAGCGACAAGCTCGGCAGCACGCCGTGGTATCTGCGCCTGCTGCGGGACGAGACCGCCGTGGCCGAGCGCCTCGCCCACCTGCTCGGCACCAGCAAGTACGTCACCGTCCTGCTGCTGCACGCCCCGGACGCGGTCGGCATGCTGGGCTCGCCCGCCGAGCTCGCCGTACGGCCGGCCGCGACGCTGGCCGCCGAGGCCGCCGCGGCGGTGGGCCGCTACGCGGAGGACGCCGAGACCGCCGTCGCCGCCGCCCGCGCGCTGCGCCGCCGGGAACTGCTCCGTACGGCCTGCGCCGACCTGTCCGGCCTGATCGACATCGAGGAGGTCGGCCAGGCGCTGTCGTCACTCAACGACGTGACGATCCAGGCGGCGCTGACTGCGGCGATCAACAAGGTCACGCTGGAGCGGCGCGAGCCGTTCCCGACCCGCGTCGCCGTGATCGCCATGGGCCGCCTCGGCGGCCTGGAGAGCTCCTACGCCAGCGACGCCGATGTGATGTTCGTACACGCGCCGCTGCCCGGCGTGGCGGAGCGGGACGCCACCGACGCGGCCCACGCGGTGGCCGAGGAGACGCGCAGGCTGCTCGCGCGGCCCGCCCCCGACCCGCCGCTGCAGATCGACGCCGGGCTGCGGCCGGAGGGGCGGCAGGGGCCGCTCGTCCGCACGATCGCCTCCTACAAGGCCTACTACGACCGCTGGGCCTCGCACTGGGAGGCGCAGGCGCTGCTGCGCGCCCGGTTCTGCGCGGGTGACGCCGACCTCGGCCGGGAGTTCACGGCCCTCGTCGATCCGATGCGCTACCCGGAGGGCGGCATATCGGTCGACGCCGTACGGGAGATCCGCAAGCTCAAGGCCAGGATGGAGGCCGAACGCCTGCCGCGCGGCGCCGATCCGGCCCTGCACACCAAGCTCGGCAGGGGCGGGCTGACCGACGTGGAGTGGGTGGCCCAGCTCATCCAGTTGCGGCACGCGGGCGCCGTACCGGCGCTGCGCACCACCCGCACGCTGGACGCGCTGCGCGCCGCGGCGGCGGAGGACCTGCTCGACCCGGCCGACGAGGCGGTGCTCGCGGAGGCGTGGCTGTTCGCCTCGCGCATCCGCGACGCCCTGATGCTGGTGCGCGGCCGGGCCGCCGACAGCATCCCCACCCTGGTCAAGGAGCGGCTGCTGCTCGCGCGGGCCCTCGGCTACCCGCCGGAGGGCACCGAGGACTTCGTGGAGGACTACCGGCGCGCCACGCGGCGGGCCAGGACCGTCGTGGAGCGCGTCTTCTACGAGGGCTGACCCCTGCCGCCCGGCGGGTCCCCCGTCTCTCGGGACCCGCCCGGCGCGGCCGCCGTCCCCTTTGTCCAGATCCCTCGCGACTCTCCGGGTCCTTCTCGGCCCGCTGTCTCCCGACGGGCCGGCACGCCCGGCCTGGCTTCGACGGTCCGGCATGCCGTGGCGCCGCACGACCGCGGCTTTGTTTCAGGTTCCATTCATCCTGGAACTCCCGGCTGGGAGCCTCATTGAGTACGACTCATCGCTTGCCAATGACGGACCGGGGAGATGAACGCTGAGGTAGATCGTGATATCGGGCGAGGTAGTGGGCTTCCGGACCGGGCTCCCCGACGCGCGGAGCCGGAAATAGGCATGCACAAGCGCCTTGACTGACTTCGCTGATCACCTCGTAATTAGTACTCAAGCCATTGGGCCCTCGGTGACCCGGCCAGGACGGCGACCGCGGGCACTCGCCTGGCCGGCCTGTCCGGCGTCCTCGGCCCACCACGAGACGCGTCGCGCACTCCCTGGAGAACACGTGAACCATCGTGACAAGCCGCGCCGGCACGGCCTTTTCCCTCGGGCGGCGGTGCTGAGACCGCTTGTGACCGGGATCGCCGCCGCCGTGGCGGCGGCGACGGCGGTCGCCGCCGCCCCTGCGATCCCGGCTCTCGCCGCCACGACGACCCTGTACGTGTCGCCCTCCGGAACCGGCAGCGCCTGCTCCTCCGCGGAGCCGTGCTCCCTGGACGCGGCGCAGACGGCGGTCCGGTCGCAGAACGGCTCCATGTCCGGCGACATCGTCGTGCAGCTCGCCGACGGCGTGTACCGGCGCACCTCGCCGCTCAGGTTCACCGCCGCCGACTCCGGAAGCAACGGCTACCGGGTCGTCTGGCAGGCGGCGCCGGGGGCGCGCCCGGTCATCAGCGGCGCCAGGCAGGTCACCGGATGGACCGTCGCCGACTCCGGGAAGAACATCTGGAAGGCGAGCGTCGGCACCGGGATCGACGCCCGGCAGCTGTACGTCGACGGCCGCATGGCCACCCGGGCCCGTACCACGGTGAACCGGGCCGACTTCACCGCCACCGGCACCGGCCTGCGGTTCAGCAACAGCGCGCTGAGCTACCTGAACAACCTGGCCGGCCAGAGCCGGATCGAGCTGGAGGGCATCGGCTCGTTCACCGACCGGTACGTGCCCGTGCAGAGCATCTCCGGCAACTTCATCACGATGAAGCAGCCGGCCTGGAACAACAACACCTTCGGGTACGACACCATCGTCAACCCCTACCGCAAGGGACCGATGTACCTGGAGAACGCGTACGAGTTCCTGGACTCGCCCGGGGAGTGGTACCTCAACACCGGCACGGGGGTGCTGTACTACATCCCGCCGTCCGGGAAGAACATGAGCACCGCGGACGTGGAGCTTCCCCTCCTGCAGTCGCTGGTACAGCTCGGTGGCACCTACGCCGCGCCCGCGCACCACATCACCTTCTCCGGCATCACGTTCGCCGGGACGAGCTGGCTGGGGCCCAGCAGCAACCAGGGGTACGCCGACCAGCAGACGGGGGCGTACATCTCGGGCGACTGGAACTGGCCGAGTAACGCGCTGTCGTCCTGCCAGTACGGCTGCACCCAGTTCGAGTCGGTGCGTCCGCACTGGAACCAGATGCCCGCGGCCGTCCAGGTGTCGGCGGCCAACACGATCAGCTTCGTCCGCGACCGGTTCCTGAACCTGGGCCAGACGGCGCTGGGCATCGGCAACGACGCCAACGCTCACGCATCCGGGGTGGGGCTGGGGGCAAGCTCGATCACGGTGACGGGCAACGTGTTCGCGTACAGCGCGGCGGGCGCGGTGGTCGCGGGCGGCGTGCAGGCCGACGCGCACCATCCGAGCGACTCCCGGATGGTCAACCGCGACCTCACCTTCACCGACAACCTGGTGCACGACATCGGCGTGGACTACCGGGGCATCACCTCGTTCCTGCCCACCTATGTCACCAACGCCACGATCTCGCACAATGAGATCTACAACATGCCGTACCTGGGGGTCGCCTTCGGGTACGGATGGGGCTCCAACGATGCGGGCGGCAGCCCCGACTACACCAACCGGGGCCTGTACAACTACCAGCCGCGGTACTCGACGGCGACCACCGCGTCGAACAACAAGATCACGCAGAACTACGTGCACGACGTCATGCAGCAGATGAACGATGGGGCGTGCGTCTACACACTGTCGGCCAACCCCGGCGGGCAGATCAGCGGCAACTACTGCCTGAGGGCGGGCACGGGCCAGTTCGGCCTGTACTTCGACGAGGGATCCCGCTCCATCACGGCGACGAACAACGTCTTCGACGGCAGCTGGTGGATGTTCGCCCACGGCAACTACCAGGGCGGCAACAACACCGGAGCCCTGACGGTCACCAACAACTGGGCGTCCAGCAGCTCCACCGACGTGACGAACGGCGACCGCGGCAACACCGTCTACGGCAACACCACGGTCACCAACGGTAACTGGCCGACCGGCGCGCGGTCCGTCATGTCCGCCGCCGGGCTTGAGGCGGCCTACCAGGACATCAAGAACGAGACCGTTCCGTCGCCGTCGCCGTCGCCGTCGGCCTCTCCCTCGTCCTCGCCGAGCCAGTCTCCGTCGGCCTCTCCCTCGTCCTCGCCAAGCCCGTCTCCAAGCCCGTCTCCAAGCCCGTCTCCGAGCCCGTCTCCGAGCCCGTCTCCGAGCCAGTCCCCGAGCCAGTCCCCGAGCCAGTCGCCTGGTGGCGGGGGGTGCGCCGCCACCTACCGGGTCGTCAACGAGTGGCCCGGCGGGTTCCAGGGCGAGGTGACGGTGCGGAACAGCGGCGTCACCGCCACCACCTCGTGGTCGGTGAGCTGGATGTTTCCCAGCGGCCAGACCATCACCCAGGTCTGGAACGGCACCCTGTCCCAGAGCGGGTCCGCGGTCTCGGTGAGCAACGTCTCCTACAACGGCGCCCTCGGGGCCGGAGCCTCGACCACGTTCGGCTTCACCGGCTCCTCCAGCGGGAGCAACGGCGCTCCGGCATCCCTGACCTGCACCGCCTCCTGATCTCATGATCCGCGCCGGCGCCTGGGCGATCCGCCCCGGCGCCGGACCGCCACGGCTACGGGGGCAGCTCGACAACTACGAGCCCGCGGTAGGGGATTACCGCCCTCCGGCGATACTTGCGGCGATATGACCCATATGTGTGCGGATCGGAGCGTTGCCATCGCAGCCCGTGACGGTGTATCAACGGGGACGGGTGATCTCTTTGATCTCGTATTACGCCGATCTCGCCATCGGGCTGATCCTGGCCTTCCTGCTGCTGTCGCTTCTCGTCAGCGGCATCAACGAGGGCATCGTCAGGCTGCTCGGCATCCGCAGCAAGTTCCTGTGGGCCTACCTCCGCGACACGCTCGACGGCGCGGAGACGGCCGACGGGACCTCCCGGCTCGACCGGATCGTGGACCTCCTGAAGAGGCTCGTGCGCCGGATCAGCACGCCGCTCACGGCGGCGCCGTCGCCGGGGGAGGGGCGCTCGCGCCTGCCGGCGACCGTGCTGGGGGTGTTCGCGCGGCTGCCGTTCGGCCGGGACCCGCGGCCCGCCTTCAGCCAGGAGCCGCCGCCCGCGCAGAGCCCGCCGCTCGCCCCCGCCACCGGGACGGTCGCGGCCGAGCAGATGATGGCCGCGGAGCAGGCGGCCGCCGACCAGACAGCCGCCGACCAGACAGCCGTACAGCAGGCCACCACCGGGCCGTCGGACGGCGGCCCGGTGGCTGGCACGGCGGGCGGCACGGCGGGCGGCACGGCGGGCGGCACGGTGGGCGGCACTGCGGGCTCTGCGGGTGCGACGGTGGACCCCGCGCACTCCGCCGAGCAGGCCGATCCCCTGGAGCGGGCCGTACTCACCCTGGACGCGAGTGAGGCCGCCGCCGGCGTGGCGGGCGGGGCCGCAGTCGGCGGGATGGTCGATGCGGCGGCGGCGGACGGCGCGGCGGGGGTCGGGGTCGCGTTGCCCGGCGAGGGCAAGTCGATGGCCGAACTGCTCCACGAGCGCCTGCAGGAGATCGATCACGCCAAGCGCGGCCGGACGAGCATCGCCGACATCCCTCCGGCGCGCTTCGCCGTCGCCGTCCTGGAGATCGCCACCGAGCACGGCGGCGTCGAGGCCCTCATGCGCGACCTCGACGCGCTCAACAGCCCGCTCTCCCGGCCGCTCAAGGCGGTGTGGAACAGGGCCAGCCACGACCTGGAGGCGTTCCGGCGCGGGGTGGAGGACTGGTTCGACGGGGAGATGGAGCGGCTCACCCTGCTCTACCGCCGCTACGTGCGCTGGGTCATCGCCGCGCTCGGCCTCCTCGTCACGCTGCTGTTCGGCCTGGACTCCCTGGAGTACGGCAAGACGCTGCTGCAGGACAACGCCTACCGCAGCGAGGTGACCGCCTTCGCCCAGTCGGGCCCGGAGGCGCTGGAGCCGCTGCGTGAGAGGTGCGCGCCCGCGCAGGACACCTACGCGTGCGTGACCGACGTGCTGAGCACCCCGGCGTTCGTCAAGATCTTCACGCACGCCCCGGTCAGCGTCAGCATGGACGCCGGCGGCCCGGCCTGGGAGTGGCACGGCGAGGACTGGTGGCGGCGTCTCACGACCCCGGGCCACTGGCCGGGCCTGCTGCTCACCCTCGTCGCCGTGCTGTTCGGCGCGCCGTTCTGGTGGGACATCCTGCGCCGCGTCAGCGGCATGCGCAGCCGATCCCAGGGCTCGTCCGGCTGACCTTCCCCGGCTCGAAGGAGGACGAATCGCCGATGGACGCCGACGTCACCCGCTCTGCCCGATGGCTCGTGACGCGTTACTTCGAGATGTGGAACATGGGGGACGCGTCGGCGGCCGACGAGATCCTGAGCCCTGCCTGGGTCGACCACGCTCACCCCGAAGTGGTCGGGCCCGACGGCGTCCGGCAGGCCGTCGGGCGGATCCGCCAGGCGCAGCCCGATCTCCGGTTCACGATCGACGCCGTTCTCGGAGACGGCGATCTGGTGGCCGTCGCCGGAACCGCCGGCCAGGGGACGGCGAGCACCCGGCTCATCTGGCTGGTCCGCGTGGAGGACGGCCTGCTCACCGAGATGCGGACCTACCGCGACACGAGCGTCGTTTCGTGAGGAGTTGACCTGGAGCGGGCTCCAGGTGATGGAATGCCGGATCGGGCGCGAAGACGCTCGCGACGCATCGATCACCATGGGGGCACGGATGACGGACTCTCCTGTCGCTTTGATCACCGGGGGCGGTAGCGGCATCGGGGCGGCGACCGCCCGGCGCCTGCTCGACCGGGGGCACCGAGTGAGCGTCACCGGCCGTGACGAGGGTCGTCTGAGGCGTTTCGCCGAGTCGATCGGCGACCCCGGCCGCCTGCTGACGATCCCGGCCGACGCGTCCGACCACGACGCGGTCCTGTCCGCCGTCGAGACGACGGTGAAGGAGTTCGGGCGCCTGGACACCGCCATCGCCAACGCGGGCTTCGCCACCCACGACACCCTGGCCGACGGAGACCCGGCCGGGTGGCGGGAGATGGTGCTGACCAACGTGCTCGGGCCCGCCCTGCTGATCAGGGCCGCGCTGCCCGAACTGAAGCGGTCGAAGGGCCGGATCGTCCTCGTCGGCAGCGTCGCGGGGTTCGTCAACACCCCGGGCAACATCTACGGCGCGACCAAGTGGGCGGTGACGGGCCTGGCCGAGAACACCCGGCGCATGGTGACCGCCGACGGTGTGGGCGTCACCCTGATCGCTCCGGGCCGCGTGGAGACCCCGTTCTGGGATGGGCTGGGCGCTCTGCCCGAGGGGAACCTTCTCACCGCCGACCAAATCGCCGACGCCATCGTGTGGGCCGTCGCGCAGCCGGGCGGCGTCGACGTCAACACGGTCGTCGTCCGGCCCATCGGCCAGCCCACCTGACCGCCCGCGGCGGCGCCGGGTCAGTCGTAGTCGATGCACACGGCGTACCACCTGTCGGTCAGGCGGTCGACGCTGGAGAAGCCGGGAGGCCGGGCGCCTCCCTGCGGGACATAAGCGAATCCGCACTCCTCCAGGAAGCCGCCGGAACCGGCCATCACCAGCTCGGTCACGCCGTCCTGCCGGAGAACCCGGCTCACGGTGAACAGCCCGACGTGATCGCGCGTGCTCTCCCAGCGCTTCTCGCCGGGCACGGACTCGACGTATCTCGTGAGGGCGGGTTCGGAGACCAGGAAGGCAGCCTTCATCGGTACGTCGAGGGCCACCAGCGCGATGGCGACAAGGGCGGCGAGGGGCGGCGCCAGGACCCAGAGGCTCCGCCGGTAGCCCCGGAACAGGAGAGCCCCGAGCCATACCAGCCCGGACAGCAGCCAGGCGGGTATCGCGGCCAGGACCAGCGGAAAGTTGCCGCCGGGGGGCGTCGCGGCCATCAGGGTCACGATCGCGGTGGTGATCACCGGAACGGTGAGCGCCGCGAGCCGCCAACGGCTCCAGCGCGTACGGTCGCCGCCCGTTTCCGTGTCCTGCCGCACCGTTGCCCGCACGTCGTCCTTTCTCAGCGGCCCGAAAAACCAGTGGACGGTACGAATATCCCAGGACGATGGTGGAGTGCGTGCGTCAAGAGCAGATCTGGGATGCCGAGGCCGCCGGACGCTACGACACGCCGGGCCGGGGGATGTTCGCGCCCGAGGTCCTGGGGCCGGCGGTGGACCGTCTCGCCGAACTCGCGGGAGACGGACGCGCCCTTGAGTTCGCGATCGGGACCGGGCGCGTGGCCGTCCCGCTCGCCGGGCGGGGAGTGCCCGTCACCGGCATCGAACTGTCAACTCCGATGATCGAGCAACTGCGGACGAAGGCGGACGAGGCGGCCATCCCGGTGATCGTCGGCGACATGGCGACGGCCGTCGCGCCGGGGGAGTACTCGCTCGTCTATCTCGTCTACAACACCATCTCGAACCTGCTCACCCAGGCCGAGCAGGTCGCGTGCTTCCGCAACGCCGCGCGGCACCTCGTGCCCGGCGGGCGCTTCGTGATCGAGCTCGGGGTGCCCGAGCTACGCGCGCTCCCACCGGGGCGGCAGGCCGTGGTGTGGCACTCGGAGCCCGGCTACATCGGCCTGGACACCTACGACGTGCTGCGCCAGCACCTCGTGTCGCACCACTTCACGTTCGACGAGAGCAGGCAGGCCACCCTGTTCCGCAGCCCGCACCGCTACATCTGGCCGGCCGAGCTCGACCTCATGGCCCAACTGGCCGGCTTCGAGCTGGAGTCGAGGCACGCGGACTGGGCCGGCGCCGAGTTCACCGCCGAGTCGCCCTCCCACGTGTCCGTCTACCGTCTTCCGGACCAGGCGGCCTGACCGCGCTCTCGCCCGCCGTTGGCTTCGGCATCCACCATCGGCGGGTGGCGAGGGCCGCGAGCACGGCCCCGGCCGTGTTCAGGATGACGTCGTCCACGGAGCTCACCCGCCCGAGCCGCAGGACGTACTGGAGGATCTCGACGGTGAGCGAGGCGGTGGCCGCGACGGCGGCGACCGCCCTGAGCGACGCGAAGCGCGCCGAGCGAACCGGGAGCATCGCACCGAGCGCCGCGAACACCAGGAGATTGCCCCCGATCTGAACGAACGTCGCCCCCGGCGACATCCGCGTGATCTGGTCCACGAGGTCGAGGAGGGGAACCAACTGCACGCCCTGTCCCGCCCCGGGCGTGAGGATCATCCAGATCCACGGAGCGGTTCCAATGACGATGGCGACATCCGCGACGGCCGTGCGGCGGGGGAAGGGATGCCCCCTCCGGTCCCGGAGGCGTGCGAGCACGAACGCGAGGAGAGCCGCGGCAGGCAGGGCCACGACAGCCGCCACGACGACGGGCCCCCACGCGTTCCACGCCTGATGCACCCGATCATGATGGCACCGGCGGGCATGAGAAAGGCCATCGGCCGGCGCCGTGGTGGGGCGCCGGCCGATGGCCGTTCCTGCGGACGCGAGTGCGCCGGTCGTGACCCTGGCAGAGGCCGTACGGCCCTTCCCGCCGGGGTCGGCGGCTCAGCGGATCACACGTCGTAGTAGAGCTCGAACTCGTGCGGGTGCGGGCGGAGGCGGATCGGGTCGACCTCGTTCTCGCGCTTGTAGGAGATCCAGGTCTCGATGAGGTCCGGCGTGAAGACGCCGCCCTCCAGCAGGTAGTCGTGGTCGGCCTCGAGCGCGTCGAGCACCTTCTCCAGCGAGCCCGGCACCTGCGGGATGTTGCGGGCCTCCTCGGGCGGAAGCTCGTACAGGTCCTTGTCGACCGGCTCCGGCGGCTCGATCTTGTTGCGGATGCCGTCGATGCCGGCCATCAGCATGGCGGCGAAGGCGAAGTACGGGTTGCAGGACGGGTCCGGCACCCGGAACTCGATGCGCTTGGCCTTGGGGTTCGACCCGGTGATCGGGATGCGGACGCAGGCCGAGCGGTTGCGCTGGGAGTAGACCAGGTTGACCGGGGCCTCGTAGCCGGGCACCAGGCGGTGGTAGGAGTTCACCGTCGGGTTGGTGAAGGCCAGCAGCGACGGGGCGTGCTTGAGCAGGCCGCCGATGTAGTAGCGCGCGGTGTCCGACAGACCGGCGTAGCCGACCTCGTCGTAGAACAGCGGCTCGCCGTCCTTCCACAGCGACTGGTGGCAGTGCATGCCGGAGCCGTTGTCACCGAAGATCGGCTTGGGCATGAACGTGACCGTGCGGCCCGCCTGGATGGCCGTGCTCTTGATGATGTACTTGTACAGCATCAGCTTGTCGGCCGTCTCGAGCAGCGTGCCGAACCGGAAGTCGATCTCGGCCTGGCCGGCGGTGCCCACCTCGTGGTGCTGCATCTCGGTCTCGATGCCGGCCTCGATGAGGTTGCGGACCATCTCGGAGCGCAGGTCGGTGAAGTGGTCCATCGGCGGGACCGGGAAGTAGCCGCCCTTGTAGCGGGGCTTGTAACCCAGGTTGCCGCCCTCGGAGGCCTTGCCGGTGTTCCAGGCGCCTTCGATGGAGTCGATGTAGTAGTAACCGGCGTTCTGCCGCGTCTCGAAGCGGACGTCGTCGAAGATGTAGAACTCGGCCTCGGGGCCGAAGTAGACCGTGTCCGCGATGCCCGTGCCCTTGAGGTACTCCTCGGCCTTGCGGGCGACGTTGCGCGGGTCGCGGCTGTAGGCCTCGCCGGTCAGCGGGTCGTGCACGAAGAAGTTGATGTTCAGCGTCTTGTGCTGACGGAACGGGTCGATCACGGCCGTCGTGGGGTCGGGCAGCAGCAGCATGTCCGACTCGTGGATGGCCTGGAAACCACGGATCGACGATCCGTCGAACATCAGGCCGTCGGTGAAGACATTCGAACCGAAGTTCTCAGACGGGAAGGTGAAGTGGTGCGTCGTGCCCGGCAGGTCCGTGAACCTGACGTCAACGAACTGCACACCCTCGTCCCGGATGAAATTGAGGACGTCATCGGCGGAGTTGAACACTCTCGAACCTCCCAGGGGCACGGGCTAGCGCAACCCGAAAATAGGCCGATGCCGTTTCCGCCCCATGTCTCGATTGTTTCGCGCGTGTTAAGGGAAAGCGCTACCCGGGCGGCCACCGCGTTAACACCGGCCTCGCTCGTCCCCGGCCTCCATCGTACGGCCTTCTCGCAGGTCAGGTGGCATACGCGGCCGGGCATGCCGGTCGCCGTGAGACCGCGGAGGCGCGGTCGTACGGGTTGACGGGCTCGCCGGAGGGCCGCGCCTCGCGCGGGTCGCCGGGGAAGTACGGATGGACGAACCCGTCGCCCGTGTCGCAGCTCGCGCCGAACAGCGCCGACCGGTCGCCGTCCAGCCAGACGACCAGCTTCCCGCCCTCCCGGTAGGCGGCGAACTCGCTCCTGTGGTGCTCGACGACCCTCGTCACGGTAAGAGGGTCGCCGGGCCGGGTGACGGGATGGACGAACAGGTAGTCGGCCTCGATCGTGACGCCTCCGCCGGTCCGCGCGCCGACCGTCGTCGCCCCGGAGACCTTCACGACGTTCCCGGCCGGCTGGGCGGCGCCGGGCGCGAGGCTGAACACCCACGAGCGGGTGCCGGACGGGCCGCTCTCGTCCAGACCGCCCAGGAACGACTCACGTTGCCGGGGGTGCAGCAGCGCGGCGAACCGCTCCGGCCGGCCGCCGCGGACCGTCGCGGGGTCGAGGTGCGCGGCCGACAGCAGCAGCTTCACCCGCAGCAGCGCGCGGCCGACCTCGTCCTCGGTGAGCCCGCCCAGCTTCCGCGCGGGCGGCATGACCAGCCCTTCCTCGCCGTCGGCGAACCCGGCGGCCGGGGTGCCCGTGAACGGACCGGCGGGCGCCGGGTCGAGGTCGGCGAGGCCCTCCTCGCCGTCGGGGATCGGCGTCAGCACGGGACCGGGCCGGGCGACCACCGCGCCGGTGACGAACCGGTCCTCGTCGCCGGATGCCTGGCCGCCGACGCCCAGCCGCTCCAGGGCGTCGGGCCGTACGGTGACGACGAGCCCCGCGACCAGGACGGCGGCGGCGATCGCCACCAGCACGGCCGGCAGGCGGCGCCGCGTCCTCCGGCGGGTGAGGGGGTCTCGCTCCGCCGCCGTGATCATGCTGCGGATCTCGTCCTCGTCGAACTGCGCGACCAGCGCCTCGAAACGCGCGTCGATGTCATCGGGGTCCGCCGGCCGCACGGTTCCCTCCAAACGCCTAAGTCGTAAATGGCCCACCATACAGGGCATTTGATGGGTTCGACCTGCCCCATCATGGACGGCTTCGCGGCCGCACGCCAGACCGGTGACCCTCCCCGATACGCTGGTCAACCATGAGTGACCGGCAGCCGCGTTGGACGCAGACCTGGCTCGGCGGCACCCGCGCCGCCGGGATCGACCTCGGCTATCCCGGTGAGCGGCTCGGCCTGCCCGAGCACGGCCCCGGCGCGGTCGCGGGCTGGGGGCGCAGGCTCGGCGCGGTCGTCGTCGACTGGCTCCTGTGCACCTGGGCCATCGCCGGTGGCCTGCTCCGTGTCCGCGGCGCCGACGTCAGCGCGGTCGGCCTCGGCGTGTTCGCCGCGGAGTACGTCCTGCTGCTCGGCACGATCGGCATGACCCTGGGGATGCGGCTGTTCGGCATCCGGGTGGCCGCACTGGACGGCGGCCGGCCGCGCTTCCTCGGCGTGCTGGTCCGCACGCTCCTGCTGTGCCTCGCCGTACCCGCCCTGATCTGGGACCGCGACCGGCGCGGCCTGCACGACCGCGCGTCCGGCACGGTGGTCGTCACCCTCTGACGGTCCGTACGAGGGACCCGGCGCGGCCCGTGATCACGGTTCGACGAGGCCGGCCCGGATGGCGTAACGGGTCAGGTCAAGCCGGTCGCGCATGCCGAGCTTCTGCAGGATGTTCGCGCGGTGCCGGTCGACGGTCTTCACGCTGATGTAGAGCGTCTCCGCGATCTCCTTGGCGGAGTTGCCCTCGGCGATGAGCTTGACGATCTCCTCCTCGCGGGGCGTCAGGATGCTGTCCGGCACCCGCTCGCCCTGCCGGGCGCGCTGGAGGTAGTCGCGGATGAGGGCGGTGACCGCGCCGGGGTAGAGGAAGGGCTCTCCGCGCATCGCCGCCCGGCAGGCCTCCAGCAGGTCCTGGTCGGCGACCGACTTGAGCACGTAACCCGACGCCCCGGCCTTGAGCGCCTCGAAGAAGTACTGCTCGTTGTCGTACATCGACAGGATCAGGATGCGGATGCCGGGAGCGCGCCGTGAGATCTCACGTGCGGCCTGGATCCCGGTCATGCGGGGCATCGCGATGTCCAGGATGGCGAGGTCGATCGTCTCGGAGCGGGCGGCCTCGACCGCCTCGGCGCCGTCGGAGGCCTCCGCGACCACCATGAGGTCGGGCTCGGCGTCGAGGATCAGCCGCAGTCCGCGGCGGACCAGCGCGTGGTCGTCCGCCAGCAGGATGCGGGTCTTGGCGCTCTCCACGGCTCAGCTCTCCTTCACCGCGTGTGGGGAGGACGACGTGCGGGGGGACGGCGAGAGAGGGGGGACGTGTGGGGGGACGACGAGACGCACGTCCGTGCCGCCGCCGGGCGGGGAGTCGACGGTCAGCCGGGCGCCGATGAGCAGGGCGCGCTCGCGCATCCCGCGGATGCCGGCGCCCTCGGTCCGGGCGCCCCCGCGCCCGTCGTCGGCGATGCGCAGGGTGAGCCGCCCGTCCTCCTCGGTGAGCGACAGCTCCGCCCGGCGGGCGCGGGAGTGCCTGGCCACGTTCGTCAGCCCTTCCTGCGCGATCCGGTAGAGGACGAGCTCGACCTCCTCGCTGAGCGCGGGCAGCCGGGGGTCGATGTCGCGGGTGATCCGGATCCCGCTCGCCTGGGAGAAGTCGCTGCCGAGCGCGCTCAGCGCGCTGTGCAGACCGAGGTCGTCCAGGACGCCCGGACGCAGCCGCCTGGCGACCTGCCGCACCTCGTCCAGGCTGGCCCGCACCGTCTCCTGCGCGGAGCGCAGCTCCTCCCGGAGATCCTCGGGCGCGCGGTCCACGACGCGCTTGAGCTCCAGCAGCGCCACTGTGAGGCTCTGGCCGATCTCGTCGTGCAGTTCCCGCGCGATCCGCCGCCGTTCCCCCTCCTGCGCGGCCAGCGCGTGCGCGCTGCTCGCGCTTCGCTCGGCTTCGAGCCGTTCGAGCATCTCGTTGAACGTGCCGATGACCTGGGCGAGGTCGCCGTTGCCGCTGTCGGTGAGCCGGTCGCCCGCCCGCAGCAGGTCGACCCGCCGCATGAGCGTGGTGAGCGCGTCGAGCGGGGCCAGGCTCCTGCGGATCAGCAGCGCGTTGGCCGTGATGATCAGGGCCAGCCCCACGGTCAGGACCGGTACCTCGGTGAGCAGGACCGGTGAGGACACCGTGGCGGGGGAGAGCGCGAGCACCAGCGTCCCGGCGGTGAAGACCAGTCCGTTGATCGCGAACAGCCGCCAGAACAGGGCCCGGGCCGGGCGCCGCGACCGCGGCGCCGCCGCCGGCCGGCCGGACCGCCGGTCGTCGCCCCGGTCATCGCGCCGGTCGGTGCGCCGGTCAGTGGGCTCGTTCACGTCTCACAGCCTGCTCGTTCGCGTACGCGGGTGTCCATGCGGGGTGCTCCCCATCTCGCGGGGGCCGCTACATGTCATACCTCTCCCGATATGGGTGCCGGACCCGATGGTCCCCGGCCGGGGTGTTCCGAAGACTGGAACAGCAGGCAACGACGGACGGGAGGTATTCGAGATGGACGTGACCAGCGCCACCCTGCCCGGCGTCGCGACCGTGCACCAGTGCGTCACCCGTGACGGCCGGTGCTTCGGGGTGCTCGTCGAGAAGTCCGGCCGCCGGCGGCTCCTCTTCTACGACCCCGCCGAGCCCGACACCGTGCTGCAGGCGATCAGCCTGGAGCAGTGCGAGGCCGACCAGCTCGCCGACATCCTGCACAGCAGGCCCGTCCTCGATCGGCTCGCCGATCTCGAACGCCGTTTCACCGAGTTCACCGAGTTCACCCAGGCTGCGTTCACCGAGGCGGCCCGATGACCATGGCAAGGAACCTCCGTCTCCCCGATCGATGTGATGACCTGATGCAAGCGCGCGAAGTCGTCGTGAACCTGCCGACGGTGACCGTCCACGACCCCGTCGCCCGGGCCGTACGGATCATGGTGCTGAACCGGATGCCGGGACTGATCGTCGTGGACGACAGGAGACGGCCGGGCTGGGTGCTGCCCGGCACGCAGGTGCTGCGTCTCATGGTCCCCGGGGCCTACCAGGAGGACGCGGCGCTCGCCCGGGCGATCGACGAGGCCCACGCCGACCGCTTCTGGCAGGAGCTGGCCGGCATCACGGTGGGAGACTGCCTGCCGCCCCAGCCGCCCAGGCCGGTGACGGTGCCGCTCGACGCGACCCTGCTCGAGGTGGCCGCCCTCATGACCCGGATGCGCAGTCCCATCGTCGCGGTCGTCGACCGGGACGGCGCCCTGGCCGGGGCGATCACGCTGGAGCGGCTGCTCACCAGCCTGGCGCTCGTCCCGCCGGGCGACTGACCGCCACGAGCGGGCCGCCGCGCCCGGCGAAGCGCCGGGTTCGGCGGCGCCCCTTGGCCCCCGCGGCCGGAGCCCCCGGGCCGCGGGGGCCGCCTCCGGCTTCCCCGGCTGTCACGTCGCCTGCCGCGTCGCCGTCCCGCCTTCCGCGCGCTTTCCTGTCACCTTGATTCCTGCCGTCATGTCGCTTCCCCCTGGCACGTCGCGCCGTGCGGCGTGTCCCTGCTCCGGAGGTTCCGTCATCCACCGCTTCGCCATGCCGTCGCCGTCCTCGTCGCGCCCACCCGCCGGGACACCGTGCCGGGCCTCCGCCGATCACGCCCGCACCGGCCTCGCGAGCGTCGCCGGACCCCCGGGGCGCCGTACGTGAGCGCCGTCGCCTCTTTCTCGATCTTCCTGACGGCCTTCGCCCTCATCGCGTCCGAGAAGGTGCACAAGGTCAAGGTGGTCCTCGTCGCCGCGGGCGCGATGGCCGTCCTGGGGCTGATCCCCGGCGACGAGGTGTTCTTCTCCGAGACCGCCGGCATCGACTGGAACGTCGTCTTCCTGCTGCTCGGCATGATGATCATCGTCGGCGTCGTCAAGCAGACAGGTGTCTTCGACTACCTCGCCATCTGGGCGGCGAAGAGATCCAGGGGCAGGCCCTACCGGCTGATGGTGATGCTGATGGTCATCACCGCCGTCGCCTCGCCGTTCCTGGACAACGTCACCACGATCATGCTCGTCGCGCCGGTCACCGTGGTCGTCTGCGACCGGCTCCGCATCCCGGCCCAGCCGTACCTGATCGCCGAGGTCCTGGCGTCCAACATCGGCGGCGCGGCGACGCTCATCGGCGATCCCCCCAACATCATCATCGGCAGCCGCGCCGGGCTGACGTTCAACGACTTCCTGGCCCACATGGCGCCGATCGTGGTCGTCGTCTTCGTGGTGTTCGTGCTGCTCACCCGCGTGCTCTTCCGCAGGTCGTTCCGCTACGACCCCGAGCGGGTGGCCGCCGTGACGGCGCTGCAGGAACGGCGGGCCATCACCGACCCCCGCCTGCTCCTGCGGTGCCTGATCGTGCTGGCCGGGGTCGTCGCCGGGTTCTGCCTGCACGCCGTGGTGCACGTGGAGCCGTCGATCGTCGCCCTGGTGGGCGCCGGGGTGATGCTGCTGGTGTCCCGCGCCGACGTGCCGGAGGTCCTGCGCGAGGTCGAGTGGAGCACGCTGGTCTTCTTCATGGGCCTGTTCGTCATGGTCGCCGGGCTGGTGCACACCGGCGTCATCGCGGTGATCGGCGGCTGGGCGGTCGGCGCGCTCGGCGACGACTACTTCCTCGCGGCCACGGCGCTGCTGTTCGGCTCCGGGGTGCTGGGCGCGTTCTTCGACAACATCCCCTACGTCGCCACGATGGTGCCGGTCGTGGAGGAGATGGTCGCCCAGGCGCCGGACGGGCAGACCGGGCGGGCGCTGTGGTGGTCCTTCGCCCTGGGGGCCGACTTCAGCGGCAACGGCACCGCGGTGGCGGCGAGCGCCAACGTCGTGGCCGTCGGCATCGCCGCCCGGACCGGCCACCGCATCGGCTTCTGGCAGTTCACCAGGTACGGCATCCTGGTCACCGTGCTGAGCATCACGATGGCCTGGGTCTACGTCTGGCTGCGTTACTTCCTCTGACCCGCCGCGCTCACGAGGAGGCGTGCTGTAAGGACGCGGTGCTCTGAAAGGACACGGTGCTCAGAAGGACGCGGTGCACTGGAAGATCGCCGTGCCGGGCAGCAGGCGCCCGCGCAGCGGGCTCCACCCGTCCCAGGCGCGGTCGTGGCCGGGCGGCCACTCGGGTTCGGTCAGGCCGGTCAGCGTCAGGCCGGCGCCGGTGATCAGGCCGACCCAGTCGCCCATCGTCCGGTGGTGCTCGACGTACGACGGCTCGCCCTCGTCGGAGTACTCGACGTACGGCGTCCGGTCGAAGTAGGGGCGGTCGGCGGTCAGGCCGCGCGGCCCGGGATCGTCGGGAAACGCCCACCGGACGGGGTGGCTGACGGAGAACACGAACCGGCCGCCTGGGCGCAGCACCCGGCGCACCTCGGCCAGCACCGCCGCGGCGTCCGCGACGAACGGCAGCGCGCCGTAGGCGGAGCACGCGAGGTCGAACGAGCCGCCCGCGAACGGCAGTGTCTCGGCGTCGGCCTGCACGACGGGCAGCCGCACCCCGGCCGCCATGTCGATGCGCCGGGAGTGCTGCAACTGCCGGTGGGACAGGTCGGCGCCGACGACCGTCGCGCCCTGCCCGAGCAGCCACCGGCCGCACTGCCCGGCGCCGCACCCGATCTCCAGGATCCGGCGGCCGGCGACCTCGCCCAGCAGGCGCGCGCTCGCCTCGTCCAGCCCTTCCGGGCACCAGACGAAGCCGTCGTCGCGCAGGAATCCGCCGTGCTCGGCCTGGTAGTCGTCGGCCGCGCCGTCCCACCAGCCCCGGTTGGCCCGGGAGGTCTGCGACCGGGAGACCGGCCGCCGTCCGACGTCCATGTGTCGCCGTCTTCCGAACGAGTCTTCCGGCCGGGTCAGCGCATCTTCGGGCCGCGCGGCATGCGCATGCCCTTGGGGATCGGCCCCTTGGGCATCGGCACGGCGGGGGTGAGCGCGCGCATCCGGTTGTTGACCTCGGACACCGCGCCCTTCTTGAGGTTGCGGGGCAGCTTCATCATGTGCCGCTGGAGCTTGGCCAGGGGGACCTGCCCCTCGGCGTCACCGCACTGGATGTCGTAGACCGGCACGTCGATCGCGACCCGCTGCACGCGCTTCTTCTCCGCGACGAGCATCCGCTGGACCCGGTTCGGCGGGCCCTCGGAGACCAGGATGACCCCCGGGAAGCCGACCACCCGGAAGACCATGTCCTGGTCGCGGTTGACCGCGACCGGCTTCTCCTCGACATACCACGTGCCCCGCAGGCTCTGCAGGATCGCGTACGACGCGCCCGGCTGGCCGTGCAGCATGGAGTACTGCGACTTCTGCGCGAACCGGCTGAAGACGAGCATGCCCACGAGGACGGCGGCGAAGACGCCGAAGACGATCCACGTCCAGCCGAAGATCACGCCGATGACGACGAACAGGGCGAGTGTCCCGGCAGCCGACGCGTAGACGATCGGCATGCCCTTCGGATTCGCCTGTTGAATGATCTGTGCGACCATCCGGATCTGCTTGAGGCGTCCCGGAGCCGCTGCGTCTTTGGCCATGTCCTGAAGGATACAAACGCCGAGCTGACTTAATGAAAACGAGACTCACGCACGGGCGGCGATCGCCTGCTGGTAGAGCCGTCCGGCCCGGTAGGACGAGCGGACCAGCGGGCCGGACATGACGCCGGCGAAGCCGATCTCCTCGGCCGCGCGCTGGAGCTCGACGAACTCCTCGGGCTTGACCCAGCGGTCCACGGGGTGGTGGCGCGGGGTGGGACGCAGGTACTGCGTGATCGTCACCAGGTCGCAGCCGGCCTCGTGGAGGTCGCGCAGCGCCTGGAGGATCTCCTCGCGCTCCTCGCCCATGCCGAGGATGAGGTTCGACTTGGTGACCAGTCCCGCCTCGCGGGCCATCGTGATCACCGCGAGCGACCGCTCGTAGCGGAACGCCGGGCGGATCCGCTTGAAGATCCGCGGCACGGTCTCGATGTTGTGCGCGAAGACCTCGGGCCGGGCGGAGAAGACCTCCTCCAGCTGGCCTCGGTCGCCGTTGAAGTCGGGCGCCAGCAGTTCGACGCCGCAGCCGGGGACCATCTCGTGGATCTGCCGGGCGGTCTCGGCGTACAGCCAGGAGCCGCCGTCGGGCAGGTCGTCGCGGGCGACGCCGGTCACCGTGGCGTAGCGCAGCCCCATCTGGAGGACCGACTCGGCGACGCGGCGCGGCTCGTCCCTGTCGTACTCCGCGGGCTTGCCCGTGTCGATCTGGCAGAAGTCGCAGCGCCGGGTGCACTGGTCACCCCCGATGAGGAAGGTGGCCTCGCGGTCCTCCCAGCACTCGGAGATGTTGGGGCAGCCCGCCTCCTGGCACACGGTGTGCAGCCCCGCGCCCTTCACCAGCGATTTGATCTCGGTGAAGTTCGGGCCGTTGCGCAGCCGCGTCTTGATCCACGGCGGCTTCTTCTCGATGGGGACCTGGCTGTTGCGCACCTCCAGGCGGAGGAGCTTTCGACCTTCCGGAGCGACCGTCACCGTTCCAGCTTATTACCCGGTCGGGTGTCGGCCGCCTCGCCCCCGTATCGCTTTCCGCACCCCTGGCGCCCGGTCCGTACGGTCTCGCCGGCGGCCGCTCCCGGCGCGGTCACAGGAGCCGGTGGTCCCTGGCGTAGACGGCGGCCTGGGTCCGGTCGCGCAGGCCCAGCCGGCCGAGGATCCGCGAGATGTGGTTCTTCACCGTGCCCTCGCTGAGGTACATGCGCGTCGCGATCTCCCTGTTGGTCGAGCCGGTCGCGATGAGCCGCAGGACCTCGATCTCGCGGGGCGTCAGCACCGAGGCCGGCGACGGCCCGGCGTCACGGCCGGGCTCCGGCTCGGACGGCAGGGCGGCGGCCAGGCGACGGGCCACCGAGGAGTCGAGCTGGGAGACGCCGGCGGACGCCAGCCGCACCGCCTCGGCGAGCCGGGTGGCGGGCAGGTTCTTCAGCAGGTAACCCGCCGCGCCCGCCCGCAGCGCCTCGACGACGTACTCGTCGTCGTCAAAGGTCGTCAGCATCACCACCCGGCAGGCGGGGGCTCGGCGGCGCAGGACGGCGGCCGCGTCGACGCCGCTCATCCGAGGCATGCGGACGTCCATGAGGACCACGTCCGGCTCGAGCGAGAGCGCGGCCTCGACGGCCTCCTGGCCGTCCGCCGCCGTGCCCACGACCGTGACGCCGGGCTGGATGCCGAGCAGGGACGCGATGCCCTCACGGACCAGCTCCTGGTCGTCGGCGACCAGCACCCGCACAATGGCGTCGCCGGAACGGGCCGGGCCGGGGGAGGGGGTCACGTCACACCGCCCCGGCCGGCTCGCGCGGCACGGTCACGGTGACGGTGGTGCCGCGACCCGGCTCACTCGTGAGGGACACATCGCCCCCGGCGAGCCGCACCCGTTCCCGCATCCCGCGCAGGCCGAACCCCCGCTCCTCCCGGGGGCCGGGGGGAAGGCCTCCGCCGTCGTCCTCCACCACGAGCCGCGCCCGCGCCTCCCCGCAGGTCACGGACACCGCGACCCGGCCGGCGGCGGCGTGCTTGAAGGCGTTGGTCAGCGCCTCCTGCGCGGCGCGATACAGCGTCCTCAGCGCCGCGGCGTCGTAGCCCGACTCGTCGCCGCCCGTCTCCAGCGTCACGCGCGGGCCGCCGCCGTCCAGGCGCCGTACGAGCTCGGCCAGCGCCTCCGACAGGCGGAACGGCCCCGCCTCCCCGCGCAGGGCGCGCACGGAGTGACGGACCTCCCCCAAGGCCCGCGCGGCCGACGACCGGGCGTCGGCCAGCGCGCGCTCGGCGGTGGCCCGGTCGCGGTCGAGGAACGCCTCCGCCTTCTCCATCTGCACCGCGGCGGCGGTGAGGTGGTGCCCGAGACTGTCGTGGATCTCACGTGCGAGCCGGTTGCGTTCCTCCGCCGCGGTGAGCTCGGCGACCCGCTCCGCGTACGCGGTGAGCCGCGCGTGGGACTCCTCCACCTCGTACAGCGCGTGCTCCAGGCGGGTACGCGACTCCTGCTCGCCGACGGCCACGGCCGCCATGGAGAGGGCGAGGACCAGGCCCAGGCCGAACATGAGCACGTCGGACACGTACGCCGCGGTCACGTGCCAGCCCGGCACCGTGATCGAGAGCCACGCGATCAGCAGGCCCAGGCACCCGGCGGCCAGTGCGACGGCGACCCGGCGGCCGAAGGCGAAGTACGCGGAGAACGGAAGCAGGACGAACAGCACCCGGGACAGGCCGGCGGTGTCGGCGGCCGCGACCGCGGCGAACAGGGCCAGCCGCGCTCCCAGCAGGGCGGCCGCGAGGCCTTTGGGCGTCCGCACGCGGTGCCGCCGCCGCTCCAGCACGTCCAGGCCGGACAGCGTCACCAGGCCGGCGACGAAGGCGGCGACCTTGGCGGGTGACGGAGGGGCGTCGCCGGCGACGTCGTAGTACAGCCCGCCCGCCAGGACCGCGGCGTAGAGCACCGGCGCGACCCAGGGAACGGGACGCCCGGAGGCGTGCGGTGCGGGGGAACAGGCCGGCGTCGGAACGGAGGCCGTGGCGAGCACGGCCGGCGGCGAGGCCATCCTGAACCCTCCCTACCGGTGCGGCGGCGGACCGCTCCCGGACAGCGTGTCCCTCCCGGCGCCGACCCGGCGACCGGACCACGCCGGGAACCGGGCCCGCTCCCGTGCGGCGGCTTCCCGGTCGGGATCCCGCCCGCCGTCAGGCTACGCCCCGCTCGCGAACGGGGCGATCGTCGCGGGCCGGTTCAGGCCGGACGGCAGGTGCCGACCGGCACGGTCCGCTCCGGAGTCCGGCACCCCGCCCCGGCGTGCCCCGCGTGACCTCCGGACGAGGGCCGCGACGATCGGCACCTGCTCCTGACGGCCGGCTCCTCCTACGGTCGTCGCATCCCCACCGACGACGGCAAGGAGCCGCTCTGTGATGTCTTCCACCTGGCTGCCGCGCTTCGGCGCGATCTGCGCGATCCTGCTGGGACTCTCACTCGGGGGCCCGGCACTGGTCGAGGCGTTCACCGGCGAGACCGCCGCGACCAGCTTCGTCATCGGAATCGGGACGGCGCTGGGAACGCCGGCCCTGACGGTCCTCTACCTGCACCACGGCGCGGCCGGAGGGCGCTTCGGGCTCGTCGCCTACGCCGTGAACGTCGTCGGGCTCGGCCTGTTCGCCGGCGTCGCGTTCAGCCTGAACATCGTCCTGTTCTTCCTGGAACCCACGATCGCGGGCCGGTTGCTCCAGGGGCCGCCCAGGGTGGCGTTCCTCGTCGCGACCGCGGTGTTCGTGGCCGGTACCGTGCTGTTCGCCGTCTCGATGGCGCGCTCGCGGATGTTCCCCCGGCCCGCGGTGTACGGATACGGCGTCGCGTTGCCGCTGCTGGCGGTGCTCGCCCCGCTGCCCGACGGCCCGCTCACCAGCGCGGTCCACGTGGCGGCGGCCGCGTCGCTGATCTGGCTCGCACTGTCGGTGCTGCCCCGTCGGGCCGCCGTGATCCCCTAGCCCAGCTCCTCTTCGTACATGTCGTACGGCTCCTCGCCGAGGGCCTCGGCGAGGCGCTTTCCGGCGAAGGGGATGACCTCGTCGACCGTGATGCGCCTGCCGGTCTCCGCCGACAGCGAGGTGACTCCGGCGTCGTCCCCGGTGAGGTCTCCGGTGATGCGGTTGTACCAGCTCAGGTCGTTCACGCAGTTGAGCGCGAAGCCGTGCATGGTCACCCCGCCGGTGACCCGGATCCCGATCGTGCCGAGCCTGCGGTCGGGCAGCCCGTGGGACGGGTCGCCGGGGACCCAGAGCCCGCCGCGCCCCTCGACCCGACGCGCGGTCAGCCCGAAGTCGGCGCAGACCTGGATCAGGACCTCCTCCAGCAGCCGGAGGTAGGAGACGACGTCGGCGATCCGGATGATCGGGTAGCAGACCAGCTGGCCCGGGCCATGCCAGGTGATCTTCCCGCCCCGGTCCACGTCGATGACCGGGGTGCCGTCGGCCGGCCGCTCCTGCGGCAGGGTCCGCTTGCCCGCGGTGTAGACGGGGGCGTGCTCCAGCATCAGGCACAGGTCGGAGATCTCGCCGGCCGCGCGGCGGGCGTGCAGCCGCCGCTGCAGGGCCCAGGCCTGCTCGTACGGAACGTCCACTCCCAGGCGGACGATGGCCAAGCCCTTCACGCTGACAGGGTAGTGGAGGTCAGCAGCCGGGGCTCGACCCGCAGCTCCTTGACGGCGGGCCCGTCACGCTCGATCCGGTACGCGTACCCCCGGGGATCGGTGGTCACGGCCTGGATGAACTCCGTGCCGACGTAGTGCAGCGCCACACCCTCGTCGGCGGCGTACCCCTCCGGCAGCTCGCCCGAGGCGACCGACTCGTGCAGCAGCGACCGCCGCTGCGGGTCGGAGTTGTAGTGGACGCCGCAGGAGTACGGCAGCAGGGCCAGGCCCTCGGACCAGGGCCGCAGCCTCGGCCCGAACGAGTCGGTGTTGCCCCCGACGTGCCAGCACAGCGCCCCCGCGCTCTGCCCGGACAGCACCACGCCCGCCCGCCAGGCCTCGGCGAACGCCTCGTCGAGGCCGTGCAGCCGCCACAGCGCGGCGAGGTTGGCGACGCTGCCGCCGCTCACGTAGATCGCGTCCTGCTCCAGGATCCACTCACGGGGGTCGGCGACGTTCGGCATCGGGAACACCGTCAGGTGGCTGACCTCGACGTCCCACCGGGCGAACGCGCCGTACATCTTCAGCAGCCAGTCGGCGTCGTCGCCCGTGGCGGTGGCGAGCAGCCCGAGCTTGGGCCGGTCCTGCCCGGTCAGGTCGAGGACGTAGCGCAGCAGCGCGGTCGGCTCGATGAACCCGTACCGCTCCGACTGCCGGAACGAGCCGCCCCCGATGGCGACGATGTGCGACTGCCCGATGCGGCTCATGCCCCACCACTTCCGTGTCCGGATCGACTGACTCTTCAGAGTACGGCGGCCAGGGCGTCGCCGATGGCGGGATGGGCGAACCGGTGACCTGCGTCGAGGAGCCGCCGGGGGAGCACCCGCTGGCCCGCGAGCAGGGCCTCGTCGGCGAACTCGCCGAGTGCCAGGCGCAGCGCGAGGCGCGGGGCCGGGACCGGCATCACCGGCCGCTTCAGCGCCTTCGCGAGCGCGGCGGTGTAGTCCGCGTTCGTCACCGGCCCGGGCGCCGTCAGGTTGACCGGCCCGGACAGGTCCTCGCGGGAGAGCAGGAAGCGGACCGCGTCCACCCAGTCGGGCAGCGAGATCCACGACACGTACTGCCTGCCGCTGCCGAGGACGGCCCCCGCGCCCATCCTGAAGATCGGCAGCATCCGGGCGAGCGCGCCGCCCCGGCCGCTGAGCACCACCCCGGTGCGCAGCCGCGCCACCCGGAGGCCGGCCTCGGCGGCGGGCGCCGTGGCGTCCTCCCAGGCGCGCACCAGGTCGGCCAGGAAGCCCTCTCCCGGCGGGGCGGACTCGTCCACCGCCCGGTCGCCTGTGTCGCCGTAGAAGCCGATCGCCGAGGAGGACAGCAGGACACGGGGTCCGCCGTCCGCGCGGGCCAGCGCCTCGGCGAGCGTCCGCGTGCCGGAGACCCGGCTCTCCACCAGCTCCCGCTTGTACGCGTCGGACCACCGGCGGTCGCCGATCCCCGCCCCGGCGAGATGGACGACGGCGTCGGCGCCCTCCAGGGCGGCCGGGTCGAGAACCCCGCCCGCCGGGTCCCAGAAGCGCTCGTCGGGCGCCGCCGGCTCGCGCCGCACCAGGCGGCGCACCTCGTGCCCGTCGTCCCGCAGCGCGCTCACCAGGGCCGAGCCGAGCAGACCGGACGCACCGGTCACCACAGTCGTCATCGTCTCCACAGCCCCTTATACGCCGGAAGCCGCCCCGCGGGATGCGGGACGGCTTCGCGGTGTCTCGGGAGACTAGGCCAGGCCGAGCTGGGCCTCGAAGCGGCCCTCCTCAAGACGACGCTTGATCGTCGTGAGGAAGCGGGCGGCGTCGGCGCCGTCCACCAGGCGGTGGTCGTAGCTCAGCGCGAGGTACACCATCGAGCGGACCGCGATGACCTCGCCCTCCGGGGTGTCCACGACGACCGGGCGCTTGACGACCGCGCCGGTGCCCAGCATGCCGACCTGCGGCTGGTTGAGGATCGGCGTGTCGAACAGCGCGCCCCGGCTGCCGGTGTTGGTCAGCGTGAACGTGCCGCCGGTGATCTCGTCGGGGCTCACCTTGTTGGTGCGGGTGCGCTCGGCGAGGTCGGCGATCTTACGGGCGAGCCCGGCGATGTTGAGGTCGCCCGCGTTCTTGATCACCGGGACGAGCAGGCCGCGCTCGGTGTCGGTCGCGAAGCCGAGGTGCTCGACGTCGAAGTAGGTGACCTCGTTGGTCTCGCTGTTGATCGTGGCGTTCAGCTTCGGGTGCTGCTTGAGCGCCTCGATCGCGGCGATCGCGAAGAACGGCATGAACGACAGCTTGACGCCCTCGCGCCGCAGGAACTCGCCCTTGGCCTGGTCGCGCAGGCGGGCGATGCGGGTGACGTCGACCTCGACCACGGTGGTGAGCTGGGCCGAGACCTGCAGCGACTCCACCATGCGCTTGGCGATGGTCTGCCGCAGGCGCGACATCTTCTCGGTGCGGCCGCGCAGGGTGGTGTCCACCCGCACCTCCGCCGCGGCGGGCGCGGCGGCGGCCGGGGCCGCGGGCGCCTGGGCGGGCGCCGCCTGCGGCGCGGCCGGGGCGGCGGCGGCCTGCTCGCGCTGGACGCGGGCGGCCTCGATCACGTCCTGCTTGCGGATCCGGCCGCCGACGCCGGTGCCGGTCAGCGCCTCGAGGTCGACGCCGTGCTCGGCCGCGAGCTTGCGGACCAGCGGCGTGACGTACGGGCTCTCGCCGGACGACGGCAGCGGGGTCGGCTCGGCCGCAGGAGCGGGCTGCGCCGGCTGGGCCTGCGGCTGCGGAGCCGGAGCGGGCTGAGCCTGCGGCTGCGGGGCGGGCTGGGCCTGCGGGGCCGGCTGCGGCGTGACCACGGCGGGCGCGGGCTGCGGGATCGAGGAGATCGGCGCGGGCGCGGGCTCGGGCGCGGCGGCCTGCGGCGCGG
>NZ_VANP01000054.1:0-546 GCF_005864065.1 Microbispora triticiradicis | reverse complement strand
GGGGTAGTCGGCGCCGTCGCCGGGGTCGTGGCCCTGGTCGGCGGTGTGTTCACCGGCGTCTCCAACGCCGCGCCGACCACCGGCGCCTACCGCATCGTCAACGGCGCCAGCGGCCTGTGCCTCACCGTCCCCGGCAGCAGCGGCTCCGACGGCGTACAACTCACCGTCTCCGCCTGCACCGGCACGACCAACCAGACCTGGACCCTGTCGGCCCAAGGCAGCGGCGTCCGCCTCACCGCCGGCAACAGCGGCAAATGCGCCGGCGTCACCGGCGCCTCCACCTCCGCCGGCAAAGCCGTCCAACAGGAAACCTGCACCGGCGCCACCTCCCAGACCTGGGAACTCACCGCCTCCGGATCCACCTACCGCGTCATCAACGCCAACAGCGACAAGTGCCTCAACACCGCAGACAACTCCACCGCCTCCGGCGCCCTCGTCCAGCAGAACTCCTGCGACTCGGTCGCCACCAAACAGTGGACCCTCCAGCCCACCGGCTCCATCCCGAGCGGGACGCCCACCAGCACCCCGACCTCCACCCCCACGGGC
>NZ_VANP01000053.1:0-558 GCF_005864065.1 Microbispora triticiradicis | reverse complement strand
GGCAGCCGCGCCTCCTCGAAGTAGTCCACCGCGGGAAAACTGTCGGCCAACCGCCGGGTGTCGACCAGCACCACCGCACCGATCGCCCCCCGCACCAGGTCATCCCACATGAACCAGAACCGATGCTGACCCGGCGTACCGAACAGATAAAGAATCAGATCCCGGTCCAGCGACACCCGCCCGAAATCCATCGCCACCGTCGTGGTCGTCTTGTGCGGCACCAGCCCCACATCATCCACACCCGCCGACGCGTCGGTCATCACCGCCTCCGTCGTCAACGGCACGATCTCCGACACCGCCCCCACGAAAGTCGTCTTGCCCACACCGAAACCCCCCGCGACCACGATCTTCGTCGAGGTCAGCCCCCGGCTAGAGCCTGCGAAGTCCACTGAGCACCCTTTCCAGCAAGTTCAGATCCGGCTTACCCGCCTCCAACTGCGGCTGATGCACATGCACCAACCCCTCCGCCGCCATGTCCGCGATCACCACACGAACCACACCCAGCGGAATCCGCAGCAACGCCGACACCTCCGCCACCGACCGCACCTGACGGCACAG
>NZ_VANP01000052.1:0-566 GCF_005864065.1 Microbispora triticiradicis | reverse complement strand
ACTCCACCGCCGAGATCTGCTGGTTGATGTCGTTGGTCGGCTCGACCGCCTTGAGCTCCACGTCGGAGTACTGCTTGGCGGCGTCCGCGGCGTTCTTGCTGATCGCGGCGATCCAGCCGTGGTCGGCGGCCGGGGCCGAGAAGCCGATGACGACCTTGTCGCCAGGGGCGTCGTTGCCGCCGCTGGCCGCCGCCGCCGGCGCCGCGGCCGGAGCGCTGGCCTGCGCGGCCGGCTCGTTGCTGGTGCAGGCGGTGATGAGGGCGCCTGCGCCGATGACGGCTCCGCCGAAGAGGAAGCCCCGGCGGCCGGGGTTCTGCGTCATTTCTTTCTCCTTGCAGTGGGGATGGACGTGCTGACAAAGGGCGTGAGAGGCCGGGACCACGGCCGTGGGGCGGTGGCCAGGCGGAGTTCGGGGGTCAGGTCGCTGATTTGAGGCTTTGCCGCTGCAGCAGCACGGCGGCGACGATGATGACGCCCTTGGCGACAAGCTGGTCGGCGGTGTTCAGCCCGTTGAGGATGAACAGGTTGGTGATCACCGTGAAGATCAGCAGACCCAGGATCGAGCC
>NZ_VANP01000051.1:0-600 GCF_005864065.1 Microbispora triticiradicis | reverse complement strand
CATCGGCTCCTGATGCCAAGGCATCCACCGTGTGCCCTAAAAAACTTGGCCACAAAGATGCTCGCGTCCACTATGCAATTCACAAACAACAACCAGGCAAACCAGCCCACCCCACCACCAAACACCCCCACCCCCACAAGGAGAGCGGAAGCCGGTATGGCAGGAGACCAGCCCCAGAGAGAAAACCCGACCCTCTCGCAAGCGGCCACCGCAGAAGCAGTGGCCAGCGAACGGTCCGTTCCCTCAGGACCCAACAGTGTGCCCGAACCCACCAAGCTCCCACCGGATGATTTCCCACTCCGCAGACCTCCCGTGAAGGAGACCCGCGACGGTACTCACCCCGGCGGCCGAACCCGGCCGATCCGAATAACCAGTGCTCCACTAATGAGCTCACCGAGCAGGGAACACGCGTCCCTGAACCCGGCATGGACCAACCCTCAGACTCACCACAACGGGTGAACCCATCAGGGCCGGCCGGTGCTCCTTAGAAAGGAGGTGATCCAGCCGCACCTTCCGGTACGGCTACCTTGTTACGACTTCGTCCCAATCGCCAGCCCCACCTTCGACCGCTCCCCCCACAAGTGGTTGGGCCACGGGCTT
>NZ_VANP01000050.1:0-708 GCF_005864065.1 Microbispora triticiradicis | reverse complement strand
CTACGCTCCTACGGCTTGTAGGCACACGGTTTCAGGTACTATTTCACGACCCCTCACCGGGGCGCTTTTCACCTTTCCCTCACGGTACTAGTCCACTATCGGTCATCAGGAAGTATTTAGGCTTACCAGGTGGTCCTGGCAGATTCACACAGGATTTCTCGGGCCCCGTGCTACTCGGGAACACTCCCAACAGTCGACAAGGTTTCGCCTACCCGGCTCTCACGGTCTACGGCCGCCCTTCCCAGAGCGTTCGACTACCCCACCGATTTCTCACTGCCTGAAGAGACGGCGGTCTCCCCCGGAAGGTCCCACAACCCCGCACACGCAACGCCCGCCGGCTATCACACGCGCACGGTTTAGCCTCCTCCGCTTTCGCTCACCACTACTCACGGAATCACTAAATTGTTTTCTTCTCCTACGGGTACTGAGATGTTTCACTTCCCCGCGTTACCACCAACCGCCCTATACATTCAGACGGCGGCAACACCACATGACTGGTGCTAGGTTTCCCCATTCGGACATCCCCGGATCAACGTCTGGTTGGCGACTCCCCGAGGCTTAACGCAGCCTCCCACGTCCTTCATCGGCTCCTGATGCCAAGGCATCCACCGTGTGCCCTAAAAAACTTGGCCACAAAGATGCTCGCGTCCACTATGCAATTCACAAACAACAACCAGGCAAACCAGCCCACCCCACCACCAAACACCC